>JBBPYA010000198.1:0-18587 GCA_038200385.1 Mycobacteriales bacterium
CCGGCCGGCCGGGTCGGTCCGAAAATGGCTGGCCGGATCGGCGAGGGATCGAGCACGATCCCGGCATGGGTTGCTGCCTGGTGCGTCGTGGCCGCGGTACAGCGTGGACCGCCGTGGGGATATCACCAGCTTGATCCGGGGGTGGCGGCGAGCATCGTCGCCGCGGCCGGCATCGGCCCGGGCGATCTGGTCCTCGACCTGGGCGCCGGCACGGGGGCGCTGACCGCACCGTTGCTGCGGACCGGCGCAAGGGTGATCGCCGTCGAGGCGCACCCCGGCCGCGCCGCGGCCCTGAGACGCCGCTTCGCCGGGTCGACGCTGCAGATCTGGCAAGTGGACCTGATCCGGCTCCGGCTGCCCGACGAACCGTTCACGGTCGTCGCGAACCCGCCCTGGGCGTTGGCCGAGACGGTGCGGTCCCGACTGCTCGGCGCCCGGGAGTTGCGTCGTGCGGACCTGCTCGTCCCCCGCTGGCTAGCCCGCCGCTGGGCCGACGCCGACCGGCGTATCACGGTGGGCCGCAGCGTCCGGGCCGAGGCATTCCGGCCCGCCGCGCGAACCGGCGCCGCCGTCGCGCTGCTCCGGCCGTCCGGACCGCGAGGCAGGTCGCCGCGCAGGCGCCGGCACCCGGGCCGCGTTGGTGCGGCGGACGCCGCCGGCCCGGCCTACGGGTAGATCTTCTCCCCACTCCGGAGCATCTCGACGAACGTCCGGATCCGGCGGGCCCGGGTCTCCGGCTTCCTCGCGTCGTGGATGCGGAGCAGCACGGCGTACCGGTTGGTCTTGTCCAAGCTCGCCCAGGACTGCGCCGCCGCCGGGTCCGCGTCCAGCGCCGCCTTCAGGTCCGAAGGCACGGTGGCCGTGCTCGGCGGGGCGTAAGCCGCCTCCCAGCGTCCGTTGGCCTTCGCCGCGTCGATCGCGGCCTGACCGGGCGGACGCATCCGGCCGGCCCCGATGAGGGCCGCCACCTTGCCCTGATTGACCTCCGACCACCGGCTGCGGGGACCCCGCGGGGTGAACCGCTGCAGCCAGTACTGCTCGTCGTACGACGAGGACTGCGAGTCGATCCAGCCGAAGCACAGCGCCCCGTCCACCGCCTCGGCGTAGGTGACGGTCGTCGCGGCCGCGCCCTTCTTGGCCAACTTGAGCCACACCCCACGCTGGTCGACGTGGTGCGCGTCGAGCCAGTCCTCCCACGCCGCGGCATCGGGAATGACCACGACGGGCTGGTCGTTCTTCGTCTCGTCCGCGGTCGTCATCGCCCACCTCCCGCAGTCGTTGGCTCTGCGCCTGCACCGCGACGGTAGCGACTGGCACCGACAGCTTCCGACCTACGGTGGACTCATGCTCTTCAGCCGCGCAAAGACGACCCTCATCGACGCCGACGACGCCATGCCCGGCCGCAGCCAGCCGCTCCAGGTGCGCGGAACGCACGCCGTCAACGGCAACCCGACGACGCCTCCGTGGCCGGACGGCATGCAGACGGCGATCTTCGGGCTCGGCTGCTTCTGGGGTGCGGAACGGATCTTCTGGCAGACCCCAGGGGTGTACAGCACGGTGGTCGGCTACGCCGGCGGCTTCACGCCGAACCCGTCGTACGAGGAGGTCTGCTCGGCCCGCACCGGGCACACCGAGGCCGTCCTCGTCGTGTTCGATCCCGCGGTGATCAGCTACGAGCAGCTGCTCGCAGTGTTCTGGGAGGGGCACGACCCCACGCAGGGGATGCGGCAGGGCAACGACACCGGCACGCAGTACCGCTCCGCGATCTACACCACCGACGCGGCGCAGGCCGAGACCGTGCAGCGGACCCGCGCGGTGTTCCAGGAGCGGCTGCGGACGGCGGGATACGGCGAGATCACCACCGAGATCGCCCCGGCCGGCCAGTTCTACTACGCCGAGGACTACCACCAGCAGTACCTGCACAAGAACCCGATGGGCTACTGCGGGATCGGCGGTACCGGCGTGTCCTGCCCGGTGGGGCTGGCTCCCGGCGCCTGACGACCCGGAGCGCTGCGTTCTCGCCGGACCAGGTCGACCAGGTCGAGCAGCCGCAGCCGCAGCGCGGCCGAGGGCGTGACGGACCCGGACCGGTAGGTCGACAGCCGCGAGCGCGACGTACCCATCCGGCGGGCCACCTCGGCCAGGGACAACCCGGTGGCCTGGATGAGTTCACCGATCTCGGCCGCCACCCGGCGGCGTTCGGCCCGCTCGGCCTGGGTCCGGGCTCGCGCCACGGCCCGCTCCAGCAGCCCGGTTACCCCCGGCGGGCGGGCGTAGGACAGGTAGTCCTCCACCTGCCGGGCCACCTCACCCCACGGCTCCCGGTCCACCGCGGCGGTGATCCGGACCCAGTCGCCGATCGTGCCGCGCTCGATCGCCGTCACCAGGGCCTCGTACGGCCAGCTCTCGACCGGGGCGGCCGGATCGGCGCGGACGTTGCGGAAGGCTAGCGGGCTCACCGGGTGCTCGCCTGTGCGCTGGCATCCCCGGCCTCCAACGCCTCCACGACGCCATCGGCCAGCCGCTGGGTCGCCGCCACTACCGCAGCCCAGTCGGGCCAGCGCGGGCTGAGACCCTTGTAGGCCGGCAGCTGGCGGGTGGTCCGGGTGTCGCGCGGGGTGGGTTCGCTCAGCCGCTGGACCAGGGCGGTGAGCACCGAATCCGCGCCGCCGGAGCGGTCGACGTAGTAGTCGTCCATCCCCAGCAACACCCGCACCGCCGGGTTCGGGCCGAGCCGATCGGCGAGCGCGACGGTGTCCAGGTAGTCCCGTACGACGTTGCGCTGGACTACGAGGTAGGCCTTGACGCGCAACATCTCCGGCAACGTGGGGACCCGCAGGGCCGCCTCGTCACCGACTCGTACCTCCTCAACCTCCAGAGGGCGGGTCCGCCGCAGCTGGCGCAGTCCGGCCTCGATGCCGTCCAGCGAGCCGAGCAGCGTCAGCGGCGGCGAGCTGGCCCGCACGCTGGTCACCCAGCCCTCGCTTGCGTCGACCGCCTCGAGCACGTCGGCGTACCGGTCGGCCAGGTCGGCCAACACGTGGTCGTGGTCGAAGGACTGACGATGACCGGCGTGCAGCGCGGCCGCCGCGCCCCCGACCAGGACCGCCTCGGGGACGATCCCTTGCAGCCGGGCGGCCGAGCGCAGGACCGCCGCGAGGTCGGGAGATGGTGCGGTCACCGGCCAAGCGTATCGGATCCGATAAGGCGCAGAGTGCTTTCCCCTCCGCCGAGGCCCTCAGCCCAGCCCTGGCCTGACCGGAGGGCACGCGGCGGGAGACGTCGCCAACTTCGCCACCGGCGGCGCCACGATGGTTGTCGAGCACGACGACTGATCGCGCCGGGCCGCTGCCTCAGAGGCCGTACGCCGTCGGGTGGGTGGGGCCGGCTCGTGAGTTCGGCGACGGTGGCCTCGATGTCGTCGCACATCAAGGTGAGTTCGTGGTGCTGAGTCGTGGACCAGTTCTCGTCCGGGCCGCCGTCGCCCGAGGTCGGGTGTACGCCCATCTCGCTCGGCCCGGTCCGGAAGATCCGCCAGCCACCGCCCGCGTCGACGTGAGCCAGGCCAAGCACGTCGCGGAAGTCGGCCGGGGCGGTGAAACCGAACGGCGCAGCCAGCTGGTCGGACCGGATCCGATGTCGGTATGCCGGGGCAGACTGAGCCCGTGAGTACGACGCCCACAGTCAGCAGCGCGCACACGCTGGCCTGGGCCGAGCTTGCGGCGCCACCGCCGATCAGGAGGCTCGGCGTCGGGGTCACCGACGTCGGGGTCGCGCTGGTCACGTTCCTCGGCGAACCTGGGGCCGCGGCCCGGCGTACCGGCTTCGCCGTGGTCACCGACACCGCCCGCACCGATCCGGTCGTCGCCCAGCTCGGCGACTACCTGGTCGGCCGGCGGCAGGACTTCGAGCTGGCGCTGGACTGGAGCCTGTTCACGGTGGCCCAGCGCACGGTCCTGCAGACCCTCTGCCAGATCAGGTACGGGCGGACGACGACGTACGGGGAGCTGGCCCGGCTCAGCGGCGCGTTCGACCACGCCGACGGGGTCCTCGGCGCCCGGGCGGTCGGATCGGTGATGGGGGCCAATCCGATCCCGGTGATCGTGCCGTGCCACCGGGTACTCGCCGCGGACGGTCTCGGCGGGTTCGGGGGCGGCCTTGCCGTCAAGCGCTGGCTGCTCGAACTGGAGGGTGCGCTGCCCCCGGCCCTCGACTTCGGCTGATCCGCTCGCGTGCCGGCGGGGTGGGCAACTCACCCGACGCGCGACCGGCCGCCAACGCCCGCAGCCGGGCTTCAAGGACGGCCTGCCGGATCACCCGGTGCAGCCGGCGGCGGGCCGCCGGTGGATTCACCCTCACGCGGTCCTGCGCAGCATCGGCAGTCGGGACCGGGTCAGGACACCGGCGAAACCCGCCGCCAGCGCCGGCACCACGAGCAACGTGCCCGCCAGGAGGAGCCAGGGGATCGTGAGGGGCCAGCCGGCGAGGGTCGACACCAGCGCAGCAGCCGGGACGAAACCGGCCACCGCCCCGAGCACGGCCCCGAGGAACGCGACCACTGCCGCCTGCGACATGGCCAGCAGCCGGCGGGTCCGCGGCGCCGCGCCCACCGCGGCCAACGTGCTGAGGTCGGCGCGACCGTCGGCCGCGGCCAGCCCCGTGGCGATGCCGGTCGCACCGAGGACGACCACCACGCTGGCGCCGAGCAGGGCCAGCAGGACCGGCCCCGCCGGGGAGTTGTAGCCGGCCTCCACGGAGAACTGGAACGCCTGTCCCCCGTCGGACAGCGTGGTCAGCCGGTCCACCTGGTCCGCCGTGGGCGGCTGCGGCGGGTCGAGCAGGTACTGGGGACCGGCCAGGACGGTCAGGCCGAGATCTGCCGCGGTCAGGGGGTTCATCACGGCGAGGGACAGCGCGGTCGACTGCGGTACGGCGAAGGTCCGGGCCCGTACCGGCTGACTGCGCACCGGCCGCACGGACCCGTCGGTCGACCTCCGGTCGAATTGCAGGAGGGCTTGGCCGTCCTTGGTGAAGCCCGGCACCAGCAGGACCACCTCGCCGCGGGCCAGGGCCTGTTCGGCCGACGCGTCGGGCCGCCGGAGCGCGGCCCGCAGCACGTCCGGGTCGCCGATCACCGGCTGCGGTGGGAAGCCCGCGTTCGTCGTACTTTCCGGCGTGAAGGAGGCGAACGTGGAGCAGTCCGCGGTTTCGCAACGGGCCTGCACGGGTTGCCAGGAGGCCAGCGTGGCGCCGGGTACGGCGGCCCGGACGGAGTTCAGCAGCGTGGGGGGCATCGCCGCCAGGGGGTTCTTGGTGTCGAAGTAGTCCAGCTTCACCTGGCCCGGTAGAGCGGTCGGGATGTAGTTGTTCGCGGCGTCGGCGTTCTGGCTGACGAAGAAGATGGACAGCGCGACGACACCGGCGAGGGCGGCCATCACCGCGGCGACCGCGGGTCCGCTGCGGCTGCGGTGCCGGGAGGCGTCGCGCAGGGCCATCCGCAGGGGGACCGGCAACGGGCGGGCCAGCCGGCCCGCGGCACCGACAAGGGCCGGCGCGCACAGCACGAAGCCAAGCTCGACAAGCACCGCGCCGGTGAGGATGACCGCGTAGTTCGAGGGCTGCCGGGTGGAACCGAACAGCGTGATCGTCAACCCGATCGCGGCCAGTCCCAGGCCACCGACGGTGAGCCGGCGACCCGAGCGTGGGGGGTCCGGCCGTTGCATGAGGGCGCGCAACGGGTCCTGCCGAGCAGCCGCCCGGGCCGGCGCGAGCGCCGCCAGTACGCCGGTCAGCAGCCCCAGCGCGGCGACGACGGCGAGTTCGGCCGGACGGACGTGCCAGGCCCCGAACTGCACGCCCTGCAGCCGTTGGACCGCCGAGCCCAATGGCCACGCCAGAGCCGCGCCGACGGCCACGCCGAGCACCGCGGCGAGGCCGCCGAGGATCAGGCCGCCGGCGAGCACGCTGCGGCCGACGTCACGGCCGGTCGCCCCGGTGGCCGCCAGCAGGCCCAGCGCCCGGCGTTGGCGGCTGGCCCCGACCGCAAAGGCGGCGCCGGCGAGCAGCACGACCTGCAGGAGCGCCAAACCCACCGTCACCACGGTCAGGCCGACAGTCAGCTGTACCTGTCGGGGGTCCTGGGGCATCGGTGGTGGATCCAGCAGCCAGGACCGTTGTCGGGCGGCGATCCCCCGCGCGTTGAGGGACCGGCCGACCGCAAGGGCGTCGGTCTCCGGCGGCAGCCCGACCAGCAGCACGTCGGCGGTCGGATCGATGAACCGGGAGTCCGTCAACGGCAGCGCGCCGGGCTGGGCCACGACCGTGTCATCGGTGGTGGCGTCCGGGTCGGCGGCAATGCCGACGACGGTGTACGCCGAGCCGTCCACGGCAAGCTTCAGCTGCCCGCCCACCATCGCCCCGGTCCGCTCGGACATCGTCGGGCTGATCGCGACCTCGCCAGCGGTCCGGGCCAGCCGGCCATCGATTACGGCGATGATCCCCCGGGTCAACGGCGAGGTGCTGTCCAGCGTGACCGCGGAGGCATCACGTTCCCCGCCGCGGGTCAACACCCGCACCGACCCCGTTGCGTACGGCGTGCTCACGCTCCCCGCCGGCAGCAGGGTCGGGTCCACCGTGGGATCGGCAGGCGGGTTCCCATCGGTGACGTAGTCCAGGCTCGTGGACGCCGTCTGAGTGATCGGCCGGTCGGAGACCCGGATGACGCCGAGGTCCGCCGTACCCAACGTTCGGCTGGCGATCTCGGGACCGTCCAGGGAGGACGTCCGGATGACGATGTCGGCGGCGCTGAGACCGATGACTGGCAGCGCGATCATCGCCACGATCAGGGCGCTGCGACCACGGTGCTGCCGGGCCTCCCGACGGGCGATCCGCAGCGCCACCCGCCAGCTGTGCCGACTCACGACCACGCCGTTGCGTCAAGGGCGCCCCGCCGGGCAGCAGGGCCGAGGCGCTCCGGCGCTGACTCGTTGCACCTGCTCGTCGGAGTGCCCATCAGAGGCCGCCGGCCAGCAGCGAGTCGGCCGTGGAGACCCGCCCGGTGTCGTCGACCATCGCTCCGTCGCGCAGGAAGACCACCCGATCGGCCCACGCCGCGTGGCGTGCCTCGTGGGTGACGAGCAGCCCCGCGGCGCCGTCGTCGCAGCGCCGCCGGATCAGCCGGAGGACGACCTCACCGGTCTCGGAGTCCAGCGCGCCGGTCGGTTCGTCGGCCAGCAGCAGCCGCCGCGGACCGACGAGCGCGCGGGCGATCGCCACCCGCTGCTGCTGACCGCCGGACATCGCGTCCGGGAACCGGTCGGCGAGTTCGGCCAGGTCCACATCGCCCAGCGCGGTCAGCGCCACCTGGCGCGCCGTCCGGGTGCTCACGCCGTCCAGCTCCCGAGGTAGCGACACGTTCTCCGCGGCGGTCAGGGCCGGCAACAGGTTGAAGTCCTGGAACACGTAGCCGACGGAGCGGCGCCGCAACTTGGCCAGCTGTCCACGGGACATCCTCGACAGGTCGGCACCCTCGACCAGGACCTGGCCGGAGGTGGCGGTGTCCAGGCCGCCGGCCAGGGCGAGCAGGGTGGACTTGCCCGATCCGCTCGGACCCATCACGGCCACCAGCTCACCGGCGGAGACTGACAGGGACAGCCCGCGCAGGGCGTGGACGGCGGTCTGCCCGGAGGAGTGCACCCGGGTCAGGTGCGCGATGTCGAGAACCGGGGCGGTGTCGGGGGTCATCGCCGGCTCCGGGTACCGGTGTCGGCCGGCCGGGCGGCGGTCGGGAGATCGACGGCGGACCGGACGTTGACGGCGTCGGGGGTCCCGGCGGTGGCCGCGCTGCGTGTCGCGGCGGTCGAGGTCGCAGTGGAGGCCGACGGCCGGAAGCGGGCCAGCCGGGCCTCGCAATGGTCCAGCCAGCGGACCTCCGCCTCGGCGCCGAAGATCATCGAATCCAGGACCAGCAGCCAGGACAGCTCGCGGTCCTCCGCGCGGACCTTGAGCCGGGTGAAGTCCTGCAGCGCGCGCAGGGTGTCGGTGCGCTGGGCCTGGATGACGGCGCGGACGTCGACACCCGGGACGACCAGTGCCATGGCGAGCTTGATCGCCAGCTCGTCGCGGGGGCGGCGGGCCCGCTCAACCGGGGTGGCGAACCACTGCTGCAGCTCGCCGCGACCCAGCTCGGTGATCTGGTAGGTCTTCTGCGACTCGCCGTCGCCCTCGCCCGCGTCGTTCACGGCGACGACACAGCGGTCTCGCTCGAGCCGAGCCAGCGTGGTGTAGACCTGCCCGATGTTCAGCGGCCAGGTCCCACCGGTGCTGGATTCGAACTCCCCCCGCAGCTGGTAGCCGTACATCGGCTCCTTGCGCAACAGCGCCAGCAATCCGTACCGGATGGACATCCAAACCTCCCTGACCGCCGTAGGTACGCGGTATGCATACCCGGTATGGCGATGGTGGTCAAGCGTCTTGTGGAACCTCGGCATGATGGACGCCGATATCGAGCGAGGAGAGCAGATGACCGGACGAGGCCTGATCACCAGCGCGTCGTACTCGATCACGGTGCGGATGACCGCCAGCCTCGATCCGGGCGTGATCGGCCTGATCGCCACGGCGGTGGGCGTCGCCGGCGGTGTGGTGACAGCGGTGGACGTGGCCGAGTCCCGCAGTGACTCGATCACCGTGGACGTGACCTGCTCGGCCGCCGACGGAGCCCACGCCGATGAGATCGTGGAGGCGCTGCGCCACGTCGAGGGCGTCGAGGTAGGCAAGGTCAGCGACCGGACGTTTCTGCTGCACCTGGGCGGCAAGCTCGAGGTGCGCTCCCGGGTCCAGCTCAAGACCCGCGACGACCTGTCGATGGCCTACACCCCTGGGGTCGCCCGGGTGTGCCTCGCGCTGGCGGCCAATCCGGACGACGTTCGCCGGCTGACCATCAAGGGCAACACCGTCGCCGTGGTGACCGACGGCAGCGCCGTCCTCGGGCTCGGGGACCTCGGCCCTGGCGCCGCGATGCCGGTGATGGAGGGCAAGGCCGCGCTGTTCAAGCGGTTCGCCGACATCGACGCCTGGCCGATCTGCCTGGACACCAAGGACGTGGACGAGATCGTCCGCACCGTCGAGCTGATTGCCCCGGGCTTCGGCGGCATCAACCTCGAGGACATCAGCGCTCCGCGTTGCTTCGAGATCGAACGCCGGCTCCGCGAACGGTTGTCGATCCCGGTGTTCCACGACGACCAGCACGGGACCGCGATCGTGGTGCTCGCCGCGCTGGTCAACGCGCTGCGGGTCGTGGACAAGCAACTGTCGGAGGTGCGCGTCGTCGTGGCGGGCGCCGGGGCGGCGGGAACCGCCATCGTCACGCTGCTGTTGGAAGCGGGGCTGACCGACGTCCTGGTGTGGGACCGGGAGGGGATCCTCGATCCGAACGACGAGCGGCTGTCCGAGTCCAAGCTGGAACTTGCCCGGCGGACCAACCCGGCCGGGCGCAGCGGAGACCTGAAGGACGCGCTCGGCGACGCCGATGTCTTCATCGGGGTGAGTGCGGCCGGCATCCTGCAACCGGCCGACCTGGCGGTGATGGCCGCCAACGCGGTCGTCTTCCCGCTGGCCAACCCCGACCCGGAGGTGGACCCGGTGGCGGCCCGTCAGTACGCCGCGGTGGTGGCCTCCGGCCGCTCCGACGTACCGAACCAGATCAACAACGTGCTGGCCTTCCCCGGGGTGTTCCGGGGGCTGCTCGACGCCAGGGCGCGCGAGATCACGACCGACATGCTGTTGGCCGCCGCCCGGGCACTGTCGCAGGTGGTCACCGACGAACAGCTCAACGCCAACTACATCGTGCCCAGCGTCTTCGATGCCTCCGTCGCGCCGGCGGTCGCGGCGGCCGTCCGGGACACCGCCGCCGGGCGGGGCTCTGCTTCCGGTAGGGACGCTTCCACCCTGCGGGGGGTGGATCCCGGCCCGTCCGGCTGACCGAGCATGACCAGTAGGCCGTCAGGTTCAGGCCTTCAGGGCGTCACACCCCCAGGCTGGTCCCCGGCTGGGAGCCGACCGCTGGCCGCGCGGATCAGCACCACCACCCAGGTGCGGAACGGCCGCCAGTTCTCCGCCACGGCCGCCAGGTCCTCGTCGGTCGGCTCCGCTCCGAGGTCGTAGAACTCGGCCGTCAAGGCCCTGGCGATCTTCTCCTGGACCGGAAGGATGTCGGTCCAGCCCATGGCGCGCACCGTGATCAGCGAGCTGTAGAACGCGCCGATCCCCTTGATCTGCTGGACGTCGAGCTGGGCCTGTTCCGGGCCGGCCTCCTTGAGCCGCGCGACGTCGAGGACGCCGTCCAGAGCCGCTCGCGCCACACCGTGCAGCCGGGTGATCTTCTCCGCAGGGAGCCCGGGAAACTCCTCGACGGCCAGCAGCGCCTCCGGGGTCGGCAGCGCCGCGAGCTGCTCGCCCGCGAGCTCGAACTGCCGGCCGTACTGATCGCCGAGCCGGGCGCGGACCTGTGCCATCTGCGTGGCCGGCCGTCGGGCGCTGATGATGGACCACGCGGCCGCCTCGTACGGCGAGTAGAACAACGGCGGACGCAGGCCGGGAGCGACCGCCTGCAGTCGGCCGATCACCGGATCCCGGTCCCCGATTGCATCGAACCCCCGACCGTCGTGCTCCAGGGACAGCACCCGGGCGACCTGGGCCCGCACCGCCTCCAGGTCCGCCTCGCCGTGCACTACGCAGTGCACCCCGTCGGCGTCCTGGCGGACCTCCACCCCGACCTGCTCGCGGTAACCGTCCATGCAGAAGGCCAGCCGCATGACGCCGTCGTACCCGTCGGACTCGTCGGTCTCGACCCGCTGGCCGACGGCGACCCGCTGACCGAATCCGAAGGTGGCCGACTCCCGCAGCGAGAAGCGTCCCTGCGGCACGATGGAGAAGCTCCGGGTATCCATGCCCGGCATCCTCGCGCCCCCCACCGACAAGATGCCGTGATCATGAGGATCGGCCGGCCAGGACCGGAGGATCGCCATGATCACAGCAGGGGAGCCGGCGGTTTGCGTGGTGGCGGACGCGTGGTGCAATCGGTGGCGTGCCTGAACTACCCGAGGTCGAGGCGCTCGCCGCGTTCCTGCGCGACCGGGCGGTCGGACACGTGCTCACCAGGGTCGACCTGTGCGCCCTCTCGGCGATCAAGACCTTCGACCCGCCGCACACCGCGCTGACCGGGCTGGAGCTCACCGGCGCCACCCGGCATGGCAAGTTCCTGGATCTGGACGTCAGCGGGCTGCACCTGGTCGTGCACCTGGCCCGGGCCGGCTGGCTGCACTGGCGGGACAACCTGCCGCCGGCGCCACCGAAGCCCGGCCGGGGTCCGCTGGCGCTGCGGGTACACCTGGACGACGGCTCCGGGTTCGACCTGACCGAGCAGGGGACCAAGAAGGGGCTGGCCGTCTACGTCGTCCGCGACCCTGTGCAGGTGCCCGGGATCGCGCGTCTCGGCCCGGACGCAATGCAGCTCAGCGCCGGCCAGCTCGGCCAGATCCTGGCCGGGCACCGGGGGCAGCTCAAGGGCGCGCTCACCGACCAGCGACTGATCGCCGGGATCGGCAACGCCTACTCCGACGAGATCCTGCACCTGGCGCGGATGTCGCCGTTCAAGTCCGCGCACACGCTGCCCGAGGCCGACGTCGACCGGCTGCACGCCGCCGTCCGCAGCACGCTCAGCGACGCCGTGGATCGCTCGATCGGCCAGGACGCTGCGCGGCTCAAGGGCGAGAAGCGTTCCGGGCTTCGAGTGCACGCCAGGACCGGCCTGCCGTGCCCGGTCTGCGGTGACACCGTGCGCGAGGTGTCCTTCGCGGACAAGTCGTTGCAGTACTGCGCCACCTGCCAGACCGGCGGCAAGCCCCTGGCGGACCGGCGTACGTCGAAGTTCCTCCGCTGAGCCCGCGGACCGGTCGCGGGCAACCCGGCTAGGAGGAGGAGCTCCACACGACGGGGAAGAGCGGATGGTCCATCGGGGTGCCTGCGGCGGGCCTCGCCGCCTCGGCCCCGCCGGGGATGTCGGCTCGGAACCGTCCTGACCGGGCCAAATGCGTGGTGGGATTGCATCGGCGATGTCCAGCGTCAACGATCGGCGCCATGCAGACGGCGGTCGTGGTGCTCGCTCTGCTCCTGGTCGCGGCACTGGCCGTCCCCGTGATCACGGCGCAACGCCAGCGCCGCGGGTTTTCCACGGCCGACGAGCGGATCGCCTTCCGCGCCCTGCACACCGCCAGCCAGGCCGCGCCGCCGCTGCGGGTGGGGCTGACCAAGTCCTCGGCGGCCCGCTCGGCCCGGCATCTGCGCGAGCTGCTGGGAGCGCCCGCGATCGCCATGACCGGCCCGGAGGGCCTGCTGGCCTGGGAGGGACCCGGGGACCACCACGCCGCCGCGCTGGTCGAAGCCGCGGCGTTGCCGCTGCAGTCCGGACGGCCCGCCGTGATCGCATACGGCGACCTCACCTGCGGCGATCCGGACTGCCCGGTTCGCGGCGCTGTGGTGGTGCCGATCGCGGTCGACGAGCGGGTCGCGGGCACCCTGATCGCCACCACGAGTTCGGAGCCCGGCAGCGGTCTGCTCCGGGCAGCCACCGAGACCGCGCGCTGGGTGTCGACCCAGCTCGAACTCGCCGAGCTGGACCGGTCCCGGGCCGAACTCGCCCAGGCCGAGGTCCGGGCCCTGCGCGCCCAGATCAGCCCGCACTTCCTCTACAACGCGCTCACGGCCATCGCCTCCTTCGTCCGGACCGATCCGGTGCGAGCGCGGGAGCTGCTCCTGGAGTTCGCTGAGTTCACCCGCTACAGCTTCCGGTCCCAGGGTGAGTTCACGACGCTGGCTGAGGAGCTGCACAACATCGAGCGCTACCTCACCCTCGAGCGGGCCCGGTTCGGAGACCGGCTGCAGGCGCGGCTGCAGGTCGCGCCGGAGGTGCTGCCGGTGGCGGTCCCGTTCCTCGCGCTGCAACCACTGGTGGAAAACGCGGTGCGGCACGGACTGGCCGGCAAGACCGGCGTCGGCACGATCAGCATCGTGGCCCTCGACGCCGGCGCGGAATGCCACATCAGCGTGGAGGATGACGGGGTCGGCATGGATCCGGAGGCGCTCGTCGCGGCAATTTCCGAGCAGCCCGCGGATCCCGGGGGTGAGCACCGGGACCATGTCGGGCTCGGCAACGTCGACGACCGGTTGCGCTCGGCCTTCGGGGAGGACTACGGGCTCGTCGTCGAGACCGCGCCCGGGGCAGGGACCAAGGTGAGCCTGCGGATCCCCAAGTTCGCCGCGGGGGTGCGGGCCACGTGACTGCCGCCGGCCTGCGGGTGCTGGCCGTCGACGACGAGGCGCCGGCACTGGACGAGTTGGCCTACCTGTTGCGCGCCGACGACCGGGTGGACACCGTCGACACCGCGGCGGACAGCACCCGGGCCCTCCGCCACCTGCGCGACGGGCAGGTCGACGTGGTCTTCCTGGACATCCGGATGCCGGGCCTGGACGGGCTGGAGCTGGCCCGGGTGCTCGCCAATTTTGCCACCCCGCCGCTCGTCGTCTTCGTCACCGCGCACGACGACCGGGCCGTGGACGCCTTCGACCTCGGCGCGGTGGACTACCTGCTCAAGCCGCTGCGGGAGGACCGGCTGGCCGAGTCGCTGCGCCGCGTGGTGGCCGCCCGCGACGCCCACCAGGTCCCGGTTACCGGCCCGGCGCCGTCCGAGGAGGAGATGATCCCGGTGGAGCTGGCCGGGCGGACCCGGATGTTGCCCCGCTCGGCGGTGCGCTGGGTCGAGGCGCAGGGGGACTACGCCCGGCTGCACACCGGCGAGGACAGCCACCTGGTCCGGGTTCCGCTGTCGGTCCTGGAGGACCGTTGGTCGGAGGCGGGCTTCGTCCGGATCCACCGGTCCTATCTGGTGGCATTGCGGCTGATCTCCGAGCTCCGGCTGACCGGCACCGGCTACGTCGTACTCGTCGACGACTACCAGTTGCCGGTGAGTCGTCGGCACACCCGGGAACTCAAGGACCGGCTGGTCCGCGCGGCCAAGGCCGGTTGGACCCGGCCGTGACCGGTACGCCGGAGGTCCCGCTCCGGGTCCGCATCGACCTGGCCGCGCGCCGTCGGGTCCGGGTCGACCGGCCGCTGCGCGAGATCGAGGAGCAGACCCTGGTCGGCGAGGTGCTCGTCCAGGGACTGATCCGGGCCCAGCTGGCCGTCGCACTCCGGCTGTCCGCAGTCGTCGCGCTGCTGCTCGGCGGTCTCCCGCTGCTGTTCGCTCTCGTCCCGGCGCTGGCCAGGGTGGAGGTGCTGGGGCTGCGGCTGCCGTGGCTGCTGCTGGGCGTGCTGGCCTACCCGTTCCTGTTCGCGGTGGCGTGGGTGCACATCCGGCAGGTTGAGCGCAACGAGCAGGACCTGACCGATTTCGTGGACGGCTCGGCGTGAGTCGCGCCCGGTGACCGGGTCGCCGTACGCCCTGCCCGCGATCGTGCTCGTCAGCGTTCTCACCCTCGTCATCGGTGCGTACGGCGTTCGTTTCGCCCGCACCACCAGTGATTTCCTCGTCGCCTCGCGGACGGTCAGCCCGGGGTGGAACGCCTCGGCGATCAGCGGCGAGTACCTGTCCGCGGCCTCGTTCCTCGGCGTCGCCGGACTCGTCATGAAGTTCGGCGCGGACGTGCTCTGGTATCCCGTCGGCTTCACTGCGGGGTATCTCGCGATGCTGCTGTACGTCGCTGCGCCGCTGCGCCGGTCCGGAGCATTCACGTTGCCGGACTTCGCCGAGGCCCGGCTGGGCTCGCGCCGGCTGCGGCTGCTGTGTGCCGGTTTCGTGGTGCTGATCGGCTGGCTCTACCTGGTGCCGCAGTTGCGTGGTGCGGGCCTGACGCTCGGCACCGTGACCGGTGCGCCGTACTGGCTGGGCGCCGTGGTCGTGGGAGTCGTCGTCACCGCGAACGTCGCAACGGGCGGGATGCGCAGCATCACCTTCGTCCAGGCGTTCCAGTACTGGTTGAAGCTGACCGCCATCGCGGTCCCCGCGTTCTTCCTGCTGCTGGTCTGGCGCTCCGGCGGGGTCGCGTCCCTGACCGCAGCCGAGCCACCTGCGTTTGCCGACCGGACGGCCGTCGCCATCCAGATCGACGTCCGCGTGACGGTGTCCGAGGCGTTGACGATGACCGCAGTCGGGCAGGTGGATGGCCGCGCCGTGGACGGCCCCGTGCGCTGGACGGTGGGGCCGCACGAGGTCGGGGCAGGCAGCGTCCTGACGTTCGCCGCCGGTACACCGGTGCCGCACGCCGACCAGCTGGACGCGTTGGGCAACGACTCGTGGGCAGCGCCGCTGTCCTCGGGCGGTGGGCATCCGGACTACCCGATGTTCGCGACGTACTCGTTGATCCTGGCGACATTCCTCGGGACGATGGGGCTCCCGCACGTGCTCGTCCGCTTCTACACCAACCCTGACGGCCGGGGAGCGCGGCGGACGACGCTCGTCGTGCTCGCCCTGCTGGGCGTCTTCTACCTGTTCCCCACGATCTACGGCGCGCTCGGTCGGCTCTACACCCCGCAGCTGCTGCTCACCGGGCAGACCGACGCGGCGGTGCTGCTGCTGCCCGGGGCCGCGATCGGCGGGCTCGGCGGACAGCTGCTCGGGGCGCTGGTGGCCGCCGGGGCGTTCGCAGCGTTCCTGTCCACGTCCAGCGGTCTGCTCGTCTCGGTGGCCGGCGTGCTGTCCACCGACGTCGTGCGCGCCGGGTCGGTGCAGGCGTTCCGGACGGCGGCTGCCGTCGCCGGCGTGGTTCCGCTGCTACTGGCGCTGCAGGTTGTCGCGCTGGACGTTTCGGTCGTGGTGGGGCTGGCCTTTGCGGTGGCCGCGTCCACGTTCTGCCCGCTGCTCGTGCTTGGGATCTGGTGGCGGGGCCTGACCGACGTCGGGGCCGGCGCCGGCCTGCTCGCCGGCGGCGTGCTGTCCAGCGGCGCGGTGCTCGTCACCGTGCTCGGGGGTCCCCGCGAGGGCTGGTTCGGTGCCCTGCTGGCCCAGCCGGCCGCCGTCACCGTGCCCCTCGCGTTCGCGGTGATGATCCTCGCCTCGCGCGCCACCCGATCCCGGATCCCGACCGACATCGGGCGGATCATGGTGCTGTTGCACGCCCCGGAGAGCCTCGGGCTGCGGCACCGCTGAACCGCCGCAGCCGACCGCTCGTCGCGCCGGTGGTGGCCGTCAGCCGCTCGCCCCGGCCCGTTGGGCGAGCGCCGGAGCCGGGGTCCCGCCGCGGGAGGCGGCCAGCCCCTACGGTGACGCGCACCCGGCGGGGCGGTCCCGCGACGGTGGCAGGAGGTTCCCGTGGCCCCACTCACCAGACGTGAGATTTCCCAGCAGGACTACGAGACGGCCCAGCATTCCACCGAGTTCGTCGAGTTGCGCAAGCGCTTCCGCGCGTTCGCGTTCCCCGCCACCGTGGTGTTCCTGGCCTGGTACCTGCTCTTTGTGCTGATGTCGGCGTACGCCACCGACTTCATGGCCACCAAGGTCTTCGGCAACATCAACGTGGGCCTCATCTTCGGCCTGCTGCAGTTCGTCTCGACGTTCACGATCACGGCGCTGTACGTCCGCCACTGCAACAACAACACCGATCCGATCGCTGACGAGCTGCGCGACAGGCTCGAGGGGGGTGAGCTGGGTGCCTGACACCACGATCGGCGAGCCGGTGCTGAACATCTCGATCTTCGCCGCGTTCGTCATCCTGACGCTGTTCATCACGTTCCGGGCCAGCCGGAACAACAAGTCCGCGGCCGACTACTACGCCGCCGGCCGGTCGTTCTCCGGCACCCAGAACGGCACCGCGATCGCCGGGGACTACCTGTCCGCGGCCTCCTTCCTCGGCATCGCCGGGGCTATCGCGGTCAACGGGTACGACGGGTTCCTGTACTCCATCGGCTTCCTCGTGGCGTGGTTGGTCGCGCTGCTGCTCGTCGCCGAGCTGCTGCGCAACACCGGCCGCTTCACGATGGCCGACGTGCTGTCGTTCCGGATGCGCCAGGGGCCGGTGCGGATGGCCGCGGCGACCTCCACGCTGGTGGTCTCGATCTTCTACCTGCTCGCCCAGATGGCCGGCGCGGGTGGGTTGGTGGCGCTGTTGCTCGGGGTGAGCGGCGCGTTCGCCGAGTCCGCCGTCGTGGTCGTGGTGGGTGCGCTGATGATCGCCTACGTGCTGATCGGGGGGATGCGGGGGACCACCTGGGTGCAGATCGTCAAGGCCACCCTGCTGATCATCGGCACCATCATTATGGCCGTCCTCGTCCTGGCGAAGTTCAACTTCAACATCTCCGCGCTGCTGGGTGCCGGTGCCGAGAAGGGCAGCGAGCTGGCCCCGGGTGCGGCGTACGGACTGAACGGGACGTCCAAGCTGGACTTCATCTCCCTCGCACTCGCGCTCGTCCTGGGCACCGCGGGCCTGCCACACGTGCTGATGCGCTTCTACACCGTGCCGACGTCCAAGGACGCCCGGAAGTCCGTGGTGTGGGCGATCTGGGTGATCGGTGGGTTCTACCTGCTCAGCCTGCTGCTCGGGTACGGCGCCGGCGCCCTCGTGGGACCGGACACGATCCTGGCCGCGCCCGGCGCGGTGAACTCCGCGGCGCCGCTGCTGGCCTTCGAGTTGGGTGGGACGGTCCTGCTCGGGATCATCTCGGCGGTCGCCTTCGCCACCATCCTGGCCGTGGTGGCCGGGCTGACGATCACCGCGTCGGCCTCCTTCGCACACGACATCTACGCGACGGTGCTGAAGAAGGGTGCGCGGACCGAGACCAGCGAGCGGGAGGAGGTCCGGGTCGCTCGGATCACCGCGGTGGTGATCGGCGCGATCGCGATCGTCCTGGGCATCCTGGTGCTCCAGGCCGGTATCAACATCGCGTTCCTGGTGGCCCTGGCCTTCGCCATCGCCGCCTCGGCGAACCTGCCGACCATCCTGTACACGCTGTTCTGGAAGCGGTTCACCACGCAGGGCGCGGTGCTCAGCATCTACGGCGGGCTGATCATCTCGGTCGGGCTGATCATCTTCTCACCGGTCGTGTCCGGCGCGGAGACCTCGATCTTCCCCACCGCCGACTTCGCGTGGTTCCCGCTGAAGAATCCGGGCATCGTGTCTATCCCGGCGGCGTTCCTGCTCGGCTATCTCGGCAGCGTGCTGTCCAAGGAGAAGCCGAACACCGCCAAGTACGCCGAGCTGGAGGTCCGCTCGCTGACCGGCGCCGGTGCCGAGAAGGCCGTCCTGCACTGACCGCCCCCGCGCTTCGGCGCGGATCCGCTGCACCGGCCGGGCCGGGGTTGTCCAGTCAGCCCCGGCCCGTCGGCGTGCCGGTCGCCACCCGGTCGCGCAGCCAGACGTACCACCGGTCGAGTTCGTCGCCCTTGGTCGCGGAGACAGTCAGGACCTGCAGGTCCGGATTGAGCTGCCGGGCGTAGCCGATGCACCGCTCGACGTCGAAGTCGACGTAGGGCAGCAGGTCCAGCTTGTTCAATACCAGGACGTCGGCGGCGCGGAACATGTGCGGGTACTTCAGCGGC
>JBBPYA010000199.1:0-13180 GCA_038200385.1 Mycobacteriales bacterium
GGCTCGGGGTACCGCCGCGACCTGGAACTGGAGCGCTACCTGCGCGACGGCAAGGCCGGCTGGGTGATGGGGCCCTCCAACGAGGTGCTGCGGCAGTTCGTCGGCCGCTCGGTGCTGCTCGGAGCCGACTCCGTCGACTACTGGAACCGGACCGTCGACGAGCGCGCGCTGCGCAACGAGACTGTCAAGCTGGACCCGGCGGCCAAGCGGGACCTCGCCGAGCGGTTGCTCGCCGAGGCCGACCGTGATGATTCCGCCGCCCTCGAAGGAAGGTTGGGCCGATGACCCTGTCCGTCGCCGCACCACGGCTGCTGTTGCCCGGTCTGCTGCCCCGCGAGCCGGGGCTGGAGACCTACTGGGTCCGCGCGGGCGGCGTCACCGCCGTACGCCTGGACGACCGTGACGTGCTGGACGTGATCGACGGGCAGGGCCGGCAGCCGGCCGAGCTGACCGTGCTCGCCGGTCCCGGAGCGGCCGGGCTCGGGGTGGACGCCGATGCCCCCGCCACGGTGCTGCGTGCGCTGGCCGGAAGCCGGGATCCGGGGCCGGGTGCCGGGATGGTGCTCGGCGCGCTGGCCGAGTACGGCGTGGATCCGGCCCAGGCCAAGGCCGCGCGGCTGTTCGGCGAGTGGTCCCTGGCCGGGGCCCGCGAGTCGTTCACCGCCTCGGGAACCGCGGTCGCGCTCGTCGCGGCGCCGGCCACCGCGATGCCGGTGGACGCCGAGTCGGCCAACCCGCCGTCGGACCTGCTCGTCGAGGTGCGCCGCGCCGCGCCCCGCCCGGCCGGTACCAGCTGGCTGCCCGCGCCCCTGGCCGAGCCGGTGCTGGATCTGCGGATCGACGCGGCGACGGCGCAGAGCTATGAAGTCAAGGCCGGCCAGTACATCCAGATCATCGATGTCGAGGGCCGGCAGTGCTCGGACTTCCTCGCCTTCGGCGCGGAACAGCTGCAGGACGGCGTGGAGCGCGGCTTCGACTCGACGACTACCCGCTATGTGATGGGCAACGCCTACCCGCAGCCCGGGCTGTTCGGCAAGTTCTACGACCAGGATGCCCAGCCGCTGGTCGAGATCGTCCGGGACACCGTCGGCCGGCACGACACGTTCGGCCTGGCCTGCAACGCCAAGTACTACGAAGACATGGGCTATCCGGGGCACGTCAACTGCACGGACAACTTCAACGCCCGGCTCCGTGGCTACGGCATCGCGCCACGCCGCGGGTGGCCGGCGCTGAATCTCTTCTACAACACCATGTTCGACGACGACAACCTGCTGGTGTCCGACGAACCCTGGTCCCGGCCGGGGGACTACGTGCTGATGCGGGCAGCCACCGATCTGGTGTGTGCCTCCTCCGCCTGCCCCGACGACATTGATCCGTCCAACGCCTGGGTGCCCACCGACGTCCACGTCCGGGTCTACGACACCGAGAGGAAGTTCTCCATGGCCATCGCGCACCGGGTGACCCCGGAGTCGGAGGCGACGCTGACCAAGCAAACCGGGTTCGCACCGCGGATCGACGCGTTGACCCGGCAGCTGACCGAGTACCGCGGGTACTGGCTGCCCTCCAGCTACGACAACTACGGCGCCCAGGAGGAGTACTGGGCCTGCCGGGAACGCGCCGCGGTGATGGATCTCAGCCCGCTGCGCAAGTTCGAGGTGCTCGGGCCGGACGCCGAGGCGTTGCTGCAGGCGACCGTCACCCGCAACATCCGCAAGCTCAGCCACGGCCAGGTCGTCTACTCCGCGATGTGCAATGACACCGGCGGCATGATTGACGACTGCACCGTGTTCCGTTTGGGAGACACCAACTTCCGGTTCGTCGGCGGCGACGAGTACGACGGGGTCTGGCTGCGCGAGCAGGCGCAGCGCCTCGGGCTGGACCGGGTGTGGGTCAAGCACTCCACCGATCAGCTGCACAACATCGCCGTACAGGGACCGGCCAGTCGTGATCTGCTGGCACCCATCATCTGGACGCCGCCGACCCAGTCCCCGTTCGCTGAACTGGGCTGGTTCCGGTTCGCCGTCGGCCGGATCGGTGATCACAACGGCATCCCGCTGCTGATCTCGCGGACCGGCTACTCCGGCGAACTCGGCTACGAGATCTGGGTGCATCCCCAGCATGCCACCGACCTGTGGGACGCGGTGTGGGAGGCCGGCCAGGCGCACGGCCTGGCCCCGCTCGGGCTGGCGGCGCTGGACATCCTGCGGATCGAGGCCGGGCTGGTCTTCGCCGGCTACGACTTCAGCGACCAGACCGACCCCTACGAGGCCGGCATCGGCTTCACCGTCCCCTTGAAGTCCAAGGAGGACGACTTCGTGGGGCGCGAGGCGCTGCTGGCCCGCAAGGCCAACCCGCAGCGGACCCTCGTCGGCCTGGAACTTGCCGGCAACGAGCCCGCCGCGCACGGGGACTGCGTCCACGTCGGCCGCTCCCAGGTCGGCGTGGTCACCAGTGCCACCCGGTCACCGGTGCTGCGCAAGAACATCGCGCTGTGCCGGATTGCCGTCCAGTACGCCGACCTGGACACCGCCGTCGAGGTCGGCAAGTTGGACGGCCACCAGAAGCGGATCCCCGCACGGGTCGTCCGGTTCCCGTTCTACGACCCCGACAAGACCCGTCCCCGGTCCTGAGACCGCAGCCATCCCACAGGAGGAATGACGTGACTCGCGTAGCCGTGATCGGAGCCGGACCCAGCGGGCTAGCCCAGTTGCACTCGTTCGAGCGGGCCCGCCGTGCCGGCGCCGACGTACCGGAGGTCGTCTGCTTCGAGAAGCAGAGTGACTGGGGCGGGCTGTGGAACTACACCTGGCGTACCGGCCTGGACCCCTACGGCGACCCGGTCCACGGCAGCATGTACCGCTACCTGTGGTCCAACGGTCCCAAGGAGTGCCTGGAGTTCGCCGACTACACCTTCGACGACCACTTCGGCAAGCCGATCCCGTCCTACCCGCCGCGGGCGGCGCTCTACGACTACATCATCGGCCGGGCGGCCAAGAGCGACATCCGCAAGGCCATCCAGTTCGACTCCGCGGTGCGGTGGATCTCCTTCGACGCCGACCAGGACTCCTTCGAGGTGACCGTCGAGTCACGTGGGGACGCCTCCACCCGCACCGAGCAGTTCGACCACGTCATCGTGTCGACCGGGCACTTCTCGACTCCCAACGCGCCGGAGTACCCCGGCTTCGAGACCTTCCCCGGCCGGATCCTGCACTCCCACGACTTCCGCGACGCCCAGGAGTTCACCGGGAAGAACCTGCTGATCCTGGGCAGCAGCTACTCCGCGGAGGACATCGCGCTGCAGTCGAAGAAGTACGGCGCGGCCACGGTGACGATCTCCTACCGCAACTCCCCGATGGGCTTCGACTGGCCGGAGGGGATCAGCGAGGTGCCCAGGCTCGACCACGTGGAGGGCAGGACCGCGCACTTTGTGGACGGCAGCTCCCGCGAGGTCGACGCCATCGTGTTGTGCACGGGGTACCGGCACTGGTTCCCGTTCATCGAGGACAGCCTTCGGCTGCAGACGACGAACGTGCTGTACCCGGTCGGGCTGTACAAGGGTGTCGTCTGGACGGCGAACCCGCGGCTGATGTACCTCGGCATGCAGGACCAGTACTACACGTTCAACATGTTCGACGCCCAGGCCTGGTTCGCCCGCGACGTCGTCCTCGGCCGGGTGTCGCTGCCGTCGGCCGCGGAGATGCAGGCCGACATCGAGCAGTGGCGGTCCCGCCAGGACGCGTTGAACGGCCCGAGCGACGACATCGACTTCCAGACCGAGTACGTGCGCGACCTGCTCAAGGACGTGGACTACCCCGCGTTCGATCTCGACCTCGTCCGGGAGCACTTCAACACCTGGGAGCACCACAAGGAGGAGAGCATCACCGGCTACCGCAACGGGTCGTTCGCCTCGGCGTGCACCGGATCGGTCGGTCCGGTGCACCACACCGAGTGGTGGGACGAGCCCGACGACAGCCTGGCCTCGTTCCTCGGCGGCCGTCCGGAGCCGGCCGAGAGGTAGCAGTGCCCGGCGGGTCGCCTACGGTGTCACCCGGATCCGGCGCAACGGACCGGACTGCGGGTCGCGCTGCCGCAGCCGGACTGCAGCACGCAACCCACGTTCTGCCACAGCGTCGCGCTGCTCAACCAGCTCGACGGCCTCGACCTGGACCCTCGGTTGGCGTTGGGCTTCGACGGCCCGGTCGACTTCGCCGACGTCTCCGGTACGACGACCAGCACGGCCGGCGGCGGCTGGCAGACCGGGATCAACCGGCTCGGGTACGACGCGAGCACCTACACCGTGTACGCCCACCCGATCGACCAGCTGGCACCGGGGACGACGTACACGCTGCGGGTCGGTGCCGCGCAGACCACGTTCACGACGCTGTCGACGACCGACGGGCTGTCGGACATGCGCGACCAGCTCGACAGCGGGCGCGCCTTCGCCGCCGCGGGGATCCCACCTGGAGCGCGGACGCTCCGCGTGGACGCCGTCGTGCCGGCGGCCGGCACCACGCTGACCTACGACGCCGATCTGGGCAGCCGCCGGCCGCTGATCCCGGCTCCGGACCTGTGCCAGTTCGACGCCGGCCGCTACGTCTTCGGCTCCTCCCTGGCGCCGAGCTGGCTGACCGCCGACCGGGTCATCCCGCAGACGCCGACGGGGGACGCCGGGCCGGTGGTGCAGGGCCGCGAGCGGTTGCCGTTCGTCCTGATCCTGCCCGCGGGGACACCGCCGGCCGATGGATAGCCGGTCGCGATCTTCGGTCGCGATCTTCGGGCACGGCTACGGACCTGGCAGCACCTGGCAGGTCACCCGCGCAGGGACGACGTCTACCGTTCCGGCGCACAGACGGGGCATCGACCTCAACGGCGACGGAATCATCACCGGCACCCGAGGGCGTGTCCACACTCCCGCAGCCGTCGCCGGACGCCCAGGTGGGCAGTCGCGACGGGCTGCGGCAGACCGCCGCCGACATCATGACGCTGGTCCGCGACATTGCGCGCGGCGTGGACCTGAACTCCGACGGCGTACCGGACCTGCAGACCATCGGCACCGACTACTACGGGCAGAGCTTCGGCGGCATCTAGGGCACCATGCTCGGCGGCACCGACCCGTTGCTGCAGGCGATCGGGCTGAACGTGCCCGGCGGCCCGATCAGCGAGATCGTCCGGCTGTCCCGTCGTTCCGGCCGCTGCTCTCGCAGGACCTGGCCGCTGGCGCAGCCGCCATTGCTGAACGGCGGCTGGTTCGGGTTCACCGGGTCGCTGCCGCTGGCCGGGCAACGGGCCGTGCTGGACCCGGCCCCCGGCGCGCCGCCGATCCAGGAGTTCCTCGCCGAGCAGACCTGGCTGAACCGGCCGGGGAGCCCGGAGACGTTCGCGCCACAGGTCCCCCTCGCCAGGGCACTGGTACAGGCGGCCTTCGGCGACCAGACGGTCCCGAACCCGACGGCGGCCACCCTGATCAAGGCCGGCACGCTGGTGGCGCGCACCGCGGTGTACCGCAACGACCGCACGCCGCAGGCCTACCTCTACCCGCACCGCTTCCTGCTCGACCCGACGTTCGTGCTGGGCTTCACCGCCGGACAGACCCAGATGTCGACGTTCCTCGCGTCCCGGGGCCGGACCATCATCGACCCGGACGGCGCGGCGCCGGTCTGGCAGCTCGGGCGGGACTATCCGGGGATGGCCGAGACCCTGCAGTAGCGCGGACCCGTCCGCACGGGCTGAGGACCGGCAGCGGGTGCTCCCCGCCTGCGGGGTGGCCGCAGTCAGAGGAGGGCGGTGAGGGCGCTCGCCCGCTCAACCAGGGGATCGATCGCGGCCCGCATCGCCCGCGGGGCGAAGCGGCCGGCGGGTCCCTGGACACCGAGCACCGCCACGAGCGTCCCGGCCGGGTCCAGAACGGGCACCGCCACGGCATTGAGTTCCTCCTCACGCTCGCCCACCGCCTGGGCCCAGCCGCGTCCGCGGACCCGCGCCACCTCGACCTCCAGCGCTGCCCGGTCGGTGATCGTGCGCTCGGTGTACGCCGTCAACGGACCGTCGGCCGGCGTCCCTCCCCACGCCAGGAACACCTTGCCGGCCGCCGTGGCGTGCGCGACGCTGTTCCGACCGATCTCGGCGACGCTGCGCACCGACTGCGGACTCTGCGCGAAGTCGACGGTGAGCACGTCGTGCGTGCCCGGAAGCGACAGCGTCGAGGTCTCCGCGGTGATCCGGGTCAGCTCCTCGAGCATCGGGCGGGCCAGTGCCCGCAGGTCCAGGCTCTCGCGGGCCGCGCCGGCCAGCTGCAGGATGCGCACGCCCAGCCGGTAGCGCCCGCTCTCGGGCACGTGGGCCACCAGTCCCGCGGTGGTCAGCGTGGACAGCAGCCGGGAGATGCTGCTGACGTTGATCCCGGTACGCCGGGCGATCTCGTTCGTGCCGAGCTCCCCGCGCGCGTCGGCGAGCACGTCGAGCACGTCGATCGCCCGTTGCACGGATCCGACCTGGCGGGCGGCTGGTCGACCGGTTCGGGCCATAGTATTGTCATCCCAAGGTGGAGATAGCGTTGCCTCAGGGGCAATACTAACAGGAGTGTGCATGACTAAGAACGTTCGTTACGTCATCATCGGCGCCGGGATCCACGGCCTGTCCACGGCCTGGCAGCTGGCCCGCCGGCTGCGCGAGACCGGCGAAGGCAGCGGCAGCGACATCGTGGTGCTGGACAAGACCGGCGTGGCCGCCGGCGCCTCCGGCGTGGCCTGCGGAGTGGTCCGCAACAACTACTTCCAGCCGGCCATGCGCCGGCTGATGGCGCACTCGGTGGCGGTGTGGGAGTCCGACCCGGAGGCGTTCGCCTACCACGGCGTCGGCTACGTGCAGGTCGCTCCGGAGGCGATGCGGGCCGACGTGGAGCAGATCTACGCCGAGCAGCAGGCCATCGGCTACGACTCCGAACTGGTCGTCGGCGAGGACGCCTGCCGCACCTACCTGACCGACCTGTTCTCCGACTGGCAGGCGCCGGGCAGCTCGGCGGTCCTGCACGAGAAGCGCGGCGGCTACGCCAACAACGTCGCCTCGCTCAAGGGCCTGGCGGCAAAGGCGGAGGCCGAGGGCGTGACGATCCGGACCGGCGTGACGGTCACCGGGCTCACCATGGACGGTGAGACGGTCACCGCCGTTCGCACCGACCAGGGCGACATCGGCTGCGAGCGGGTCGTGGTCGCGGCCGGCCCGTGGGTCCGCGACTTCTGGGCCATGCTCGGCCTTCCCGACCGGATCCCGGTGACGGGCCGGGACGGCACCCTCCACCCGGACCGTCCGATGTGGACCTACTGGGCACTGCAGGAGGGCACCCTGGAGGTCGACCCGAACGAGTTTCTCGACAACCGCGGGGAGCTGCCGCCGGTCCTGCACGTGGACTCCGACCAGCCGCTGTACGACGACACCGACGGCAGCCTGATCACCGACCAGATGTGGGGCATCTACTACAAGCCGGACTTCAATTTCGGTGGTGTCCAGGGCGGCGCCTCGCCGGTGCCGGTCGCCAGGGCGGCCGCCGACGTCGCCGTCGACCCTTATGGCCCGAACAGCCCCGAGTTCGCGGTGGGCGACGACTTCGTTCGGATGTGGACCTCGGCGCTGGCGCACTGCCACAAGCGTTTCGAGGGCAAGCGCGCGCTCTACCAGCGCGAGCCCTCCGGCGGGATCGGCGCGTTTACCCCGGACAGCTTCCCGGTGTTCGACACCTTCAGGGGCAACGCCTACGTGATCGCCGACTCCAACCACGGCTACAAGATGATCGGTGTGGGTGAACTGGTGGCTGGCGAGCTGCTCGGCGAGCCCAGCGAGCTGCTGGAGCCGTTCCGGTTCTCCCGGTTCGAGACCGGGCAGCTGCACCCGGTCAGCAACTCGCCGTTCCCCTGGAGCTGAGTGGCCCACCCACTCGCGCAGCAGTTCCGCCGGCAGGCCCGCAACTGCCTGCCCGGCTCCCCGCTGTACGCCGGGCTGCTCGACGCGATGGCCGCCGACCTGGACGACGGCGGCCCGACCGCGACGGTGATGGAGCCCTACCGCGACGATCCGTCGGCCAGCGCCCCGCCCCTGCGGCTCATGGGCGCGCTGCACCGCATGGTTCTCCAGCGGCAGGCCCCCGAGCTGGCGCTGCACTACCCGAGCGTCGGCGGCAGTGCGTCGGCGCGGCAGGCCTGGCCGGCCGCGCGGCGGTTGCTCGAGGCCGCCGGAAGCGAACTGACCGGGCTGGCCGGACGCCCCGTGCAGACCAACGAGGCTGGCCGCTGCGCCGCACTGCTCGGAGCGCTGCTGGTCGTCGCGACCCGCACCGGGCTGCCCATCCGGCTCTTCGAGATCGGGGCCAGCGCCGGGCTGAACCTCAACGTGGACCGGTACGCCTACGCGGTGGACAACCGGGTCCTCGGGCAGCCCGACTCGCCCCTGCGGCTGGGCTCGCCGTGGCGCAACTACCCGCCGGCGGAGCTGTCCCGGCCGGTCCGGCTGGTCGAACGCGCGGGCTGCGACCCGCTTCCCGTCGACCCGGGGAGCACCGAGGGTCGGCTCACGCTGACGTCCTACGTCTGGGCGGACTCGACCGAGCGGCTGGAGCGGTTGCGGGCCGCGCTGCAGATCGCGACCGAGCACCCGACGGCGGTCGAGCGGGCCCGTGCCGTGACGTGGCTGCCGCGGCGGATTGGTTGGCCGCGCACCGGGTCGGTGGCGGTGGTCTGGCACTCCGTCGTACTCCAGTACGTGGACGCGGGGGAGCGCGCCGCGCTCGGCGCGCTGTTCGCTGCCGCCGGGGAGCGGGCCACGCCGACCGCCCCGCTGGCCCTGGCCGGGATGGAGCATGTGGGTCCGGCCGACTCCCGCGGCCACTTCGAGGTCACGTTGACGATGTGGCCGCATGGGACCCGCGAGCTGCTCGGGACCACGGTCGGGCACGGGGTCCCCACCACCTGGGCCGCCGGGGGCACCCGGGAGCCGCAGCACCGGCCGTAGCAAGATGGGCGTCCGGCGACGTCAGGAGGCGCGGATGCAGTTCGGTCGGTACTTCGAGGAGTTCGAGGTCGGTGCGACGTACCGGCACTGGCCCGGCAAGACCGTGACCGAGTACGACGACCACCTGTTCTGCCTGCTCACGATGAACCACCACCCGCTGCACCTGGATGCGCACTTCGCCGGGGAGACCACCGATTTCGGCAAGAACGTCGTGGTGGGCAACTACGTGTACTCCCTGATTCTCGGCATGTCGGTGCCCGACGTCAGCGGCAAGGCGATCGCGAACCTGGAGGTCGAGTCGCTGCGGCACGTGGCCCCCACGTTCCACGGGGACACGATCTACGCCGAGACCACGGTGCTGGACAAGACCGAGTCCCGGTCCAAGGACGACCGCGGCGTGGTCTCCGTGGAGACGATCGGCTACAACCAGGACGGCACGCTCGTGTGCATCTTCCGGCGAAAGGTGATGATCCCGAAGCGTTCCTACGGCGAGGCCCGCGGCGGCGAGCAGCCGGGACGGCCGACCCCCGCTCCTCGTTAAGGGCTGGTCGCCCTGACCACCCGTCGCTACCGTGGGTGGATGCCGGAGAAGCTGCAGCAGGGGACTGTCGAGCTGGTCGAGATCCGGAAGGCCGTCGCGGCGCTCGAGGCCGACGAGGCGGTCGGCCGGCTCGGCGCCGCCGAGACCACCCGTCGGGTCAACGACTGCCGTCGCTCGGTGACCCGGCGCGACCTGTGGAAGGCCAGCGGCGGGCGGGGCGGCAACCCGAAGCGGTCGAACTGGAAGGACGTCCGCGGCGCGGTGTACGGCCTGATCTTTCTGCTCGTCCTGGCGCTGGTGGGCGTCTACCTCATCACGCTGGTGATCGGGCGGTACGTCGGCGGCGAGGAGTACGTCCCCGGCAGCACCGACGTGACCCCGACGTCGGTCAGCGCCACCCCCTAGAGCCACGTCAGAGCGGCAGCTGCGACCACTCGGTCAGCGCCCCCTCGAGGCCCGTCGACAGGGTCAGCCGGGCCAGTCCGGACCGGTCGACGAAGCGGGCGTCGGAGGCGTCGTCGCCCGCGACCAGCCGGCCCCCGGTCACCGTGCAGGTGAAGTCGTCGATGACGTACACGACGCCGCCCGGGCCGTCCCGCTCCACGGTGCCGACGAGCCGGCCGGCCACGCCGATCAGTCCGGTCTCCTCGCGGAGTTCCCGCACCACCGCCTGCTCAGGGCTCTCCCCGTCCTCGACCCGGCCGCCCGGCAGCGACCAGGTGCCGGCCTGCGGCGGACGACCGCGCCGGATCAGCAGCAGCCGGCGGCCGTCATCGTGGACGAGCGCACCGACGCAGGGCACCCGGCGGATCACCGCGTCAGGATAGCTCTGGTCACAGCCGGCCAGGGTTGACGCGGGAACGGCCGCGGGCCACGGTGGGCAGGCCATGACGGCTCCGCCCTGTTGCCCCCGCTGCGGACTGGACGTGCATCGAGCCGGCCCGGGCAGTGGGTGGCGCTGCCGGACCCACGGCGCCGTCGAGCCAGTGACGTTGCATGCCCCGGTGCCGCCCGGAGTGATCGAGAGCAGCCGGCTGCGCGGCGGCGCCCCGCTGTGGACACTGTGGCCGAGCCCGCCGGAGTGGGCGGTCACCGGGCTGGCCCTGGCCGGTGACGTCGACCAGCCGGCCCGGGCCACCGCGCTGGCGGCCACCGGTCCGGCGCCGCTCGGCGGGATGGCCGAACTCGTCCTCGTCGCCGAGGAGCCCGGCACCGGGCTGGGGGCGGGTTACGCCGCGCTCGCCGGCCCGGATCCGGGCTCGTTGCCGACCGGGGCGCCGCACGCCACGGTGCGCGTGGACGGGCACTCCACCGCGATGTGGGCGTTGCCGACCCGCGCTGACCGGTGCGTGCACGTCGGTGAGGCGATGGGGATGTGGCTGTGGGCGGTGCTCTGGCCCGCCGCGGCCGGGCTGCTGCTCCTGGAGGACCTGGTCCTGCTCGACCTACGTGAGCATCTGCCCGGAGGGCTCGGGTTCGGTCCCGCGTCGCCGTACGTGCGCCCCGGCGGGTGACGGCGCGCCTGGCCGGTGCCGGGCACCCGATGGGGTAGACAGACACGTTGGCGGAGCAGGTCGACCGGTCGGGGAGGAGGCGGGCAGTGGTATCAGTGAAGCGGGTCGCCGCGTGGTTGCTGATCGCGTTCGTCGTCTTCTACGTGATCTCAGCGCCGGAGAGCTCGGCCACCTTCGTGCGTTCGGTGATCGACGCGCTCGGCCAAGCCGCTGGAGCCTTCGCGCGATTCCTGCAGTCGCTGTTCTGACGTGCCCGACGGAGACCGGTTCGACCGCTACCTCCTCCCCGAGGAGCGCCGGATCCTGGAGTTCATCTATCACTGGATGTTCCTGGCCAAGCCGGCTGCCGCGTTCGCCGCGGCCGTCGCCGTCGGATTCGCCGTCCTGCGCGTGACGCAGGGAGCGACCGGCGGCTGGGTGTTATTCGTCCTCGCGCTGGCCGGCACCGGGTTGCCGCTGCTCGCCGCCATCGAGAACCGCGCCGTCGCCCGCCTGATCATCACCGACACCCGGGTGGTGTTCGTGGAGGGCTGGTGGACCAAGCGGTACGGCATGATGCCGCTGAGCAAGATCACCGACGTGACGATCGAGCAGTCCTTGCTCGGCCGGATCCTGCGCTACGGCACGCTGTACGCCGAGTCGCCGGGACAGGATCAGGCTCTGTCCAAGGTTGCGTTTCTGCCCGATCCGCTCACCGCCTGGCACACCATTTCCGACCTGCTCTACGTCCAGGGCGCCGGCCGGCCGGGCTACCAGCGGCCCGGGGCCGACCGGCGCCGGAACGAGCCCGACCGGTACGCCGATCCTGATGGCTACCGGGAGGATTCGGGCTCGTATCGGGAGGATTCGGGCGGGTACGCGCCAGGACCGGAACGCTACGAGGCAGAGCCCACGCCGTTCCCCGGTCCGGAGCCGACCACCCCGTCGTACCCCTGACGTGCGCATCGACCTGCACACCCATTCGAGCGAGTCCGACGGGACCGATCCGGTGCCCGGCCTGCTGGCGGCGGCGTCGGCGGCCGGTCTGGACGTGGTCGCGCTGACCGACCACGACACGACAGCGGGGTGGGCGGCCGCCCAGGACTCCCGGCCGCCGGGGCTGACCGTGGTACCCGGCGTCGAGCTGTCCTGCGCCAGCCCCGTCGGGGACGGGCCGCCGATCGGCGTACACCTGCTGGGCTACCTGATCGATCCCGGACATGAGGGGCTGCGCGCCGAGATGGCCCGGCTGCGGGAGACCCGCGTCGACCGGGCCGCGCAGATGGTGGGACGGATGGCCGAGGCCGGGCTCCCGGTCGACTGGCCCACGGTGCGTGCCATCGCCGGGACAGCCCCGGTCGGCCGGCCGCACATGGCCCTCGCGCTGGTGCGGGCGGGGTGGGCGGCGACGGTCACCGAGGCGTTCGAGCGGTACCTACACCACACCAGCCCGTACTACGTCCGCAAGCACGACACCAGCGTCGCCGATGCGGTACGCCTGGTCCGGTCCGCCGGAGGCGTGCCGGTACTGGCTCATCCGCTGGCGCGCCGCCGCGGCCGGGTCGTCGGCGACGACGTGCTGGCCGACCTCGTAGACGTGGGCCTGCTCGGCCTCGAGGTGGACCACCCGGACCACGACGCCGACGACCGGGTGCACCTGAGAGGGCTGGCGGCCGAGCTCGGACTGATCTGCACCGGGGCGAGCGATTACCACGGAACGAACAAGACGACCCCGATCGGTGCCGAGTCAACCGCACCCGGCGTCCTGGACCGGCTGGTTGCGGCGGCGACCGGGACCGCGCCGTACGCCGGCTGAGCGCGGCCCCCATGACCGATCGCGACAACGGGCCTCGTCGATCGCGGCCCCGGTGCGGCCGGGCTCCGGTCAGTTCGGAGGGGCCGGATCCCGGTACTCGTCATGCGCTCGGCCGTTGCGCGGACACGGGCTCGCCCCCGGCCGGCGTGCGGGCTGCGGCGAAGGGCGGGCAGCGCCGCCAGGGTGGTGCGGACCGTCCCCCACACGATCACGTCGAACGCGGCGGCGAATTGCTCGGTCGTCATCGTGTCCACCGGGCCGACCTGGATCAGGCCGGCGTTGTTCACCAGGCAGTCGATCCGCCCGAGGCGTCTTCTCGACTGGGCACCC
>JBBPYA010000200.1:0-8331 GCA_038200385.1 Mycobacteriales bacterium
ATCGCCAAGCTGAACATCGACGAGAACCCGCAGACCGCGCGGGAGTACCAGGTGCTGTCGATCCCGACGATGACCGTCTACGTCTCCGGCCAGCCGGTGAAGTCGATCGTCGGCGCCAAGCCGAAGGCGGCCATCCTCAAGGACCTCGCCGAGTACCTGTAGGCGCGGCCGGAGCCGGCCGCCGAGCAGTTCGAGGCCGGTCAGGCCGGGCGCAGCGCAGTTCGCGGCCGGTCAGGCCGGGCGCAGCGCAGGTTCCATCGAGATGGTGCCGAGCAACCGCTCGATCGCGGACTCGACGTCCTCGCGCCAGGTCAGCACGCTGCGCAGCTCCATCCGCAGCCGCGGGTAGCTGGGATGCGGACGCACGGTCTTGAAGCCGACCGCGAGCAGGTAGTCCGAGGGCAGCAGGCACCCGGGAGTGCTCCAGCGGGCGTCACCGAAGGCCTCCAGGGCGCGGATGCCGCGCCGGATCAGGTCACGGGCGACCTGCTGAAGCAGGATGCGGCCCAGCCCGCCGCCGACGAACTCGGGCAGCACGTAACCGGTCATCAACAGAACGGCGTCCGCGCTGACCGGGCTGGTCGGGAACGCCACCGCCCGCGGCACGTAGGCCGGCGGCGCGAACAGGACATACCCGGCCGGCACGCCGTCGACGTAGGCCAGCCGCCCGCAACTGCCCCATTCCAGCAGGACCGAGGAGACCCACGCCTCCTTCTCCAGCGCGGTGTCCCCGGCCTGCTCGGCGCGGTCCCGGGCGACCGGATCCAGCTCCCAGAACGCGCAGCGGCGGCACCGGCGAGGGAGGTCGTCGATGTTGTCCAGGGTGATGCTGACCGTACGGCGGGACATCGTGGCAGCGGCTCCTGCAACCACGGGCCGGGACGCCTTCAGGCGCCGGCCGGACCAGCGAGATGGACCGCCATTCTAGAATCCGACCCTGTCGGTCCGGAAGGGCTGTCGGTCCGGAAGGGGCTGTCGGTCCGGAAGGGGCTGTCGGTCCGGACAATCATCCAGCCCGTGATGTCGCGTCCAGACACCGCCGCGCCTCGCCTACACTCGCGGGGTACTGTCCTTCACCTCTGACGCACGGAGGCACGCCGTGCGCGGCACCTCGCTGGACCCGTTCTCCGACCGCTACGCCCGGCGCACGCACGGGATGACAGCCTCGGAGATCCGCGCGCTGTTCGCCGTGGTCAGCCGGCCCGAGGTGGTCTCGCTGGCCGGCGGGATGCCCGCGGTGACCGCGCTGCCGCTGGACGCGGTCGGGTCGATGATCGGTGAGCTGGTCAGCCGGCTCGGCGCCCAGGCCTTGCAGTACGGCTCGGGGCAGGGCGACGTGCGGCTGCGCGAGCAGATCTGCACCATCATGGCGCTGGAGGGCATCGAGCACGCCTCGCCCGACGACGTCGTCGTGACCGTCGGCTCGCAGCAGGGCCTGGACCTGGTCAGCCGGGTCTTCCTCGACCCCGGCGACGTCGTGCTGGCCGAGGCTCCGTCCTACGTCGGCGCGCTGGGCACGTTCCAGGCCGCGCAGGCCCGCGTGGTCCACGTCCCGATGGACAAGGAGGGGCTGATCCCGGCCGCCTTGGCCAGCGCGCTGGCCGACCTCGCCGCCCACGGGCAGCGAGCGAAGTTCCTCTACACCGTGCCGAACTTCCACAACCCCGCAGGGGTGACTCTGTCCGGGCAGCGCCGCGAGGAAATCCTGGCCCTGGCCGACCGGCACGATCTGCTGGTCATCGAGGACAACCCGTACGGCCTGCTCGGCTTCGACGAGGAGGTCGTGCCGGCGCTGCGGTCCCGCGGCAGCGATCGGGTGGTCTATCTCGGCTCGTTCTCCAAGACGTTCGCGCCGGGCCTGCGGGTCGGCTGGGTGTTCGCCCCGCACGCGGTCCGGGACAAGCTGGTCCTAGCCAGCGAAGCGCAGGTGCTGTGCCCGCCGGCGCTGAGTCAACTCGTCGTCGCGGAGTACCTGGACAGCCAACCCTGGCTGGAGCAGGTCAAGGTGTTCCGCGAGATCTACCGGGAACGCCGCGACGCGACCCTGACGGCGCTGCACGCCTTGATGCCACCGGGCGTGACCTGGACTCGGCCGGAGGGCGGCTTCTATGTCTGGGTGACGCTGCCCGGCGGACTGGACTCCAAGCTCATGCAACCGCGGGCCGTGCACGCCCGGGTCGCCTATGTACCGGGCATCGGTTTCTACGCCGACGGCCAGGGCGCCGAGCACCTGCGGCTGTCCTACTGCTTCCCGGAGCCGGACCGGATCCGGGAGGGTGTCCGCCGCCTGGCCGGCGTGATCGAGCAGGAACTGGACCTGCGCGCGACGTTCCTCGGCACCGAATCGACCCGGACCGGTGGCGGCCAGCCGCACGGGCCGGCCGACACCCCGGCACCGGACATGCAGTGACCGTTGCCCGGGCGGTGGGTCCGCACCGGTATGCGCCTCAGCGGGCCCAGCCGTGACCGCGGCGGAGCCGGGCGCCGTCGTTCTGGCCGGCGGCCTGGCCTTCGAGCGGGATGTTTCGCTGCGCTCGGGACGTCGAGTGGCGGACGCGTTGCGGCAGGCCGGGGTGGAGACCCGGGTGCTCGACGCCGACGCGGACCTGCTGGCCGCGCTGGCCGCCGACCCTCCGGACGCGGTGTTCGTGGCGCTGCACGGTGCGGCCGGCGAGGACGGATCACTGCGCAGCGTGCTCGACCTCGCAGATGTCCCGTACGTCGGTACCGCCGCGCAGGCTTGCCGGATCGCCTGGGACAAGGGGATGGCCAAGGCTGCCGTCGCAGCGGCCGGCCAGCAGACACCGGACTGGGTGGCGCTGCCGCACGACCGGTTCCGTGAGCTCGGCGCGGATGCCGTCCTCGACCTGATCGTGGGCCGGCTCGGGCTGCCGCTGATGCTCAAGCCCACCCAGGGGGGATCGGCGCTGGGGGTCGAGCGGATCGGTGCCGCCGTCGATCTGCCGGCGGCGATGGTGGGCTGCTTCGCCTACGGGGACACCGTCCTGGTGGAGCAATACGTGGCAGGCACCGAGATCGCGGTGAGCGTCCTCGACCTGCCCGACGGACCGGTCGCGCTGCCCGCGGTGGAGATCGCCCCGCTCAGCGGCGTGTTCGACTACGCCGCCCGCTACACCGCCGGCCTGACGACGTACCACACCCCCGCCAGGCTGGACCGCGCTGCGGCCGACCGGGCCGCCTCACTCGCCCTCACCGTGCATCGGGAACTGGGACTGCGGGACCTGTCCCGGACCGACGCCATCGTGACCTCTGACGGCGAGGTGCATTTCCTGGAGGTCAACGTCTCCCCGGGTATGACGGAGACGTCGATGTTGCCGATGTCGGTCGCAGCCGGCGGGCTGGACCTCGGCGATGTGCTGCGGACGCTGATCGAGTCAGCGGCCACCCGGGCCCGCGTCGCGGCCACGACTGGATCGGCGCACTGACGTCTCGGCACTGTCCACAATAGACGCGACGGATTCGCCTGTGTGCCAACGCTTTGCCGGAGAGCGTCCAATCTTGGATGCACTGTCCACAGTAGACAATGGGCGCGTGCAACCGGTATGCGGCACTACTGCGCAGGCGTGGCCCGGGTCTCCAGCCCCGGGGCGATCAGCCCGACGAGCCGCTCGAGGTCGTCGACCGAGCCGAACTCCACGGTGATCCTGCCTCGGCGACGTCCGAGTTCGACCTTGACCCTGGTGTCGAAGGCGTCGCTGAGCTGCTCGGACAGGTCCAGGAGCGCCGGTGACTGCATGCGACGGGATACGGCCCGGGGCCGGGCCGGCGTCCCCACGTCACCGACGGCGACCAGCTCCTCGGTCGCCCGCACTGACAGGCCCTCGGCAACGATGCGGGTGGCCAGGGCCTCCTGAGCGTCGGAGTCCTGCAGGCCGAGCAGTGCCCTGGCGTGGCCGGCGGACAGCACACCTGCGGCGACCCGGGTCTGCACCCGAACAGGCAGCTTGAGCAGCCGGATCGTGTTGCTCACCTGAGCCCGGCTGCGGCCGAGGCGGGACGCCAGCTCCTCGTGGGTCACGCCGAACTCAGCGAGCAGCTGCTCGTAGGCAGCCGCCTCCTCCAGCGGGTTGAGCTCCACCCGGTGGATGTTCTCCAGCAGCGCGTCGCGCAGCAGGTCGTCGTCCGGGGTGTCGCGGACGATCACGGGAATGGTGGCCAGCCCGGCGCGGTGGGCGGCCCGCAACCGGCGCTCGCCCATCACCAGCTCGTAGCCGCCCTCCGCACGCTCCCGGGCGACCACGGGCTGCAGCAGGCCGAACTCCCGGACCGAGTGGGCGAGCTCATCCAGCGCCTCTTCGTCGAAGGCCTTCCGCGGCTGGCGGGGGTTGGGGTGCAGCGCATCCACGGCGACGTTGCGTAGTGCCGCACCGGGGACAGCTCCGAGACCGAGACCAAGAGTTGCTGCGGCCGCCGGCGACAGCTGCCCGGTCGAATGGCCCGGGGGGCCCGTCGGAATCAGGGCACCGAGCCCACGGCCAAGCCCGCCTCGACGGTTCATCGCGACACCTCCGTCGGATCACGTCGCTCGGAGCGTTCGGCCAGCTCACGGGCCGCTTCGAGATAGCTCATCGCGCCCCGCGAACCCGGGTCATAGGTGATCACAGACTGACCGAAACCGGGCGCCTCCGACACGCGGACACTGCGCGGGATCATGGCGCCCAGCACCTTCGGGCCGAAGTGCTCGCGCACCTCCTGGGCGACCTGGTCTGCCAGCCGGGTCCGTGCGTCGTACATCGTCAGCAGGATCGTCGACACGTCGAGTTCGGCGTTGAGGTGGGCCCTGATGAGATCGATGTTGGCCAGCAACTGCCGCAGTCCCTCCAGCGCGTAGTACTCGCACTGGATCGGAATCAGGATCTCCTCGGCCGCCACCAGCGCGTTGACGGTGAGCAGGCCCAGTGAGGGCGGGCAATCGATCAGGACGAAGTCGGGGACCTGCCCGGACGCGGTGCGCGGCCGGCGGAGGAACCGGCCGAGCGCCTTGCTCAGTCGCGACTCCCGAGCTACGACGGAGACCAGCTCGATTTCGGCCCCGGCCAGGTCGATCGTGGCCGGAATGCAGCTCAGACCCGGTGCTGCCTCCACTGCCGCCGTAGCCTCCTCGAGCGGGAGATCCTCGATCAGGACCTCGTAGATCGACGGCACGCCGGCGTGGTGCGCGACGCCCAGCCCGGTGCTGGCGTTGCCCTGCGGGTCCAGGTCGATCACCAACACCGAGCAGCCGTGCAACGCGAGGGCCACGGCAACATTCACCGTCGTGGTCGTCTTCCCGACCCCGCCCTTCTGGTTGGCAACCGCGATGACGCGGGTCGAGGACGGCCGCGGGAAATTGTGCTGACCGTCGAGATTGCGGACCCGGACCGCCTGCGCGGCCTCAGCCTCGATCGGGGTGGGTTCCTGGGCTGCTGCGTGCGTCCAGCTTCCGGCGTCGGCCGACCACGGCTGCCCGCCTGACACGTCCCGGCCGAACGGCGCACCCAGGATGTCCTGGCCGGACGCGGCTTCGGCGGGGTCGGCGGGGTCGGATCGGTTTGGGGCGCCACTGGCTCCATCAGACGGGCCAGCGGCTGGCTCATCTGCACACGCTTCAGCCGTTTCACGTGAAACACCGGCCACGGGCACGCCCGACCCGCTTACATCGCCGTTCGCCGCGTGCTGTCCCCTCGACCTCTCGTCGTCACGGGGCGCATTGGGAGAAGTTGATGCTCCAGCACCGACCTCGTACGGTCCCGGTGCGGCCGTTTCACGTGAAACACCGGTCACAGGTGCGCCCGGTCCGCCCACACCGCCGCTGTCCGGCCGCTGTCCCACTAACCCCTCAACGTCTACGTGCCCAGGGGGAGGGGTTGAAGCTCCATCACTCCCGCCAGGCAGCCTAGGCGGGGCCGTTTCACGTGAAACGTCAACCTCGCTAACCAGCGACGAGCTGCCATCCTCACCCTTGCGCGGTCTACGTTCCAAGCCACCGTCGCTGCCGGCTGGGCCTGTCGACGTCAGCGTCACGTCGCTGGCTGCAGAAATTCCTGAGACCGCGGTTTCACGTGAAACATGGTCTGTAGCCGAGCGAGGCCGGACCCCCAAGGCGGCCCCATTCGCATCGGCACTCACCAGGTCATCATCGCGCGACGGCCCCGCAGATCCCCGCAACGACGTGCCGGCCGCCATCGGGTCGCAGAGCCCACGCGCATCACGCGACCCACCTGCCACGTCAGTATTGCCGCGCATAAGGGACCGGCCGGACGCCGCGACCACCTCCTCCGGTAGACCCGGTCGCCCCAAAGCCACTTCGTCGGTGGCCGCCGGCGCGGGGGGCTCGTTACTTGCCTGGTCGCCGGCGACCGTGCTGCCGGGAGCGTCCGCGCCGGTCGGAGCTGTCCTCGAAGGCAGGAGCGGCCAGCCTAGCGCTGCCACCCGGTCGGTCCGATCCGATCCGTCGGCCCGATTCAGCCCGTCCGCCCGACCCGCGCCGTCCGCCCAACCCGCGCCGCCTGCCCGACCCGCGCCGGCTGCCCTATCCGCTGGATCGGCCCGATCCGTGCGGCTCGGCCGGAAGCCTCTGGCCAGCTGTGGCCAACCCAGTCCCGTCAGGTCTGTCACGAATGCATCCATTCCTGTCCAGGTCCGGCCGATCGATCATCTTGGCGTCCTGTGGACAACACCGAATCAGCGACTGCGCCGCGACTTTCGCTGTCCGGCGCGGCCGGCTCGGACGACCACGACGGTGGTCTCCGGCTCCACCAGGCCGGCACCCACCTGCACGATGTGGGGCGGCTCGGCTCCGCGGCGATGAATGCTTGCCCGCGCCGCCGCCAGTTCGTCGGCCGCGCTGCTCCCCTTGATCGCCAGCAACGCTCCACCCGGGGCCAGCAGGGGAAAAGTCCAGGTCACAAGCTGGTCCAGGGCCGCTACAGCACGAGCGGTCACCACATCGAATGTCTGGCCGCGGATTTCGGCCCCGTCAGCGCGGCCACGCAGCACCACCACCGAATCGAGCCCGAGATCGGCTTGGACCTCGCACAGGAAGTCGATTCGGCGTTGCTTGGGCTCGAGCAGGGTCACGCGCAGATCGGGGCGGGCGATGGACAGCGCCACACCCGGCAGCCCGGCCCCGGAACCCAGGTCCAGGACGGTCGCGTCCACCGGAACGAGTTCGGCCAGCACCGCGCAGTTGAGCAGGTGCCGCTCCCACAGCCGCTCGGCCTCCCGGGGCCCGATCAGCCCTCGCTGCACGCCCGGACCGGCGAGCCAGTCCGCGTAGCGCCGCGCGAGCAGGATCCGGGAGCCGAAGACCGCCGCTGCCTCCGGCGGTGCCGCGGCCCCGCTCATCGCCGCATCACACCGGACTCGATGGACAACTCGTACCACGACAGCACCAGGGGACGGGGACGGCGTCGGGCACCGTCGCCCAGGGGAATCGGGCGCTCGCCGTGACCGCGCGGAAAGCCCTCCGTCACACGTCCAGCAGGACGACCACGCGCCGGGACGGTTCCTCGCCTTCGGACTCGCTGCGGACCCCGTCCACCTCGGCAACCGCGTCATGCACGACCTTGCGCTCGAACGGGTTCATCGGCCGCAACGACTGCTTGCTGCCGCTGCTCTTGACCTCCTCTGCCGTCTGCCGGCCGAGCGCGCTCAACTCGGTTCGCACCTTGGCCCGGTGGCCGCCGACGTCGAGCATCAGGCGGGTCCGGATGCCGGTTTGCTGTGCCACCGCAAGCCGGGTGAGTTCCTGCAGCGCGTCCAGAGTCGCGCCGTCGGGGCCGATCAACCCGCGCAGGTTGGCTCCCACTACCGCCACGACGGCCCTATCGCCCTCGACGTCAAGATCGATGTCGCCGTCGTAGTCCAGGATGTCCAGCAGCCGCTCGAGGTAGTCCGCAGCGATGTCGCCCTCGCGTACGTGCAGCGACTCGCCCCCCGGCTCATCGGGCTGCCCGTCACCGGGGCCTGATTCCTCTCCGGTCCGGCCGTCAGCGGCCGGCGCAGCGGACCCACCGGTGTCGGTCCCCGCGGTGTCGGTCCCCGCAGCTTCGGGCACGCTCGCCTCGGCGGCAGCGTCGGGGGCGTCAGTAGCCTCGACGCCGGAAGGATCCGCACCGGGTGGGAATCCGGTATCACCCGCGACGGCGGGCGACTCATTCGGTCCCGTCTTCGCATCCATGGCGGCGGGCATCACGGTATCGCTGGGCTGGCTCACGGATCTCCTGGACGTGGGGGCTGGGCCGGTCACCACAGGGCCTCGTGCGCCCGGGGGCATCCGGTGGTTCAGCGCTTCTTTCGCTTCTGCTTGGTAGCCTGCGGCCGCTTCAT
>JBBPYA010000201.1:0-5998 GCA_038200385.1 Mycobacteriales bacterium
ACGCCCGTTGCGGGGATATCCACCCTATTTCTGGCGACGTAGCGTGGATATCCCCGCAATCGCTCAGTTCTGGTCGGAAGGACCGTGCCCGGCGCTGTTGTCGGACTGCCCGGCGATGTCGTCGACCTCGTCGTGCATCTGCCCGGCGGTGCCGGTTGCCGCGCTCCCGGTCAGGTCGGCCGTGTCGTCCTCCTCGGGCGTCTCGATCATGTCGGCGCTCTCCTCGGCCCGGTCGACGGCCGGCGGCTCGCTCGCGGTCTGGTCGCTGGAGGTCACGAGGATTTCCTTTCGGTGGGTGGGCAGGATCGAGGCTTGCGTCCTGCCGTCACACCTTCACCCGGGCGACGTACGCCGGCAACCGGAGCGAGCCGTCAGACCAGGCTGTCCTGCCAGGCCTGGTGCAGATCGGCGAACGCGCCCCGCCCGGCGACCAGGTCCGACGGTGAGCCGTCCTCGATGATCCGCCCGTCGGCCATCACGAGCACCCGGTCGGCGATCTCCACGGTGGACAGCCGGTGGGCGATGATCACCGCGGTGCGCTCCGCCAGGATCGTGCGCAGCGCGCGCTGGACCAGCCGCTCACTCGGCACGTCCAGCGAGGACGTCGCCTCGTCCAGGATGAGTACGGCGGGGTCGGCGAGGAACGCGCGGGCGAAGGAGACCAGCTGCCGCTGCCCGGCCGACAGCCGCCCGCCGCGCTTGCGGACGTCGGTGTCGTAGCCCTCCGGCAGGGCGTCGATGAACTCGTGCGCCCCGATCGCGCGGGCCGCTGCCTCGATCTCGGCGCGCGGCGCGGACGGCTTGCCCAGGGCGATGTTCTCCGCGACCGTGCCGGAGAACAGGAAGCTCTCCTGGGTCACCATGACCACGGCGCGGCGCAGGTCGGCGTCGGCCAACTCGCGCACGTCCACCCCGTCGACGGTGACCGAACCCTCCTGCGGGTCGTAGAAGCGCGCCAGCAGCCGGGCCAGCGTCGACTTGCCGGCTCCGGTGGAACCCACCAGGGCAACGGTCTGCCCGGCGGGGATCGCCAGGTCCAGCCCGGGCAGCACCACCGCGTCCTCAGCGTCCGAGCGGTAGCCGAAGCGGACCCCCTCCAAGCGCACCGCCCCGGCCGGCGACGGTAGCGGCCGCGGCTGCGCCGGGGGCGGAACGCTGGCCGTCTCCTCCAGTACGCCGGACAGCTTCTCCAGCGCGGCGGTCGCGGACTGGAAGGAGTTGTACAGCACCGATAGGTCCTCCATCGGTGCGAAGAATCGGCGTACGTACAGCAGGAACGCCACCAGGACGCCGACATCGAGATCACCGGACAGCGCGCGGTACCCGCCGTAGAGCAGCACGACCCCGGTGACCAGGTTTCCCAGCAGCATGATGCCGGGCTCGAAGACCGCGATCAGCTGCCAGGACCGCTTGTTCGCCCGCCGGTAGTCGTCGTTGATCTGCTCGAAGATTTCCTGGTTGCGCGGCTCCCGGCGGAAGGCCTGCACCGCCCGGATCCCGCCGAGGGATTCGGCGAACTGCACGATCAGCAGCGCCACGGTCTCCCGGGTACGCCGGTACACCACTGTCGAGTGCTTGCGGAACCACCGGAACAGCAGCAGCAGCACCGGGAAGCTGATGAGTACGACGAGGGCCAGCGGCGCGTCCAGGACGAGCAGGATGACCCCGATCGACACGATCGACAGCACGGCCATCACGAGCTCGTCGAGGCTCTCGTCGAGCAGCTCGCTGATCGCCTCGACGTCGCTGGTCAAGCGGGAGACGACGCGACCCGAGGTGTACTTCTCGTGGAAGGCCAGCGACAGGCCCTGCAGATGGTTGAAGACCCGGCGGCGCAGCTGGAACAGCATCGCCTGCCCCACCCGCCCGCTGCGGAGGAAGAAGAACCACCGCAGCGCGCCCTGGGCAACGGCCGAGGCCATGAACAGGGCGAAGACGGTGAACAGCGTGCTCGACCCGTCTCCGGCCAGGATCTGCGGGATGCCGTTGTCGATGCCCACCGAGACCAGGTAGGGCCCGGCCATCCCGGCGGCGTTCTGCAGCAGCACCGCGCCGGCCACCGTCCACAGCGCGGCCCGGTGCGGTCGGGCCAGGTCCGCGAGCAGTCGTCGGCTGCGCTCGCGGAGGAACACCCCGCCGGCGGTGCTGATCTCCGCGGCGTCCTCCGCCGCGACGCCGCGCCACGGCTGGCCGGCCCGGTCCGTCGACCGGGCCGGGTCGCTCTCGCCGCCCGGGGGCTGCGGATCGGTCGGCTGGGTGGTGGTCATCGCGACCCACCGGACCCGACCGGCTCGTCGGCTTCGGCGGACAGGATGTGCCGGTACGCCGGCACCTCGTCCAGCAGCTCGGTGTGTCGGCCGACCGCGGTCAGGGTGCCGCCCTCCCGCAGCGCAACCCGGTCGGCGAGCAGCACGGTCGACGGGCGGTGGGCGACGACGAGCGCGGTCGTCGTCGCGAGCACCCGGCGTAGCGCCTGCTCGACGAGGGACTCGGTGTGTACGTCCAGCGCGGACAGCGGGTCGTCCAGGACGAGGACCCGCGGCCGGCCGAGCACCGCACGGGCCAGCGCCAGCCGCTGCCGCTGGCCGCCGGACAGGGACAATCCCTGCTCGCCGATCCGGGTCGCGAGCCCCCACGGCAGCTCGTGGACGAACCCGGCCTGGGCGATGTCGATGGCCTCCGCGATCTCGGCGTCGGTGGTCTCGGGGCGGCCGAGCGCGAGGTTCTCCCGAACGCTGGCCGAGAACAGGGTCGGGTCCTCGAAGGCGGTGGCGACCTCGCGGCGCAGGCTGGTCAGGGTGACGTCGCGGATGTCGACGCCGTCGATGGTGATCCGGCCGCGGGTGACGTCGTACAGCCGGGGGACCAGCGCGGTCAGCGCGGTCTTGCCGCTGCCGGTGGCGCCGACGAGCGCGACGGTCTCGCCGGGTTCGATTGTCAGGTCGATGTCGTGCAGGACGTCCTGCTCGCTGCCCGGGAAGACGAACCCGACGCCCTCGAAGGCCAGCCGGCCCTCGACGCGACCCAGGTCGACCGCGTGCGGGCGGTCACGGACCTCCGCCGCGGTGTCGAAGACGTCGAAGAGCCGGTCCGCGGCGGTGGCGGCCTCCTGGCCGATCGCGAGGATCCAGCCCAGCGCCTCGATCGGCCAGGCGAGCAGCACCACGAGTGCGACGAACGCGACCAGGGTGCCGAGGCTGAGGTCGCCCTCGGCCACCGCCAGCGCACCGACGAGCAGCACCAGGCCGAGCGTGACCTGCGGGATGACGTCCAGGATCCCCCAGAACTTCGCCAGGATCATCACCTTGCGCAGCGATGCCCGGCGCAGCTTGCGGGCCTCGTTCAGGAACCGGCCCCCGATCAGTCGCCGCCGGCCCAGCGCCTTGATGATCCGGATGCCCACCGCGGATTCCTCGACCACGGTGGCGACGTCGCCCTCGAGGTCCTGGCAGGCCCGGGCGGCGAGGATGTACTGCCGTTCGAAGCGCAGCGTCAACACCATGATCGGCACGGCGCTGAGCGCGACGACCAGACCCAGCGGCCAGTACTCCCGGAACAGCAGGACGACGACCACGCCGAACATCGAGACGTTGACGAGCAGGAAGATCAGCCCGAAGCCCAGGAATCGGCGGATCGTGGACAGGTCGCTGGTCGCGCGGGTGACGAGCTGACCGATCTGTGCGCGGTCGTGAAAGGACACCGGCAGCCGCTGCAGGTGCGCGTAGAAGTCGTTGCGCAGCGCGGTCTCCATGTCCAGCATGCAGAAGGACTGGATCCAGCGCCGGACGAAGCCGAACGCCGCCTCGGTCACGCCCAAGGCGATCGCCAGGCCGCCGAGCAGCCACAGTCCGGCGGTGTCCCCGGCGGCAACCGGCCCGTCGATGACGCGTTGGGAGACCAGCGGGATCGACATCTCGGCGCCCACCGTGATCGCGGCCGCGCCGGTCATCACCGCCATCTGCCCGACGTAGGGGCGCAGGTAGGTGCGCAGCCGCCACAGCGACCGCAACCGCCTCGTCGAGGAGGTTGCGGGAGGGCTGGACATGGCTCCGGAAGGCTAGCTCCCGAGACCGACGATCGACACCGAGTTTCGCGCCCGGCGCACAGCCCGCCGGCTTGTCAGCTGCGCTTGCGGCGTACCCCGAAGACGATGTCCTCCCAGGACGGGATGCGGGCGCGGTGCTCGCGGTCGTCGTCGACCGGCGGTGCTGGTTCGCGAGCCGGCGAGGGGTACTCGTCGACGGTGACTGCGCCCCAGGGCTGCGCGGGCCGGGCCTCGTCGTACGCGGGGCCGTCGTAGGCGAGGCCGTCGTAGGCGGGGCTGTCGCCGAGCGCGGACAGCGTGCGCTGGGCGGCCTGGGCCGGTGGGGCGACGATCATCGACTGGCCGCTGCGCGGGCGCTCGGCGAACGCGGACGTCTCGGCGTCGGCCGGGGTCACGGTCCGGGCGCTGACGTCGTACCACCAGCGGGTGTTGGTCCGGCGATTGCCGACCGACCAGCTGATCACGATCTCCCAGCTGCCGTCGGCCAGCCGTCGGGCGTCCCAGCCGGCGCCGCGGTGATCCACATCGAGCAGCGACAGCTTCTCCACCATGAACTCGCCCAGCGTGGATGCCGGTGTCCCGTCGGCCAGCCGGACCCGCGCTGCGTGGGCCTGCTCGGCAAGCCGCTCGCGCTCCTGGAGTACCGGGTGGGCGTAGCGCAGCACCTTGTCGACCCGTACGCCGGCGACGGCCGCGACCTGCTCCGGGGTCTCGCCGGCCCGGATCCGGGCCTGGATGTCCCGCGGCCGCAGCGTGCTCTCCAGCTCGATCTCGATCTGGCCGAGCCGGCTCATGTCGCCCCGGGCCGCGGCGCGAAGTCGGTCGTCGACCGGCAGCAGGAAGCGCTCACCGTTGTCGATCGCCTCCGGGACGTCCCAGGCGAGCACCAGGTGGGTTCCGTCCTCATCGAGGGCGACGAAGCGCAACGGGCGCATTCGATTCCTCCCACCCTGCTCGACCGACCGGGCGCCGGACCCACGTGCGAGCCCGACCCTACGACAGCCGGGCGACCCTGCCCGGCTGCGACGCGCCCGCTAGCCGAGCTCGCCGACGACGTGGTCGATGCACCGGGTCAGGGCGGTCACGTCGTCGGGTTCGACGGCCGGGAACATGCCGATCCGCAGCTGGTTTCGCCCGAGCTTGCGGTAGGGCTCGGTGTCCACGACGCCGTTGCGCCGCAGCACGGCCGCCACCGCGTCGGCGTCCACGGACTCGGCGAAGTCGATGGTGCCCACGACCTGCGAGCGGTGGGTCGACTGGGCGACGAACGGCGTGGTGTACGCCGTCCGCTCGGCCCAGGAGTACAGCCGCGACGAGGAGTCCGCCGTACGCCGCACCGCCCAGTCCAGCCCGCCCTGGGCCAGCAGCCAGTCCACCTGGTCGGCGAGCAGCAGCAGCGTCGCCAGCGCCGGGGTGTTGTAGGTCTGGTCCTTCGCGGAGTTGTCCACGGCGACGGACAGGTCCAGGAAGGCCGGCGTCCACCGCCCAACCGCGGTGATCGAGTTGATCCGCTCCAGGGCGGCCGGGCTGAGCAGCGCGAGCCACAGGCCGCCGTCGGAGCCGAAGCACTTCTGCGGTGCGAAGTAGTACGCGTCGCACTGGCCGACGTCGACCGGCAGCCCTCCGGCGCCGCTCGTGGCGTCGACGAGTACGAGGGCACCGGGGTCGGTCCCGGCCACCCGGGTCACCGGCGCCGCAGCGCCCGTGGAGGTCTCGTTGTGCGCCCAGCAGTAGGCATCGATGCCCGGCTCGGCTTCGGGCGCCGGCACCGTGCCGGGCGGTGCGGTGATCACGGACGGCTCACCGAGGAACGGCGCGGCCCGGGTCACGCCGGCGAACTTGGCGCTGAACTCGCCGAAGCTCAGGTGCTGCGCCCGGTCCCGGACCAGCCCGAACGACGCTGCGTCCCAGAATGCGGTGGTCCCGCCGTTGCCGAGCACCACCTGGTACCCA
>JBBPYA010000202.1:0-8343 GCA_038200385.1 Mycobacteriales bacterium
CCGACGGCCGAGGTGCTCGTCGAGGAGAGCGTGCTGGGCTGGAAGGAGTACGAGCTGGAGCTGATGCGCGACCGCAACGACAACGTCGTCGTCGTCTGCTCCATCGAGAACATCGACGCGATGGGGGTGCACACCGGGGACAGCATGACCGTGGCGCCGGCGATGACGCTGACCGACCGCGAGTACCAGCAGATGCGTGACGTGGCCATCGACGTCTTGCGCGCGGTGGGCGTGGACACCGGCGGTTGCAACATCCAGTTCGCCGTCCATCCCGGCACCGGGCGGCTGGTCGTGATCGAGATGAATCCCCGGGTGTCCCGGTCCAGTGCGTTGGCGTCCAAGGCGACCGGCTTCCCGATCGCAAAGATCGCGGCCCGGCTGGCGATCGGCTACACCCTCGACGAGATCAGGAACGACATCACCACGCTCGGGGGGACACCCCCCGAGTCCCCCCCGAGACCCATCACCACGCTCGGGGGGACACCCCCCGAGTCCCCCCCGCGCCACACCTGCGCTGCCTTCGAGCCGGCGCTGGACTACGTGGTGGTCAAGGCGCCGCGGTTCGCCTTTGAGAAGTTCCCCGGCGCGGACACCGAGCTGACGACGACGATGAAGTCCGTCGGCGAGGTGATGGCCATCGGCCGCAACTTCACCGAGGCACTGCTCAAGGCGCTGCGCTCGCTGGAGACCGGCACCGCGGGGTTCTGGACCGGTCCCGACCCGGCCGACGCCACCGTTGAGTCGACCTTGGCCGGGCTGACCCGCCCGACCGAGGGGCGGGTGTACGACGTGGAACGAGCGCTGCGACTCGGTGCCGAGGTGGCGCAGGTCGCCGCGGCGTCGGGCTGGGACCCGTGGTTCGTGGACCAGATCGCATCCCTGGTGGAGCTGCGCGCCGAACTGGAGGCCGCGCCGTCCCTGGACGCCGCCGTGCTGCGCCGGGCCAAGCGGGCCGGCTGCTCGGACCGCCAGATCGCGGCGCTGCGCCCGGAGTTCGCCGGCGAGGACGGGGTGCGCAACCTGCGCCACCGGCTTGGCATCCGCCCGGTCTTCAAGACGGTGGACACCTGCGCGGCGGAGTTCGCCGCCACCACGCCGTACCACTACTCCAGCTACGACGAGGAGTCCGAGGTGCTGCCGCGCAGCCGGCCGGCGGTGCTGATCCTGGGCAGCGGACCGAACCGGATCGGGCAGGGCATCGAGTTTGACTACTCGTGCGTGCACGCGGCGCAGGCGCTGCGCGCGTCCGACGTGGAGACCGTGATGGTCAACTGCAATCCGGAGACGGTCTCCACCGACTACGACACTGCCGATCGGCTGTACTTCGAGCCGCTCACGTTCGAGGACGTGCTGGAAGTGGTCGCGGCCGAGCGGGCCGCCGGACCCTTGCTCGGTGTGATCTGCCAGCTCGGCGGGCAGACCCCGCTGCGGCTGGCCCAGCGGCTCAAGGACGCCGGAGTCCCGGTGCTAGGAACCCAGCCGGAGGCCATCCACCTGGCCGAGGAGCGTGGCGCGTTCGGCCGGCTGCTCACCGAGGCCGGGCTGCCGGCACCGCGGCACGGCACGGCGGTGTCCTACGACGAAGCCGCTGCGATCTCGGCGTCCATCGGCTACCCGGTCCTGGTGCGACCGTCGTACGTCCTCGGTGGTCGCGGCATGGAGATCGTGTACGACGACGCCAGCCTGGAGGCCTACATCGGCAAGGCCACCGAGGTCAGCCCCGAACATCCGGTGCTCGTGGACCGCTTCCTCGAGGACGCGATCGAGATCGACGTGGACGCGCTCTACGACGGGGCGCAGCTCTACCTCGGTGGCGTCATGGACCACATCGAGGAGGCCGGCATCCACTCCGGCGACTCCGCGTGCGCGCTGCCCCCGATCACCCTCGGCACCGGCGAGATCGAGCGGATCCGGGAATCCACCCGGCGGATCGCCGAGCTGGTCGGCGTGCGCGGCCTGCTCAACGTGCAGTTCGCGCTCAAGGACGACGTGCTCTACGTCCTGGAGGCCAATCCCCGCGCCTCCCGGACGGTGCCGTTCGTGTCCAAGGCGACCGCGGTCCCGCTGGCCAAGGCCGCCGCCCGGATCGCGCTGGGCGCGACCGTCGAGCAGCTGCGGGGCAGCGGGTTGCTGCCGGCCACCGGCGACGGGGGTGACCTGCCGTGGGACGCCCCGATCGCGGTCAAGGAGGCGGTCCTGCCGTTCCACCGGTTCCGGACCGTCGACGGGCACGGCGTGGACACCGTGCTCGGGCCGGAGATGAAGTCCACCGGCGAGGTGATGGGCATCGACGCGGTCTTCGGTACGGCGTTCGCCAAGTCGCAGGCCGCGGCGTACGGCTCGCTGCCGACGTCGGGGACGGTGTTCGTGAGCCTGGCCAACCGGGACAAGCGTTCGGCCATCTTCCCGGTGAAGCGGCTGGCCGACCTCGGTTTCGCGGTGCTCGCCACCGAGGGCACCGCGCAGGTGTTGCGCCGCAACGGGGTCGACGCGCAGGTGGTGCGGAAGTTCAGCGACGGTCCCGGGAACTGCGTCGAGCGGATCCTCGCCGGCGACATCGCGATGGTCGTCAACACCCCGTTCGGGGCGCCAGGCAACGCCGGACCGCGGCTGGACGGGTACGAGATCCGCACCGCCGCGGTGACCGTCGGGATCCCGTGCATCACCACGATCCAGGGGGCGGCGGCCGCCGTGCAGGGCATCGAGGCGCTCCTGGCCGGCCGGGTCGGCGTACGCCCGCTGCAGGACCTGCACGAGACGCTGCGGGCCTACCGCGCCGGGACGGCGACCGGCCCGTGACCCCGTCCCAGGTCGACGCGCGGCTCGTCGGCAACGACCCGGCCGGGGCCTACCGGCTGCTCACCCTGCACGCGCCCGCGGTGGCCGGCGCCGCCGAACCGGGACAGTTCGTCGCGCTCGCCGTCGGAGGACCGGACAGCGCGCTGCTGCTGCGCAGGTCCTTCGCGCTGTACACCGCCGACCCCGATCAGGGCCTGATCGGCATCGTGGTCGCCGAGCACGGGGCCGGGACCGCCTGGCTGGTCCGGGCGCCGGTCGGGACCACGCTGGACGTCGTCGGGCCGCTGGGCCGCCCGTTCCGGTTGCCGTCCGCGCCCTGCCCCGCGGTGCTGGTCGCCGGTGGCTACGGCAGCGCCCCGATGTTCGAACTCGGCCGCCGGCTGCGGGCGCTTGGCGGGGCCGTTCACCTGGTACTGGGCGCGGCCGCGGCGCCGCGGTTGTTCGGGCTGGCCGAGGCCACGGACGTTGCGGACTCGGTGACCGTGCGGACCGACGACGGGTCCGCTGGTCGGCGCGGCCTGGTGACCGACGGGTTGGGCGAGCTGATCGAGCGCACCCGGGCCCGGCAGGTGTACGCCTGTGGGCCGATGGCGATGCTGCAGGCCGTCGCGGAGGTGTCCGCCGCCTGCGGGATACCGGCACAGGTTGCCGTCGAGGAGTCGATGGCCTGCGGGATCGGTGTGTGCATGACGTGCGTGCTGCCCGTCGTCGGGGCCGACGGGCGGTCCCGCATGGTGCGCAGCTGCGCCGAGGGCCCCGTCTTCGATGCCGACCGGGTGCGGTGGAAGGACGTCGGGACCCTGCCGGCCGACGTGCTGGGCGCGGAGGCGATGGGATGGCACTGACGTCAACCGCGGTGGACCTGGCCACCGTGCTCGCCGGGGTCGCGCTGCCGAACCCGGTGCTCACCGCGTCGGGGTGCGCGGCAGCCGGCCGCGAGCTGGCGCCCTACCTGGACCCGGCCGAGCTCGGTGCGGTCGTGACGAAGTCGGTGATGCTGCGGGCCCGCTCCGGCCGGGCCACGCCGCGGATGGCCGAGACCCCGAGCGGCATGCTCAACTCGATCGGCCTGCAGGGACCGGGGATCGAGGCGTTCCTCGCCGACGACCTGCCGTGGTTGGCCGCCCGCGGTGCCCGGGCGGTGGTCAGCATCGCCGGGGGCAGCGTCGCGGAGTTCGCCGAGCTGGCCGGCCGGCTCGCCGGCGCGCCGGGCCTGGCGCTGATCGAGGCGAACATCTCCTGCCCCAACGTGGCCTCCCGCGGCCAGGTCTTCGCCTGCGACCCTGCCGCGGCGGCTGACGTCGTCGCCGCGGTCACCGCCGCCGCCGACGTCCCGGTGCTGGCCAAGCTGTCCCCGGACGTCACCGACATCGTGTCGATCGCCCGGGCCTGCGTCGCCGCCGGTGCGGCCGGGCTGTCGATGGTCAACACGTTGCTGGGCATGGTCATCGACACCGACTCCCTGCGTCCGGTGCTGGCCGGGATCACCGGCGGGCTGTCCGGGCCGGCGATCCGCCCGGTGGCGGTGCGCTGCGTGTGGCAGGTCCACCAGGCGCTGCCCGAGGTACCCATCCTGGGGATGGGTGGGATCCGGTCCGGCCGGGACGCGCTGCAGTTCCTGCTCGCCGGGGCCAGCGCGGTCTCGGTCGGTACGGCGGTGTTCCACGACCCTTCCGCACCGGCCCGGGTGCTTCGCGAGCTGCGCGCCGACCTCGCCCGGCTCGGGTTCACCCGGGTGTCCGGTGTCGTCGGGCTGGCCCATCGCGACGGCGGTCGATGAGCGCCGGGCCGGCGTTCGGGGCGCGGCTGCGGGCGGTCACGGCAGCCCGCGGCTCGCTGTGCGTGGGAATCGACCCGCACCCGCAGCTGCTGGCCGGGTGGGGTCTGGCCGACGACCCGGCGGGGCTGCGCAGTTTCGCCGCGACGGTGGTGGGCACGCTCGGCGGGCAGGTGGCGGTGTTCAAGCCGCAGTCGGCGTTCTTCGAACGGCACGGCAGCCGCGGGATCGCCGTCCTGGAGGAGACCCTGGCCCTCATCCGGGAAGCCGGTGCGATCGCACTGCTGGACGTCAAACGTGGCGACATCGGCAGCACGGCGGCCGCCTACGCCTCGGCGTACCTCGACCCGGGCAGTCCGCTGGCCGCGGACGCGATCACGGCCAGCCCCTACCTCGGATGGGGCTCGCTGCGCCCGATCCTCGACCTGGCCGCCGCGCACGGCCGCGGTGTGTTCGTGCTGGCGCTGACGTCCAATCCGGAGGGCCCGCAGGTGCAGCACGCCCGGACCGGCAGCGGGTCCACGGTGGCCCAGGAGATCCTCGATGCGGTCGCCGCGGCCAACGCCGGGACGGACCCGCTCGGCGCTGTGGGCGTCGTCGTCGGCGCGACCATCGAAGCCGGCGGGCACCGCTTCGACCACCTGAACGGCCCGATCCTGGCGCCTGGCTACGGCGCGCAGGGCGGCACGGCGACCGGTCTGCGGGAGCTGTTCGGACCGGCGCTGCCCGACGTGCTGCCGGCGACCGCACGCGGGCTGCTGCGGCTCGGACCCGACCCGGACCGGCTGCGGGCCGAGGCAGATCGGCTGCGCCGGGAGCTGTCCGACCCGAGCGCCGCGACGTGACGCGCCCGGGTGCCCGCTGCGTTTGCCGACCATGCCGGGGGGTCGCTAGGTTCGGGGTCCATCCTGACCCAACGTCTCCGCCCACTGCGTGAGGTGACCACTCGTGGCCTTGCCCCAGCTCTCCCCCGAACAACGCGCCGAGGCTCTGCAAAAGGCAGCCGCGGCCCGGAAGGTGCGGGCCGAGCTCAAGGATCGGCTCAAGCGGCAGGAGATGACCGTGGCCGACGTCGTGCGGCTCGGGGACAGCGACGACGTGATCGGCAAGATGCGCGTCTCCGCGGTGCTGGAGGCGTTGCCGGGACTGGGCAAGGCCCGGGCGCAGAAGATCATGGAGCGGCTGGAGATCTCACCGACCCGCCGGGTCCGAGGCCTCGGCGCGAACCAGCGGCGGGCGCTGGAGCGCGAGTTCAGCGCCAACCCTGCCTGACCGGGTGCCCGCGCGGCTCACCGTCCTGTCCGGACCCTCCGGGGTCGGCAAGGGCACCGTCGTGGCCGCGCTGCGGCGGGACCACCCCGAGGTCTGGGTGTCGGTGTCGGCCACGACCCGGGCGCCGCGACCCGGGGAGACCGAGGGCGTCGAGTACCACTTCGTCAGCACTGCCCGCTTCGCCGACCTGATCGCCGCCGGGGAGTTCCTGGAGTGGGCCGATTTCGCCGGGCACCGCTACGGCACGCCACGCCGGCCGGTGCTGGACACCCTGGCCGCCGGCGTACCCGCGCTGCTGGAGATCGATCTGCAGGGGGCCCGGCAGGTGCGCGCGGCGCTGCCCGACGCGCAGCTGGTGTTCCTGACGTCGCCGAGCTGGGCCGAACTGGAGCGCCGGCTGTCCGAGCGCGGCACCGAGACCCCGGACCGGGTCTCGGCGCGACTGCAGCGGGCCCGGGTGGAGCTGGCCGCCCGCAGCGAGTTCGACGTGGTGGTGTGCAACGACGATGCGTCCCGGGCCGCCGCGGAGTTGGTACAGTTGCTCCGACATCCCCGGAAAGGTCCGGGTTGAGTGCTGTGCACCGCGGGCAGCTCGGTACGTCGAGCCACCCGGCGCAGCACCGGTCGAGCCGAACGCCGCAACGAAGAGAGCTGGTCACCTGTGTCCGGAGTCGCCGCCGCCCCCGAGGGCATCACCAACCCGCCGATCGACGAGCTGCTGGACCGGACCACGTCGAAGTACGCGCTGGTGATCTACGCCGCCAAGCGGGCCCGGCAGATCAACGCCTACTACAGCCAGCTCGGCGAGGGCCTCCTGGAGTACGTGGGCCCGCTGGTGCCCACCGCGCCGCAGGAGAAGCCGCTGTCCATCGCGCTGCGCGAGATCAACGACGGGCTGCTGACCCACGAACCGGGCGAGGTCTGACCCGGCCGCGATGAGCGGTGAACTGCCAGCCCCGCGCGTCGTCCTGGGAGTCGGCGGGGGGATCGCGGCGTACAAGGCCTGCCAACTGCTCCGGCTGCTCACCGAGGTCGGGTACGACGTCACGCCGGTCCCGACCGAGTCCGCGCTGCGATTCGTCGGCGCGGCCACCTGGGAGGCGCTGTCCGGCCACCGGGTCAGCGCCGACGTCTGGTCCGACGTGCCGGCCGTCCCGCACGTTGCGTTGGGACGGCAGGCCGAGCTCATCGTCGTGGCGCCGGCCACCGCCGACCTGATCGCCAAGGCCGCCCACGGGCAGGCCGACGACCTGCTGACCGCGACCCTGCTGACCGCCCGCTGCCCGGTTCTGCTGGCCCCCGCCATGCACACCGAGATGTGGGAGCACCCGGCCACCTCGGACAACGTGGCGACCCTGCGCCGCCGTGGCGTCACGGTCCTCGACCCGGCATCCGGTCGGCTCACCGGCACCGACACCGGGCCCGGGCGGCTGCCCGAACCGGCCGAGATCGCCGAGCTGGCACGGCTGCTGCACACTCGCTCGGACGCGCTGCCCCGCGACCTCGAGGGGACCCGGGTGCTCGTCAGCGCCGGAGGGACCCGCGAGCCGCTGGACCCGGTCCGTTTCCTGGGCAACCGGTCCTCCGGCCGGCAAGGATTGGCCGTCGCCGCGGTCGCCGCCGCCCGCGGCGCCCTCGTGACCCTGATCGCCGCCAACGTCGAGCTGCCCGTCCCGGCGGGGGTCCGCGTCGAGCGGGTGGGTACGGCCCGCCAGCTGCACGAGGCGATGCTGACCGCCGCGGCGCCGGCCGACGTGATCGTGATGACCGCCGCCGTGGCCGACTTCCGCCCAGCCGACGCCGTACCGCACAAGATCAAGAAGTCCGGTGCGGCACCGGACCCGGTCGCCCTCGTCGAGAATCCGGACATCCTGCAGGAGCTGGTCCGGCGCCGGCGCAGCGGACCCGACCCGCAGGTCGTCGTCGGCTTCGCGGCCGAGACCGGGGACCCAGACGGCGCCGTCGAGGACTACGGCCGGGCGAAGCTGGCCCGCAAGGGCTGCGACCTGCTCGTGGTGAATGTGGTGGGCGCCGGCCGGGCGTTCGAGGCCGAGACCAACGAGGCGGTGATCCTTGCCGACGACGGGACGTCGACGCCGGTCGGGCACGGCCGCAAGGCGGCGCTGGCGGCGGCGATCTGGGACGCTGTCGCGGCTCGCCGCGGATGATTGTCGCGGCTCGCCGCGGATGATTGTCGCGGCTCGCCGCGGATGATTGCAGCGGCTCGCCGCGGGACCTCGGGGCCGCCGGCCCGGACCTGCCGCCCCGCGTGCACCGGCCGTCCCGGAAACCCGGAACCGGCCTTCCACACAGGGACGCTGACTAGACTCGCGGCGTTGTCTTCCAACGAAGGGCTGGTCTCCGTGTCCAGACGCCTGTTCACGTCCGAGTCGGTCACCGAGGGCCACCCCGACAAAATCGCCGATGCGATCAGCGACTCGATCCTCGACGCGCTCTTGACCGACGATCCCCGCAGCCGGGTCGCTGTTGAGACG
>JBBPYA010000203.1:0-14673 GCA_038200385.1 Mycobacteriales bacterium
CGCTGCTGGGCTGGTACGCCGCCGGCTGCCTGGCCACCCGCCAAGCCATCGTCAAGCAGCACCGCAGCGCGAATCCGCTGCCTCCCGACGCAGCGGGGTCGACCGGACCGAGCTGAGCGGCCCGCGCCGCCGGAACTCCAGCGCGGGCTGGTGGCGCAGAGCGCCGCGACCACCACCGGAACCGTCGTCGGCGCGAGCGCAGTGCCGAACGAGCCCGACTCGCCGTCACCGGTCGCGGGAAAGTCCTTACGAATGCCTAATGCCGCTGCTGCGGCCAACCCGAGTGCCGCCCGAGCCGGTACAAATGACAGATGCTCGGCAGGCTGGCCTCGCCACCTGCGCCGCCCGGACCGTTCCGTCCGCGGTTCTGGCGCAGCCCGTTGCGCGGGCCGTGGTTGACGGCGGTGTTCAGCGTCGTGCTGCTCGTCGGGGTGAGCCTCGTGGCGGTCACCGGGTTCCTGTCCTACGCCGCGTACAACCCGGCGCTCGGCGGCAACGACCTGACCTCGGGCAAGGGACTGCTCGGCTTCTACCTGTTCGACTGGCCCACCGAACCGGTCTGGCTGTACCGGGTGACGCAGGGCGCGCACGTCATCCTCGGGCTCACGCTGGTGCCCATCCTGCTGGCCAAGCTGTGGTCGGTGATACCGAAGCTCTTCGACTGGCCTCCGCTCCGATCGCCCGCGCACGCGCTGGAGCGGGCCAGTCTGTTGCTCCTGGTCGGAGGGGCGGTGTTCGAGTTCGCCACCGGCATCGTGGACATCCAGATCTTCTACGGGATCTTCCCGTTCGACTTCTACACCGCGCACCTCTACGGCGGCTGGGTGTTCCTGGCGGCGTTCCTGGTGCACGTAGTCATGAAGTTCCCGACGATGATGCAGGGGGTGCGCTCGCGGAGCCTGCGCGAGGAACTGCGCACCGGCCTGGCCGACACCCGGCCCGAGCCACCCGACCCCGACGGACTGGTTGCCGTCGAACCGGCACCCCCCACGGTGTCCCGCCGCGGCGCCCTCGGGTTCGTCGGCGCCGGCGCGCTCACGGTCTTCGCACTGTCCATCGGGCAGACCATCGACGGCCCGCTGCGCCGCACGGCCCTGCTGGCGCCGCACGGGCGGGACTACGGATCGGGACCCAACGACTTCCAGATCAACAAGACCGCCGCGACCGTCGGCGTCGACACGGCGCAGACCGGCCCGTCGTACCGCCTGGAACTGGTGGGATCTGGCTCGCAGCAGCTGTCCCGGGCGGATCTGGAGGGCCTGCAGCAGTACACCTACGACCTGCCGATCGCCTGCGTCGAGGGCTGGTCGACCCAGCAGACCTGGACCGGCGTCCGGCTGCGGGATCTGGCCCGGATGGCCGGCGTCGACGAGGTCGGCACCGTGTTCGTGGAGTCCCTGCAGTCTGGCGGGGCGTTCAGCCGGACCACCCTCAGTGGCGACCAGGTCCGTGATGCGCGGTCGCTGCTGGCGCTGTCGGTCAACGGCGTGGACCTGTCGCTGGACCACGGCTACCCGGCGCGGGTCATCGTGCCGGCCAATCCGGGCGTGCACAACACCAAGTGGGTGTCGCGGCTGACGTTCATGGCTCCGGGTCAGTGACGGACACCGCGCGCTCGCCGGTACGCCGGCTGACGGGGTACTACGGCGCGAACCCGCTGCACCTGCTCACGCTGCTGGCCAGCTTCGCGCTGGCCGGCTACGCCGTCAGCCGGGTGGTCCTCGGCGGCCCGTGGCTGGGCCTCGCGCTGTGGTTCGTCGGCGCCGCCGTGGTCCACGACCTGCTGCTGTACCCCCTCTACGCGCTGTCCGACGTCGCCGCCCGCCGCGAGTTCCGCAAGGGTGAGTTTGCCGCCACGGTGCGAGGCGTGCCGTGGATCAACTACCTGCGGGTCCCGGTGGGACTGTCGGGGCTGCTCCTGCTGATCTGGGCGCCGCTGATCCTGCAGCTACCCCAGGGCGCGTACTCCCGGGCGAGCGGGCTGTCCACGTCGGCGTACCTACCACGCTGGCTGCTCATCACCGGGGTGCTGTTCCTCGCCGCTGCGGTGGCCTTCGCCCTGCGGGTACGCCTTGCGGGCAAGGCCGCGCCCGGCGACGACCCGCCGGACTGACAGCGCCCGGCTGCGGCCAAACGGGTTCAGCCGGGACGCGGGCGGCCCCGTGGCGTGGCTCGGGCGAACCAGCGCCGGCCGAAGCGTTGCACCTGCAGGGCCAGCCCGAACGTCGCGCTGAGGTTGCCCTCGGTCAGGACGTGGTCGAGCAACCCGCTGGCGACCTCCCGGCCCTCACGCAACAGCAGCGCGTGGGTGAACCCGGGCGGGATCTCCTCCACGTGGTGGGTGACCAGGACCAGCGCCGGGGAATCGGGGTCCGCGGCGAGCTCGGACAGCCGGGCCAGCAGGTCCTCACGGCCACCCAGATCCAGGCCGGCGGCCGGTTCGTCGAGCAGCATCAGCTCCGGGTCGGTCATCAGAGCGCGGGCGATCTGTACCCGTTTGCGCTCCCCCTCCGACAAGGTCCCGAAGGCACGGTCGGCCAACCCGCTCGCGCCCAGCTGCGCCAGTAGGTCCTGGGCCCGGCGCAGATCCGGCTCGTCGTAGCGCTCCCGCCAGCGGCCGAGCACGGCGTACGACGCGCTCACCACGAGGTCGACGACCCGCTCCTGCTCGGGGATCCGCGCGGCCAGCGAGGCGCTGGTAAGCCCGATCCGTGGGCGGAGCTCGAAGATGTCCACCGCCCCGATGCGCTCGCCGAGCAGGTGGACGGTCCCGGCTGTGGGGTGCAGCTGCGCGCTGAGCAACTGCAGCAGCGTCGTCTTGCCAGCGCCGTTCGGGCCGAGCACGACCCAGCGCTCGTCCAGCTCGATCGCGAGGGACAGCTCGTGCAGCAGGTCGTTGCCGCCCCGCCGGATCGTCACCCCGTCCAGGTGGACGACGAGGTCGTCGTGCATGGGTGGCAGCTCCGGCACGACGCCATCCAATCGCATGCGCCGCTGCGAGGAGTCGGCGCCCGACCGCGCCCCGCCCACCGGAAAGTGGTCCCGGCAGCGCACCGCCTCAGGAACGTGGTCCCGACACGCCGACCAACGTGGCTGCACGCGGGCGGGTCGGGACCACTTGCCTGGTCGGTGGCGGTGTCTGCCCGGACTGTCGGATCTGCTGTCGGAGCCTGACCGACGGCGAGGCGCTGAGGGCAGGCGCCACTAGGCTGTGAGCGCGCGAGCGGGCGCGCAGAGCAACCGGGAGGGCGGTGCGGGCGTGAGTCGGGCCGCGCCGGGCAATCCGAGCGATCTCGGGGCGAGGTGGGACGGGGCCGGCACCAACGTCGCGGTCTGGGCACCGCGCGCCGACGTGGTGGAGTTCTGCCAGTACGACGGGACCGGCCGGGAACGGCGACAGCCGCTGCCCGCACGGTCCGGCGAGGTCTGGCACGGGTACCTGGCCGACGCCGGGCCCGGCACGAGGTACGGACTGCGGCTGACCGGGCCGGACTGCGACCCGGCCCGGCTGCTGCTCGACCCGTACGCCCTCGCCGTCGACGGGGACGTCGTCCCGCACGGGTCGGTGTTCCCCGGCGGCCGGGGCGACACCGCGCCGTACGTCCCCAGGTCAGTCGTCGTCGACCCGACCTTCGACTGGGGACCGGACCGCCCGCCCGTCGTCGCCTGGAACGACACGGTGATCTACGAGGCGCACGTCCGCGGCTTCACCCGGTGCCATCCCGACATCCCGGAGGCGCTCCGAGGGACATACGCCGGGCTGGCGCAGCCGGCTGCCCTGGCGCACCTGAGCGACCTCGGCGTGACCAGCGTCGAGCTGCTGCCGGTCCAGCAGTACGTCAGTGAGCCGGCACTCGCGCGCCGGGGCCTGAGCAACTACTGGGGCTACAACACACTCGGCTTCCTCGCCCCGCACGGCCGGTACAGCAGCGCGGGGACCGGCGGGCAGCAGGTCGGCGAGTTCAAGTCGATGGTCCGCTCGCTGCACGCGGCCGGTCTCGAGGTGATCCTCGACGTGGTCTACAACCACACCGCCGAGGGCCGGGTGGACGGGCCGGTGCTGTCGCTGCGGGGGATCGACGACGACGCCTACTACCGGCACGACCCCGACGACCCGGCCCGGTATCTGGACACCACCGGCTGCGGGAACACCTTGGACGTCTCCGGGCGGCCCGGTCTCCGGCTGGTCATGGATTCGCTGCGGTACTGGGTTCAGCAGATGCACGTGGACGGGTTCCGGTTCGACCTGGCCCCGGCCCTGGCGAGGACTGCGCACGGCGTGGACCTGCGAGGGGCCTTCGTGGCCGCGGTCGGCCAGGATCCGGTCCTGCGCCACGTCAAGTTGATCGCCGAACCCTGGGATGTCGGCCGCGACGGCTACCAGGTGGGCAACTTCCCGCCGCCGTGGGCGGAGTGGAACGACCGCTACCGGGACTGCGTCCGGGACTTCTGGCGCGGGCGTTCGGGAGGCGTCCGCGAGCTGGCCTCCCGGCTGAGCGGATCGTCGGAACTGTTCCGCGGCGGCCGCCGCGGGCCGCTCGCGTCGGTGAACTACGTGACCTGCCACGACGGGTTCACGCTGCGGGACCTCGTCAGCTACGACCGCAAGCAGAACGCGGACAACGGGGAGGAAAACCGGGACGGCGAGGACGACAACCGCTCGTGGAACTGCGGCTCGGAAGGACCCGCCGACGAGCGCGTGGAGGCTTTGCGCCGCCGGCAGGTGCGCAACCTGCTGATGACGCTCCTCCTGTCCGCCGGCGTTCCGATGCTGTCGGCCGGCGACGAGCTGTGGCAGACCCAGCACGGCAACAACAACGCCTACTGCCAGGACAGCGAGCTGTCCTACCTGCCCTGGCCCGGATCCGGCGGTGGTCTGCAGGAATGGGTCCGGCAGCTGCTGAGGCTCCGGCGGGAGTCACCGGCCCTGCGTCCGGCGGACTTCCTCGACGGGCAACTTCTGCCGGGTCGCGGCGGGGTGCGCGAGATGGCATGGTTCGGGCCCGACGGAGTGGAGATGGACGATGCGGGATGGCACGACCGGAGCCGGGCGACGCTCGGCCTGTACGTCGACGGTCGGTTGCCGCGCCGGTCGGGTTCTCCGGGCCTTCCGGCGGCCTGCTACCTGCTGTGGCTACACAGCGGACCCGAGAACGTCGTCGTGACGCTCCCGGCCCGGGAGTGGGGACGCCGCTACGACGTCGTCCTGGACACCGCCGACGAGCATCCCCGGCCGGGTCCCGTCGGCCTGCGGCCGGGCATGTCGGTGACGGTCCCGGCGCGAAGCGCGATGTTGGTGCGGTGCCATCCGGACTACAGTCCCGGCAGGTCGGTGGAGGTCACGTGAGCAGCGGTTCGTGTGAGGTGCTGCCGGGCCCGGGCAGCGTGGCCCGCCGGGGTTCCAGCGTGGCCTGGGCCTCCGAGCAGACCCCGGACGCGGTGTGGGAGACCCTGCGCAACTGCCTGGCGCTCGGCGAACGGCTGCCCGGCGCGGCGATGATCCTGCGCGCGGTCGCCGCGGCCGTGCTGCCCGGGCTGTCCCCCGGCGCCTCGTTCGCGCTGCTGCTCTCCGACGGCGTAGCCGGCGTGGTCCTGCGCCACGGTGCCGCCGAGGTGCGGGTCGACGGTCAGCCCCTGCAGTCCGGACCGGTCACCGCGGTGACCGTCGCGGGCAAGCTCGTCGTGCTCGGGTCGGCCGAGGCGATCGACTCCGGCGGCGAGCACGACCCGATCTCCCGGCACGACCTGACCGAGGGATCGGTGCCGGGAGCTGCCGCCCGGTGGCTGCCGCCGGCGCGTAGGTACGTCGGCGCCGCGCCGGCATCGGCAGGCTTCGAGCCGGACGGGCTCGAGCACGGCGGCGCCGGGCAGCACATCGCGGACGAGGCCGGGCCGGGTCCGGTGCTGCCGGCCACCGCGCCCCCCGGGCTGGTCGTGCAGGGCTCCGAGCCGGCAGCCGGCGTAGCCACCGGGTGGCTGCCGGCCGGGGACGCACTCGCCGAGTCCGACGACCCGGACGACCCCGACCAGACGCAGCTGCACCAACCACCGGATCCGGACTCGGCCCGTCCCGGCCCCGGATCCGTGGGCGTCCTCGTCTTCGAGGACGGGACCAGCCAGACCCTCGACGGAGACGTCGTGCTCGGCCGCCGGCCCGAACGGCACGACCTGGTGGAGTCCGGGGATGCGCAGCCGGTGACGATCCACGACCCCGAGCACGTTCTGTCCAGCGCCCACGCGGCCCTGCGCAAGCAGAACGAGCACGTCGTCGTGGTGGACCTGGACTCCCTGAACGGGACCCACGTCGCCGCCTCGGACGCACGGGACTGGACCCGGCTCAGCGCCGGTGAGCCGTACCGGATCGCCGACGGCGACCGGATCCTGCTGGGCTGGACGGTCCTGACCTACCGTTCCCCGGGCTGACCCGGTCGACCCCGCAGGGCGGCGCCCGGAGCACAACGGTCAGGCCGAGGTCACCAGACCGAGCTCGGCCGGATGCGACAGCGCGGCGTGCGCCGGTAGCACCCGCACCGTGTAGCCGAAGCCTCCGGTGCGCTCCAGCGGCACCGTGGCCTCGAACCAGTGCCGGTCCCCGTCGGAGTCCACCAGCGGCATCGTCGTCAGGTGGACGTCGTGCAGCTGCTCGTGTTCGTCGGCCGGCCCGTACGCCGCCTGTACCTCGACGTCACCGGCCGACAGGCCGGGCAGCAGGACCTCGGCGCGCAGCGCCAGGTTGCTGCCGAGCTCCGGGGTGTCCCCGGCGCCGCCGGACTCCACGTGCGCCACCCGGACGCCGGGCCACTGCGAGACGACCCGGCCGTGCCAGGCCGACAGCTCCCGCGCACCGCCGAAGTCGGAGGTGATCAGGGCTGCCGCCGACGCGGCAGCCGGCGCGTACAGCTGGTCGACGTACTCCCGCACCATTCGGGTGGCCAGCACCTGCGGCCCGAGGGTGGACAGGGTGTGCCGGACCATCTCCACCCAGCGACCGGGGACCCCTGCGGCGTCCCGGTCGTAGAAGCGGGTGACGACCTGCTTGCCGAGCAGGTCGTAGAGCGCCCCGGCCTCCAGGTCGTCGCGCCGGTCCGGGTCGTCCACCCCGTCCGCTGTCTGGATCGCCCAGCCGTTGGCGCCGTCGTACAACTCGTCCCACCAGCCGTCCCGGATCGACAGGTTCAGCCCGCCGTTGAGGGCGGACTTCATCCCTGACGTCCCGCACGCCTCCAGCGGTCGCAGCGGGTTGTTCAGCCAGACGTCGCAGCCCCAGTACAGGTAGCGCGCCATCCCGATGTCGTAGTCGGGGAGGAACACCAGGCGGTGCCGGATCTCCGGATCGTCGGCGAAGCGGACCATCTGCTGGATCAGCGCCTTGCCGCCGTCGTCGGCGGGGTGGCTCTTGCCGGCGATGACCAGTTGGACCGGCCGCTCCGCGTCGAGCAGCAGCTCGCGCAGCCGGCGCGGGTCACGCAGCATCAACGTCAACCGCTTGTACGACGGCACCCGGCGGGCGAAGCCGACCGTGAGCACGTCCCGGTCGAGGACCGTGTCGGCCCAACCCACGTCGGCCTCGCTGGTTCCGCGCTGCAGCGCCGAGGCGCGGACCCGGCGCCGGACCTCCCCGACGAGGCGGGTGCGAAGCTTGCGCCGCAACCGCCAGATCACCTCGGCGGGCACATCCTGGATCGGGGCGAAGTCGGTGGGCCGGCCGAGCAGGTCCAGCCCGTCGCTGTCCGCGGCCAGCTGGAGGAGCTCGGGGGCCACCCAGGTCGGCGCGTGCACGCCGTTGGTCACCGACGTGATCGGCACCTCGTCGGTGTCGAAGCCGGGCCACAGGGACCCGAACATCCCCCTGCTCACGCGGCCGTGCAACCGGCTCACGCCGTTGGCCCGCTGGCCCAGCCGGAGCCCCATGTGCGCCATGTTGAACATGCCGCTGTCGCCGTCCTCTGCCCCCAGGGTGAGGATGCGCTCCAGCGGCACGCCGGGACTGGCGTTGGGGCCGCCGAAGTACGCCCGCATCAGCTCCACCGGGAACCGGTCGATCCCGGCCGGGACGGGGGTATGGGTGGTGAACACCGTCCCCGCCCGGACCGCCTGCAGCGCCTCGTCGAAGGACACCGCGCGCTCCGGGGCGCCATGCGGGCGCTCGACGAGTTCGCGGATGCGTTCCAGGCCGAGGAAGCCCGCGTGCCCCTCGTTGGTGTGGAAGACCTCCGGTGCCGGCGTTCCGGTCCGTTGGCAGAAAGCCCGGATGGCCCGCACGCCACCGATGCCCAGCAGCATCTCCTGCATGAGGCGGTGGTCCTTGCCCCCGCCGTACAGCCGGTCGGTGACCGCTCGCAGCGGCGCCTCGTTGTCCTCGATGTCGGAGTCCAGCAGGAGCAGCGGGATCCGGCCGACCTGGGCGCGCCAGACCTGGGCGTGCACCGCCCGGTTGTCGGGCAGCCCGATCGAGACCCGGACCGGGCTGTCGTCGGGCTCACGCAGCAGGGCCAGCGGCAGACCGTGCGGGTCCAGCGCCGGGTAGTGCTCGAGCTGCCAGCCGTCCGCGGACAGCGACTGGCTGAAGTAGCCCCCGCGGTAGAGCAGCCCCACGCCGAGCAGCGGTACGCCGAGGTCGCTGGCGGCCTTGAGATGGTCCCCGGCGAGGATGCCGAGGCCGCCGGAGTACTGCGGCAGCACCTCGGTGATCCCGAACTCGGGGCTGAAGTAGGCGATGCCCGGCGTCGGGTTCGGACGGGACTGGTACCACTTCGGCTCGGTCAGGTACTCCTGGAGGTCGTCGACGGCGTCGGTCAGGCTGCGCAGGAAGCGCCTGTCCTGGCTGAGCGCGGCGAGCCTGCGCGCGGACACCTCACCGAGCATCCGGACCGGGTCCCCGTTGCACCGCCGCCAGAGCTCGGGGTCGATGGACTCCAGCAGGTCGCGGGTCTCGGCGTGCCACGACCAGCGCAGGTTGAGCACGAGGTCGGACAGGGCCTGCAGCTGGGGCGGCAGGGTGGCGCGGACGGTGAACCGGCGCAGTGCTTTCACCGGCGAAGGATACCGACGCCGGTCCATGATCCATGACAGCGCTGCCACGCCCGTAGCACGCGCCTGGCGTCGGACGCTCCGAACGGGCGATTCGAGGTGCGGCGGATCGGTCGGTAGCGTTGGACGCGATGACTGGACGCCTCGGGATCGCTGACCTCTCCCCTGCCAATTCCTGCGGCGCCTATCCCGCCCGGGCCGTGGTGGGTGAAGCCGTACCCGTCGCCGCCACCGTGTTCCGGGAGGGCCACGACCGGCTCGGCTGCAACGTGGTCTGGACGCCGCCGCGGGTGGGTGCCGGCCGCCGGGACCGCCCGCCCTTCCTGCCGATGACGCCCGGCACGCCGGGACTGGACCGCTGGCACGCCACCGTCGTCCCCGACCGGCCGGGACTCTGGACGTTCGTGGTGGAGGCCTGGAGCGATCCGCTGGCCACCTGGCGGCACGCGGTCGAGGCCAAGACCGAGGTCGGCCAGAGCGCACAGGAGCTGGCCAACGACCTGGAGACCGGGGCCCGGCTGCTGGAGCGGGCCGCCCGGCTGGTCGCCAAGCAGTGGCGGGATCAGGTCCTGGCCGCGGCCGCGGCGCTGCGCGACGAGGACCTGGACCTGCCGCACCGGATCGCCCCGGCGTACGAGCCCGAGCTGCACGAACTGCTGCTCGCCCACCCGGTCCGCGAGCTGCTCACCAGGTCGCGGCGGCACGAGATCTGGGTGGACCGGGAACGCGCGCTGTACGGCAGCTGGTACGAGTTCTTCCCCCGCTCCGAGGGTGGCTGGGTCGACGACCGGCCCCGGCACGGGACGTTCGCCGACGCCGCGGCCCGGTTGCCGCAGATCCAGGACATGGCCTTCGACGTCGTGTACCTGCCGCCGATCCACCCGATCGGGGAGGTGAACCGCAAGGGCAAGAACAACTCACTGGTCACCTCGCCGGCGGACGTCGGGTCGCCGTGGGCGATCGGCAGCAAGGACGGCGGCCACGACGCGATCCATCCGGACCTCGGCACGATCGAGGACTTCGACGCCTTCGTCGCCCGGACCCGCGAGCTCGGCATGGAGGTCGCGATGGACTTCGCCCTGCAGGCCGCGCCCGACCATCCCTGGGTCAGCGCCCACCCGGAGTGGTTCACGACGCTGCCCGACGGCACGATCGCGTACGCCGAGAACCCGCCGAAGAAGTACCAGGACATCTACCCGATCAACTTCGACAACGACACGCCGGCCGGAGCCGGGAAGGTGCCGCCCCTCTACGCCGAGACGCTGCGCATCCTGACCTACTGGATCCAGCACGGCGTCAAGATCTTCCGGGTCGACAACCCGCACACCAAGCCGCTGGACTTCTGGCACTGGCTGATCTGGGAGGTCAAGAAGGACCACCCCGACGTGCTGTTCCTCGCCGAGGCCTTCACCCGCCCGGCGATGATGCACACCCTGGCCAGGATCGGCTTCACCCAGTCCTATACGTACTTCACCTGGCGGACCGGGCGCCGGGAACTCGAGGAGTACGGCGCGGAGCTGGTCGACGCCGCGGACTACATGCGGCCGAACTTCTTCGTCAACACCCCGGACATCCTGCACGCGAGCCTGCAGTACGGGGGGCCGGCGATGTTCAAGATCCGGGCCGTGCTCGCGAGCATGCTGGCACCGAGTTGGGGGGTGTACTCGGGGTACGAGTTGTTCGAGCATGTCGCCGTACGGCAGGGCAGCGAGGAGTACCTGGACTCCGAGAAGTACCAGCTGCGGCCCCGGGACTGGGAGCAGGCCCGGCGCGAGGGCCGCAGCCTGGCCCCCTACCTGACCCGGCTGAACTGGATCCGCCGCGAGCACCTCGCCCTGCGCCAGTTGCGCAACCTGCATTTCCACAAGTCCGACAACGACGACGTCCTGGTGTTCTCCAAACGCGACGGCGAGGACGTGGTGCTCGTCGTGTGCGCGTTGGACAGCCATCTCACCCAGATCGCCTCGCTGGACCTGGACCTGCCCGCGCTGGGCATGGACTGGCACGACCGGTTCGCCGTGCAGGATCTGATCACCGGGGACACCTACCACTGGGGCCAGTTCAACTACGTCGAGCTGAGTCCCTACCACGAGCCCGCCCACATCCTGGCCGTCCGGAGGTACGCGTGAGCGAGCGAACCATGGGTATGCACGCCCGGGCCGCCCGAAGGGCGGTGCGGACGTGAGCGAGCGAAGCGAGCGCGGCATGGGCATTCACGGGCCCGGGATCGCGCCGGACCCGGAGTGGTACAAGCGGGCGGTCTTCTACGAGGTCCTGGTGCCCGGCTTCGCCGACAGCAACGCCGACGGGACCGGTGACATCCGGGGCATGATCGGCAAGCTGGACTACCTGCACTGGCTCGGCGTGGACTGCCTCTGGCTGCCGCCGTTCTTCGTCTCCCCGCTGCGTGACGGCGGGTACGACGTGGCCGACTACTGCGCTGTGCTCCCGGCGTACGGCAGCATCGAGGACTTCCGGGAGTTCCTCGCCGCGTCCCACGAGCGCGGCATGCGGGTCATCATCGACTTCGTCATGAACCACACGAGCGACCAGCACGCGTGGTTCCAGGCCTCCCGCAGCGACCCGGACGGCCCGTACGGCGACTTCTACGTCTGGAGCGACACCGACACCGGGTACTCCGACGCGCGGATCATCTTCGTCGACACCGAGGTGTCCAACTGGACCTTCGACCCGATCCGCCGGCAGTACTTCTGGCATCGCTTCTTCAGCCACCAGCCGGATCTCAACTTCGAGAATCCGAAGGTGCAGAAGGCGATCTTCGACGCGCTGCGGTTCTGGCTCGACATCGGCATCGACGGTTTCCGGCTCGACGCGGTGCCGTACCTGTTCGAGGAGGAGGGCACCAACTGCGAGAACCTCCCCAAGACCCACGACTTCCTGCGGCGGCTGCGCTTGATGGTCGACGCGGAGTACCCCGACCGGCTCCTGCTGTGCGAGGCCAACCAGTGGCCGGCCGATGTCGTCCAGTACTTCGGCGACCCCGACAAGGGCGACGAGTGCCAGATGGCCTTCCACTTCCCGGTGATGCCCAGGCTCTTCATGGGAGTCCGGCGGGAGTCCCGGTTCCCGATCTCGGAGATTCTGGCGCAGACGCCACCGATCCCGTCGAACTGCCAGTGGGGCATCTTCCTGCGCAACCACGACGAGCTGACCCTGGAGATGGTCACCGACGACGAGCGCGACTACATGTGGACCGAGTACGCCAAGGATCCCCGGATGAAGGCCAACATCGGCATCCGGCGACGGCTGGCTCCGCTGCTGGACAACGACCGCAACCAGCTGGAGCTGTTCACCGCGCTGCTGCTGTCGCTTCCCGGGTCCCCGGTCCTGTACTACGGCGACGAGATCGGGATGGGTGACAACATCTGGCTCGGTGACCGCGACGGCGTGCGTACGCCCATGCAGTGGACGCCGGACCGCAACGGAGGATTCTCCACCGCCGACCCGCAGCGGCTGCACCTGCCGCCGATCTCCGACGCGGTGTACGGCTATCAGGCGATCAACGTCGAGGCGCAGATGCGCAACACGACGTCGTTGCTGTACTGGACGCGGCGGATGATCGAGGTACGCAAGCAGCACCCCACGCTGGCCCGGGGGACGCTCAGCGAGGTGGGCTCGCGCAACCCGACGGTACTGTCCTACATCCGGGAGTACGGCGAGGACCTCGTGCTCTGCGTCAACAACCTCTCGCGGTTCCCGCAGCCGGTGGAGCTGGACCTGCGGCGGTTCGAGGGCTTCACACCGACGGAGTTGACCGGCCGGGTTGTCTTCCCGGTGATCGGAGTACTCCCCTACATGCTCACGCTGGCCGGGCACGGGTTCTACTGGTTCCAGCTGACCAGGACGGAGGCCGCGTGATGGCCGCCGGGGACCCCGCGGCCGACGGCCTGGCCGGACTGCTCCAGCAGTGGCTGCCGGAACAGCGCTGGTTCGGGGGCAAGGGACGACAGCTGTCCACTGTGGAGGTTGAGACCTTCCCGCTGAGCGACCAGCCGTTGGTACAGCTGCACCGCGTCACGGTCGGCTACGCCGACGGTCTCGAGGAGACGTACCTGGTGCCGTTGAGCCGACGTGAGGAAGCTGCCGAGCCGCTGACCGCGGCGCTGGTCGGCGAGCTGCCCGACCGACCGTGCTTCGTCTACGACGCGATGCGCGACCGCCAGACCACGCCGGTGTGGCTGGACCTGTTCGCGGCCGGTCACGACCAGGGCGGCCTGCGCTTCCATCCCGAGCCCGGGGCGACGCTGCCCGAGCGCGGCCCGGGCGACATCATCAGCACCGAGCAGAGCAACAGCTCACTGATCTTCGGTGAGGACGCGATCCTCAAGCTGTTCCGCCGGCAGGAACCAGGCCTGAACCCCGACGTGGAGATCCACGACGCCCTGCGGGAACGGGACAACCCGCACGTCGCGGCGTTGCTCGGCTACGCCTCCCTGCACGGCCGCCCCGGGGAGGAGGAGTCCACGGTGGCGATGCTGCAGACGTTCCTGTCCTCCGCGAGTGACGGGTGGTCCTTGGCGATCGCCAGCGTTCGGGACCTGTACGCCGAGGGCGACCTGCACCCGGACGAGGTGGGCGGTGACTTCGCCGGTGAGTCCTACCGGCTCGGCGAGGCCACCGCGTCGGTGCATCAGGACCTCGCCGCCGTGCTGCCCACCGGGTCGCTGACCGCCGACCGGCTCGAGCAGGCGGTGGCCGGCATGGACGAGCGGCTGGCTGCCGCCGTCGAGGTGGTGCCGGAGCTGGCGCCGTACGCCGACGGGCTGCGGGCCCGCTTCGCCCGGCTCACCACGCTGACCGACCCGGTCGCCGTCCAGCGGGTGCACGGCGATTACCACCTCGGACAGGTGCTGCGGACCTACCACGGGTGGACGATCCTGGACTTCGAGGGCGAGCCGGCCCGCCCGCTGGCCAGCCGGCGCGGGCTGGACAGCCCCCTGCGCGACGTGGCAGGCATGCTGCGCTCCTTCGACTACGCCGCCAAGCGGCTGCTGGTCGACGCGCCGCCGGACCCGCAGTTGGAGTACCGCTCGAACGAGTGGGCCGATCGAAACCGCGCGGCGTTCTGCGAGGGGTACGCCGCTGCCGCCGGCTGGGACCCCACCGGGCAGCCGGAGCTGCTCGGCGCGTTCGAGGCCGACAAGGCGGTCTACGAGGCCGTCTACGAAGCGCGTAACCGGCCGCACTGGCTCGCCATCCCGCTGTGGACGCTGGCGAAGCTGGCTAAGGAGGCGTCGTGAGCGAGCACACCGGGCGCGGCCGGCGCACGGACAAGCCGAAACCCGCACTGGATCTCGAGCCGGCCGAGCTGACCGCCCTGGTCTCCGGAGGGCACCGGAATCCGCACGCGCTGCTCGGCTCGCACCCGCACGGGTCAGACACCGTCATCCGCACCATGCGCCCGGAAGCCACCACGGTCACCGCCCTGGTCGGGGATCAGCGACACCCGCTGGAGCGGATTCATGACGAGGGCGGCGTGTTCGCCGGCGTGGCGCCGGGGACGTCGCAGGACTACCGGCTGGAGGTGGAGTACTCCGGTTCGACGTACGTCGTCGACGACCCCTACCGCTGGCTGCCGACGCTGGGCGAGATCGACCTGCATCTCATCGCCGAGGGCCGCCA
>JBBPYA010000204.1:0-3287 GCA_038200385.1 Mycobacteriales bacterium
CTGCTGGCGGTCGTGCAGCGCGTCACCCACGTCGCCGGTGGTGGCGATCCCTTCGACCTCCCGCAGGTCATCACCGGGGTAGTCGACGGGGAGTGGGCCGCGCAGTACCGCAGGCCGCCGGGCAGTTGGCCGCGGCTGGGCGGAGGACGCGGTCCTGGACCGGGTACTGAGCCTGCCCTTCGGCACGATGCCCGGCCGGGACGCGGGCCGGGCCGGGACCTCAGCCGCCGAGGACCAGCTCTACCCGCTGGAACTCCTTGAGGTCCTTGTAGCCGGTCTTGGCCATCGCCCGCTTCAGCGCACCGAACAGGTTCGTCCGGCCGTTCCAGCCGTCCGCGGGGCCGTACAGCAGCTTGTCCAGCGACCCCGCCGGTGGGATCGGGTCGGACACCGCGCCGCGCGGCAGCCAGGGGTGCGCGGCCACCGAGTCCCAGTAGGCGCCCCGGCCCGGCGCCTGCTCGGCCAGCCGCAACGCCTCGCCGAGCATGACCGCGTCGGCGCCGCAGGCCAGCGCCCGGGCGATCTGGCCGCTGTCCTCGATCTCGCCGCTGGCGATCACGTGCACGTAGCGGCCGCCGGTCTCGTCCAGGTAGTCCCGGCGGGCCGCGGCCGCGTCGACGATGGCGGTGGCCAGCGGGACCCGGATGCCCAGCACCTCATCGGTGGAGGAGAAGTAGTCCGCGCTGATCCCGACGATCACCCCGGCCGCGCCGGTGCGCATCAGGTGCAGCGCGGTCTGGTAGTTCGCGCAGCCGCCCACGATGACCGGAACGTCGAGATCGGCGATGAACTCCTTGAGGTTGAGCGGTTCTCCGCTGCCACTGACGTGCTCGGCGGAGACGATCGTGCCCTGGATGACGAGCAGGTCGACCCCGGCGGCCAGGATGGTCGGCGCGAGCGCGAGGGTGTGCTGCGGCGATACCCGGACCGCGGTGGTCGCGCCGGCCGCGGAGATCTCCTTGATCCGGGCGGTGATCAGGTCGGGGCGGACCGGTTCGGCGTACAGCTGCTGCAGCAGCGGTGTGGTCGGGGTGTCCGGATCGGCCTCGGCGATCCGGGCCAGCTGCGGCAACGGGTCGTCGTAGCGGGTCCACAGACCCTCGGCGTTCAGTACGCCGAGACCGCCCAGCCGGCCGACCTCGATCACCGTCTCGGGGCTCATGGTGGCGTCGCTGGGCTGCGCGACCAGGGGGATCTCGAAGTTGAACGCGTCGATCTGCCAGGCCGTCGACACGTCGTCGATGTCCCTGGTCCGCCGGGACGGGACTATCGCGACGTCGGACAGCCCGTAGCCACGCCGGGCGGCCCGCCCCAGGCCGATCTCGGTCATCTCGCGCATGGAAGTCAACGGGCCGAGTAGTTCGGTGCCTCGACGGTCATCTGGATGTCGTGCGGGTGGCTCTCCTTGAGCCCGGCGGCGGTGATCTGCACCAGCTGGGCCCGGTCGCGGAGCTCCCCGATCGTCGGGGTACCGCAGTAGCCCATGGCGGCCCGCAGTCCACCGATCAGCTGGTGGGCGACTCCGGACAGCGGGCCGCGGTAGGGCACCTGCCCCTCGATGCCCTCCGGCACCAGCTTGTCATCGGAGAGCACGTCGTCCTGGAAGTACCGGTCCTTGGAGAACGAGCGGGCCCGACCGCGGTTCTGCATCGCGCCCAGCGACCCCATCCCGCGGTAGGACTTGTACTGCTTGCCGTTGATGAACACCAGGTCCCCCGGGCTCTCGTCCACACCGGCCAGCAGGCTGCCCAGCATCACCGAGTCCGCGCCGGCCGCGATCGCCTTGGCGATGTCACCGGAGTACTGCAGGCCGCCGTCCCCGATCACCGGTACACCGACGGCCTGCGCCGCGGCGGCCGCCTCGGAGATGGCCGTGACCTGCGGTACGCCGACCCCGGCCACCACTCGTGTCGTGCAGATCGACCCCGGTCCGACCCCGACCTTGATCCCGTCGGCCCCGGCGTCGACAAGGGCCTGTGCCCCGGCGCGGGTCGCGACGTTCCCGCCGACGACCTGGACGCCGGTGTCCTGCTTGAGCCGTCCGACCATGTCGAGGACCGCTCGGGAGTGACCGTGCGCGGTGTCGACCATCAGGACGTCGACACCGGCCTCGACGAGGGTGCGGGAGCGCTTGTAGCCGTCCTCCCCGACACCCACCGCGGCGCCGACCATGAGCCGGCCGTCGGCGTCCTTGGTCGCCCCCGGGTACGTCTCGCTCTTGACGAAGTCCTTGACCGTGATCAGGCCGCGCAGCCGGCCACCGGCGTCGACCAGCGGCAACTTCTCCACCTTGTGCCGCCGGAGCAGGGCCAGCGCCTGGTCGGCCGGTACGCCGACCGGGGCGGTCACCAGCGGCATCGGGGTCATGATCTCCCCGACCGGCCGGGTCTGGTCGCTCTCGAACCGCATGTCGCGGTTGGTCACGATGCCCAGCAGGACGCCGGACTGGTCCACGACGGGCAACCCGGAGATCCGGAACCGTCCGCACAGTTCGTCGACCTGGGCCAAGGTGTCCGAGGGGGCGCAGGTCACCGGGTGGGTGACCATGCCGGCCTCGGAGCGCTTGACGAGGTCGACCTGGGCGGCCTGGTCGTCCACGGACAGGTTGCGATGCAGGACCCCGATCCCGCCCTGTCGGGCCATCGCGATCGCCATCCGCGCCTCGGTGACGGTGTCCATCGCCGAGGACAGCAGCGGGATGCGCAGGATGATCTCCCGGGTCAGCCGGGTACTGGTGTCGGCCTGGCTCGGCACCACGTCGGACTCGGCCGGCAGCAGCAGGACGTCGTCGAAGGTGAGCCCGAGCAGGGCCACCTTGGCGGGGGGATCGTGGGGGTGGGGGTACGGCACCGGACCTCACTAACCGTCGGGGCCTGACCGGGCGCGGCGACCGGGCGAGCTGGGCGCGACGCAGCCATCCTAGCCGGCGGGACCCGGCACGCAGGCCGCGACACCTGCCCGGTCCGCGGGTCGGACGGGACGCCGCCGGATCACGGTTGCCGGGGCCCGGTCCCGGATCCGGCCGATACGGTGGCGGGGTGAGCGACGATGCCGTGCGGGACCCGTTCCAGGACGATCCCAGTGACCCGGCCAAGGTCATGGGTGAGGTGCATACCGAGCAGCCGCTGTCCCCCGAGGAGCGTGAGTACGCCCTCAACGACCTGGAGGACCTGGAGATCTACCGGGTGCTGCTCGAGGACGTCGGGGTGCGCGGTGTCGTGGTCGACTGCCTGGACTGCGGCGAGGCGCACTACATCGGGTGGGACCTGATGCAGGCCAACCTGCGC
>JBBPYA010000205.1:0-4380 GCA_038200385.1 Mycobacteriales bacterium
GCACGAGTCCCTCGACCAGGCCGCCCTGTTCGCCCCGCTGGCCAAGGCGGTCTACCGTCCGCGCACGGTGGGCGAGGTGGTCCGGGACGTGGCGGCGGCGATCGCGACGGCGCTGGCCGCTCCCCGCGGACCGGTCTACCTCGACGTCCCGACCGACCTGCTCGGACAGCCCGCCCCCGAGATCCGACCGGCCGCCGGCGCCGGGCCACTGACGGATCCGGCCGGGGTGGGCCGCCTGGTGCAGGCGGTGGACGACGCCGAGCAGGTGGTCCTGTGGGCCGGTGGCGGGGTGCACGAGCCCGGCGGGCAGCAGGCCCTCGGCCGGCTCGCCGAGCGGATCGGCGCCCCGGTCGTCACCAGCTGGGCCGGTCGCGGTGCCCTCGCCCCGGAGCATCCCTGGCTGGTCGGCCGGCCACCGCACGAGCCCGCCGTCGCCCGGCTCGTCGGCGGCGCGGACCTGCTGCTCGCGGTGGGGTGCCGGCTGGACGCCACGACCACCCGGAACTGGACGATGCCGATGAGCCGCCGGCTGGCCCAGGTCAACGTCGATCCCGCGGCCTTCGACACCAACTACCGCACCGACGTGGCTGTTCACGCCGACGCGGCCGCAACGCTGACCGAGCTCGCCGCCCGGGTAGCGCGACCCTCGACGCCCAACCCGGTACCCCAGATCCGGGCGGCTGTGGACGAGCGGCTGGCCGCCGATCCCGAGGCCGTCGAGCCGCTCGTGCTGGTCGCGGCGATCGAGCGGGCCGTGGGTCCGGACACGGTCGTGGTGTCCGACATGTGCATCCCGGGGTACTGGTGGGGCGGGTACGGCGCGGTCGCCGGCCCGCGCCGCCTGCAGTACCCAATCGGCTGGGGCACCCTCGGCTATGCCGTGCCGGCCGCGATCGGGGCCGCCAGCGTCGGCCCCACCCTCGTCGTGTGCGGCGACGGCGGACTGTCGATGGGTGTGGGGGAGCTGGCCACCTACGTGCAGGAGCAGCTGCCGGTGACCATCCTGCTGGTGGACGACGGCGGCTACGGGATGCTGCGCTACGACCAGCAGCGCCTAGGCGACCCGCTGCGCGGCGTGGACCTGCACGGACCGGACTGGGCGGCCCTCGGTGCGGCGTACGGCGTGCCGACCACGGTCCTGGACCGGATCGACGACCGGCTCGCACCGGCGCTGCGCGACGGGCTGCGGACCGGCCGCCCGCACCTGGTGGTCCTGCACGCCCGGCTGGTCCCCCCGGTGACCACGTCGCCCCGCTGGCGGGACTGAGTCCGCCGGCGTGCCTACGATCGGGTCATGGTCACCCCCACCACGCTGTCGCCGCCCCGCCGGGTGCCCCCCGGCATCACCCGCCCCGAGTATGTCGGGAGGCCGGGGCCCGCGCCGTACACCGGACCGGAGGTCAAGGACGCCGCGACCATCGCGGCGATGCGGGCGGCGGGCCGGCTGGCCGCACAGGCGCTGGCCGAGGTGGGTCGACACGTCGTCCCCGGCGTCACCACCGACGAGCTGGACCGGATCGGGCACGACTTCCTGGTCGAGCACGGCGCCTACCCGTCGCCACTGGGGTACCGGGGCTTCCCCAAGTCACTGTGCACGTCCATCAACGAAGTGATCTGCCACGGGATCCCCGACGCGACGGTGCTGGCCGAGGGCGACGTCGTCAACGTCGACATCACTGGGTACCTCGGCGGGGTCCATGGCGACACCGACGCGACGTTCGCTGTCGGCGAGGTCGACGAGGAGTCCCGGCTGCTGCTGGAGCGCACCCACGAGGCGATGATGCGGGGCATCAAGGCGGTCAAGCCGGGCCGATCGATCAGCGTCATCGGGCGGGTGATCGAGTCCTACGCCAAGCGGTTCGGCTACGGCGTCGTCCGCGACTACACCGGTCACGGCATCGGCACGTCGTTCCACACCGGGCTGGTGATCCTGCACTACGACGACCCCACGGTCACGACGATCATGGAACCGGGAATGACGTTCACCATCGAGCCGATGCTCACCCTCGGCTCGATCGAGCACGAGGTGTGGTCGGACGGGTGGACCGTGGTCACGCGGGACGGACGGCGTACGGCGCAGTTCGAGCACACGGTGCTCGTCACCGACGACGGCGTCGAGATCCTGACCCGGCCGTAGGGTCGCGGCGTGCGCGCGGAGGGCTCGACGGGCCCGGGCGGGGAGTCCTGGTCGCCCCGGACTGCAGTGGTGTGGTCGGTGCTGTCCGCCGAGTTGCGTCGTGCCGCCAGGCCGGACGGTGCCGGCGCCCAGTTGCGGGTCGTCGACGTCGGTGGCGGCACCGGAGGTTTCGCCGTTCCGCTGGCCGAACTCGGCCACCGCGTCACCGTCGTGGACCCGAGTCCGGACGCTTTGGCGACCCTGGACCGCCGCGCGAGCGCCGCCGGCGTAGCTGACCGGATCACCGCCGTGCAGGGCGACAGCGACACGCTGGCCTCGATGGTGCGGCCAGGCAGCGCCGACCTCGTGCTGTGCCACAGCCTGCTCGAGGTGGTCGAGGATCCTGCGGCGACGCTGGCCGCGGTCGCGGCCATGCTGCCGCCCCGCGGACTGTTGAGTGTGCTGGTGGCCAACCGGGCTGCCGCGGTGTTGTCCCGGGCGCTGGGCGGGCACTTCGCCGACGCCGAGCGCGCCCTGACCGACCCCGATGGCAGGTGGGGCGAGGGCGACGGCGCGACCCGACGATTCGACGCCGAGGGGTTGCAGACCCTGATCGCCGCGAGCGGCCTGGTGGTGGAGCAGCTGCACGGGGTCCGCGTGGTGGCCGACCTGGTGCCCGGCGCGGTGGCCGACGTTGCGGGGGAGACGTTGGTCGGCGTCGAGCTGGCTCTGGCCGGCCGAGCGCCGTACCGCGACATCGCTACCCAGCTGCACCTGCTCGCCCGCAAGCCCTGACGGGCTCGGCGGCTCACCGCGTCCCGGGCAGCCGCCGGCGCAGTGCCGCCAGGATCTCGCGCGCCTGGCTGACCCCGGACGCGGCGGCGGTGATGAGGTAGGCCGTACCGACGCCGCCGCCCGCGAGTACACCGTCGGCCAGCGGCGGCAGGCCCGCGACCACCGGACGTTCCGCTGCCCCACAGGCCGCGGCAACGGCAGCGGCGACCAGCAGCCCGAAGGCGGGCAGCTCGCCGAGGCGTCGGATGCCCTCGGCGGTCACGGCGAACCGGTCCAGCTGGATCATCAGCACGGCGCCGAGCGGCAGCGAGACCGAGACCCTGAGTACCGCCAGCCGGGCCGGGGTCCGCGCGTCGCCTGCGCCGTACAGCGCCGACTGGAGCAGCCGCGAGGACGTGGTCGCCAGCAGGCCCATCGTGTACGCCGCGAGCACCAGCCGGCCGCTGACCAAGGGCCGGGACGAGGAGGCCGGCCAGGTCGCCGGGGCCATCGCCGGGCTGATCGCGGCTACCGCCGCAGTCGTCACGGTGCTGGGCGTCGCCTTCGCCGAACCGCTGACCCTGCTCATCGCGCCCGGGTTCGAATCCCGGGAGGAGACCCTCGACCTCACCATCACGCTGGTCCGGATCCTGTTCCCCGCCGTCGGCCTCCTGGTGCTGTCGGCCTGGTGTCTCGGAGTCCTCAACAGCCACCGCCGCTTCTTCCTGTCCTACGTGGCGCCCGTGGTCACGAACATCGTGCAGATCGCCGTGCTCGTCGGGTTGGGGCCGCGATCGTGGGCTCCGAGAGCGACCTCGAGTCCGCCCAGGCCTCCCTCGTCACGTGGCTGGCCGTCGGAACGGTTGTGGGGGGCGCCCTGCAGTTCCTCGTCCAGCTGCCCGGCGTACTGCGGCTCAGCCGCGGGGTGCGAATGAGCGTGCGCACCGATCTGCCCGGCGTGCGCACCACGTACGCACTGCCGATCAGCCTGTTCGGGGTCGCGGTGGCGGCCGCCGAGCTGCCGGAGCTGGCCGGCGCTTCCGCCAGGCAGCTCGCCGCCGTCGCTGCCCGGCTGGAGGCGGGGCGGGCCCGGATCGCCGTCTTCGTGCTGCCGACCGTGGTCGCCTCTCTCGTCGTAGGCGACCTGCTGGTGGCAGCGGTGTTCCAGGGCGGGGCGTTCGGCCGGCTGGACGCTGGCGGTGTGGCTACACCGGGATGAACGAGGCCGACAGGACGTCCTCACACGACGAGCGCGCTGGGGCTCATGATCATCGCCCGCACGGTAGCAGCGCCGATCGGGTTGATTTGAGGCTCTTCACAATTCGGGGTGTAGTCGGGGTCTGAAGCCGCCGGTCTCGAGCAGTGATCTGCCGATGTAGTTGGTGAGGTTGCGGAAGCCGAGGGCTGAGCCGCGGAGGTGTTCGAGTCGGCCGTTGAATCTCCTATGTTTGTCAAGCCGCACCGGCGCTCGTCGTGGCTGCCGTGGCGGC
>JBBPYA010000206.1:0-20548 GCA_038200385.1 Mycobacteriales bacterium
CTGGTTGCGGCGGCGACCGGGACCGCGCCGTACGCCGGCTGAGCGCGGCCCCCATGACCGATCGCGACAACGGGCCTCGTCGATCGAGGCCCCGGTGCGGCCGGGCTCCGGTCAGTTCGGAGGGGCCGGATCCCGGTACTCGTAATAGCGCTCGGCCGCTCGTCGGGTCAGGCCGGTCAGCGCGCGGATCCACGCGGGCGGGGCGGACAGCGCGTGTCCGCGCACCGCCACCTGGCCGAGCGGCGTGAGGATCACCTCGGGTCACCCGCGCAGCGCAGCGGTGATGATGCGGCGGGCCGCGCGCTCGGCATTCATCGACAGCATTGGGATGCTGTCGGCCAGCGTGAACCAAGCCGACCGCGGCGTCGAACGCGGCGGCGAAGTGCTCGGTCGTCATCGTGTCCACCGGGCCGACCTGGATCAGGCCGGCGTTGTTCACCAGGCAGTCGATCCGCCCGAGGCGTCTTCTCGACTGGGCACCCGCAGCTAGCCCAGGACCCGTGCAGCGTCCGCGCGGGGCGTCCGGTGCCGGAGCATCCGGTTGCAGTACCGCGCCGGGGCGGGCCCGGGTGGCCGGACAGGCGCTGTGGTGAGGCCAGGACCCGTCGTACCTCCGACCAGGACGCGGTCGGGGATACGGTGAGTGCCGTGCCGATCCTCGCCTCCGCGGCCCGCAGGCTGCTCGCCGTCGTCGGGCTCGTCGTCGCGCTCAGCGTGACCCTGCCCGTCGTGGTTGCATCCGCGGCCCCGATCGACGATGCGATCGCGGCGTTGCGCACCGACTCGGTCTACCTGGATCCCGCAGCGGTCACCCCGGTCGACGCCAACCGGGTGCGCGAGGCGATCGGCGCCGGGCCGGTCCTGGTGGCGGTACTGCCGGAGTCCTCCGGCGATCCGCTGGAATCGGCCCGCACCATCGGGCTGGCGCTACCCGGCAACACCGTCGCCGTCGTGTCCGGCACGGGAATCCGGGCCGGCTCCGACGTGACCTGCGCGGGCTTCGCCGACAACGCGGCCTTCGACGCGGTGGATCGCAACATCGACCAGCTCAACAGGGACGGTGACGTCACCGCTCTGCTGGTCGACTTCGTCACCGCGATGCGGGACGCGCCGTCGCAGGACAACTGTGCAGCCGCCGGCAGTGGCGCCTCCAGCAGCGGCAGCAGCGGTTGGGTCTGGTTCGCGATCCTGATCGCGATCGCTGTCATCGGCGTCGGCGGCTACCTGCTGTACCGCAAGCGCCGCGAGGCCCGGAACTTCGAGGGCCTGCGTGCCGACATCCTGTCGATGTACAACCGGTTGGCCGCCGACGTGTCCAACCTGGATCCCGGCGACGACCCGATCACCCGGCAGGCGGTCGCGGACGCCGCCGAGCGGTACACCAGCACCGGCGCCCTGCTGGACCAGGCGGACACGACAGGGGAGTTCGCCGCTGCACGGCGCACCGTCGTCGAAGGCCTGGTCGCGGCGCGGACGGCCCGCGAGCGGCTGGGCCTGGATCCCGGTCCCGAGATCCCGCCGGCCGATGAACCGGTCGGGGAGCAGCTGACTGACGCCCGCCAGGTCACCGTCGGCGACCAGAGCTACGAAGGCTTCCCCCGCTACACCCCGGGCGCGCCGCACTACTACCGCGGCGGGCTCGGCGTCCCCGGCGGCTGGTACCGCACCCGGTTCTGGGACGGGATGCTGCTCGGGTCGGTGCTCTCGGGCGGCCGCCGACGCGGCCGGTCCCGGTGGGGCGGCTTCGGGGGTGGCGGTTTCGGGGGTGGCGGTCTGGGTGCGGGCGGCCGCGGCCTGGGCAGCGGCGGGTTCTTCGGCGGGTCGGTCGGTGGCGCCGGTCGCCGCGGCGGACCAGGCGGGGACTGGGGGCGTGGCGCGGCCGGCGGCGACTGGGGCGGTGGCGCCCGCCGCGGCTCCTGGGGCGGCGGGCGGGGGCGCGGGACCTGGGGCGGCGGCGGTCGGCGCAGCGGAGGCGGTCGCCGGGGTGGGCGGGGTGCCGGCCGCTGGTAGCGGGCCGGCGCAGCTCGCACTCCCGGGCATGCCGGCCCGGCTGTTCGCCTGTACGCCGTCCCGGCTGGCCACGTTCGCCGACTGTCCCCGGCGGTACCGGATGGCCTACCTGGACCGCCCGACGCCCCCGAGCGGAGCGCCCTGGGCGCACACGTCGCTCGGGGCCTCCGTGCACGTCGCGCTCAAACAGTGGTGGGAGCTCCCGGCAGCACGGCGTACCCCGCGCTCCGCCGTGGCCACGCTCGACGCGGCGTGGCTGCGGGACGGGTTCCGCGATGCCGAGCAGGCCACCCGCTGGCGGCACGAGGCGGGTGGGTGGCTGGCCGCGTACACCGCCGGGCTGGAACCGGCTGTACAGCCCGCGGCCGTCGAGCGCACCGTCGCCGCCACGACCGGGATGCTGGCCATCTCGGGGCGGGTGGACCGCCTGGACCGACGCGAAGCCGAACTCGTCGTCGTGGACTACAAGACCGGGTCGCAGGTACCCGACGAGAGCGACGCGCGCGACTCCCGGGCGTTGGCGATGTACGTGCTGGGTGCCCGCCGTACCTTCCGTTCCGAGTGCCGCCGAGTCGAGCTGCACCATCTCCCGTCGGGGACGACCGCGGCGTTCGAGCACTCCGAGGAGACGCTGGGCCGCCACGTCGAGCGGGCCGAGGCAACGGCGGCCGACATCCAGCGGGCCGCCACGGACCTCGCCGGCGGCCGGGGCGTGGACGAGGCCTACCCGCCGAGGCCCGGGTCGCGGTGCGGCCTGTGCGACTTCCGGCGGCACTGTCCGGAGGGCCGCCGCGCCGCCCCCGCCCGGGAACCCTGGTCAGCCCTGGGTACCGTCCGCCTACCGTGATCATGGTGATCCGCCGGTCAGGGGCGGCCAATCCCCATGATCACGGCAGGCCACGGCACGGCAAGCTACGGCACGGCACGCGGGTGGCAGGCCACCGGCGCTCAGCCGGGTACTCCTCCTAGGATCGCGGGCGTGACCGGGCCCACGCCGTACCTGAACTCCCGGCTGCAGGATTTCACCAGCACGATCTTCGTGGAGATGTCCGAGCTGGCGCTTGCGACCGGCGCGGTGAACCTGGGTCAGGGGTTCCCGGACACCGACGGCCCGGCGGAGATCCTGGAGACCGCCGTACAGGCGATCCGGGACGGCGACAACCAGTACCCGCCCGGGCCGGGGAGCGCGCAGCTGCGGCAGGCGATCGCCGAGCACCAGCAGCGCTTCTACGGCCTGGACTACGACCCGGCGACCGAGGTCCTGGTGACCGCCGGTGCCACCGAGGCGATCGCCGCCGCCGTACTCGCGCTGTGCGAGACCGGCGACGAGGTAGTCGGCTTCGACCCGGCCTACGACTCCTACGCACCGTGCATCGCGATGGCCGGCGCGCACCGCCGGCTGGTCACGCTGCGGGCGCCGGACTACCACTTCGACCCCGACGAGCTGCGCGCGGCGATCACCGATCGCACGAGGTTGCTGCTGCTGAACAGCCCGCACAACCCCACCGGGAAGGTGTTCAGCGCCGCCGAGCAGCAGCTCATCGCCGAGCTGGCGATCGAGCGGGACCTCGTCGTGGTGACCGACGAGGTCTACGAGCACATGACGTACGACGGCGTGCGACACGTACCGCTGGCGACGCTGCCCGGCATGCGTGAGCGCACCGTCACGATCTCCTCGGCCGGCAAGACGTTCAGCGTCACCGGTTGGAAGATCGGCTGGGTGTGCGCGCCGGCCGCGCTGATCACCGCCGTCCGCACCGCCAAGCAGTTCCTCACGTTCACCGGCGGGGCACCGTTCCAGCCGGCCGTCGCGGTCGGGCTCGGCCTGGCCGACGACTTCTACGCCGACCTGCGCGACACCCTGCAGGCCAAGCGGGACCGGCTTGCCGCGGGGCTGGCCGAGGCCGGCCTGGAGGTGTTCGTCCCGGCGGGCACGTACTTCGTCACCGCCGACGTACGCCCGCTCGGGTACGACGACGGCGTGGCGTTCTGCCGCGAGCTGCCCCACCGCAGCGGCGTCGTCGGCGTCCCGAACGTCGTGTTCTACGACGACAAGCCGGCCGGGGCCACGCTGGTCAGATTCGCCTTTTGCAAGCGCGACGAGGTGCTCGACGAGGCGATCGGCAGGCTGCAGGGGCTGCGCCGCTGAGCCGATGGCTCAGCGCGGCCGACGAGCCAGGAAGACGTAGCGGTTCAGGCTGAAGAAGTAGGCCGGGCCGAGCGCGCGCAGGTCCGCCGCCCAGGCCGCCGCCTCGTCGGCGGCCAACCCGCCCCGGTCGGCGACGAACGCCTGGATCGTCGGGATCAGTCCGCCGCTGTACGTCGCCTCGTGGTACCCCACGTTCAGCAGCGGGATCGTCCAGGGCGGATCCACCTCGAAACCGGCCCGTTGCAACGACCCCAGCAGGGTGCGCGGCAGGTAGGGGTCCACCAGGTGCTCGTCCCAGACCGCGCAGACGCGGCGCATCCGCTCGACGTCGGTGCTGTGCCAGACCAGGGAGTCCCAGTCGGTGTCCAGCAGGAGTAGCCGGCCGCCGGGGCGTAACACGCGGTACATCTCGGTCAGCGCGGCCGGGATGTCGGCGACGTACTCCAGCACCTGCGTGCAGACCGCCAGGTCGGCCGAGGAGTCATCGATGGGGAGGGCGTCCACGCCGGCCCGCGCGAAGCGCAGCGGCGAGGCACCGGTGGGGATCTCCCGGGCCTCCGCCAGGGCCAGCATGCTCGGGCTGATGTCGGTGCCCAGCACCGAACCCTCCGGGCCTACGGCGGCGGCCAGCTCGACGCTGAGCAGACCCGGACCGCAGCCGATGTCGACGGCAGTCTCGCCCGGTCGTGGTCGTAGCGCCTCAAGTACGCGTCGGCGCTGCGCCACCACGTCCGCGCTCAGGTAGCTAGTCTCCACCCGCCGGGCGGCGTCCGGCCCGAACTGCAGCGTCACGCCGGTGCCGCGGCAAGCCGCTCGCGGGCGCCCTTCTGGTGCGGTCCCTCCCGGACCGACACCGGCAGCGCGAGTAACGAGCGGCGCAGCGCCCGGACGGCGGCTGTCGCTCCGGGGTCCGTGGTCGGCAGCCCGGGCAACCGGAACATCCGCCGGGCCCACCGCGGCAGCAGCGCCACGCCGAGGGTGGCCAGCCCGCCCCACGCGGGGCGGGCCGGGGTCAGCCACTGCACCCACGACGGCATCGGCGGCACGAGGACGAACCGCGCCGCCTGCCGCGCCTCGGGGGTGAGCCGGAGCTCGCCACGGACCGCGGCGAAGTAGTCCTCCATCTGCCCCAGGGTGGCCGGTACGACGGCTGGATCCACCCCGACGAGGGCGGCGGCTTCCACCTGCTCACGGAGGTAGCGCTCGGCGTCGCGGTCAGACAGCGCCAGGCCGGCGCGCCGGGTCGTCGACAGGAACGAGTCCACCTCGCAGCAGTGCACCCACAGCAGCAGTTCCGGGTTGTCGATGCGGAAGTCCGCACCGGTGGCCGGATCCACCGCCCGCATTCGGCGGTGGACACCACGGACCCGGGCGGCGGCACGGGTGGCCTCCTCGGCGGTGCCGAAGCTGAGCTGGCCGACGTACTCCGCGGTGCGCTGCAGCCGCCCCCACGGGTCGGTCCGGAAGCCGGAGTTCTGCGCCACCGCGGCCATCGCGCGGGGGTTCAGGGACTGCAGGAGCAGTGCCCGCAACCCACCGACGGGCAGGATCGGGTCGCCGTGGACGCGCCACGTCATGCTGTCGGGGCCGAAGAGTCCGTGGGAGGGCTGGCGCACCCACCGAGGGTATGTCGGTCGGGAGCACCCGGCCCGGCGGCGGCGGTGGCCGATCCCGGCGTGGCAGGCTGGCCAACGCCTCGCATCGGCCGGGGACCCTCCCAGCTCGCCGGCCCGCGCCACCGAGCACCCGTCAACTCGCGCAAGGATGGCCCGTGTCCCACGTCCTCGCCGTCGCCAACCAGAAGGGTGGCGTCGCCAAGACCACGACGGTGGCCTCCCTCGGCACCGCCCTGGCCGAGCTCGGACGCCGCGTCCTGCTCGTCGACCTGGATCCGCAGGCGTGCCTCACGTTCTCCCTCGGCGTCGACCCGGACGCGCTGGAGCTGTCGGTACACGACGTGCTGCTCGGCACCGTCGACGCGCAGCGGGTCGTCACGGCGACCGAGGACGGGCCGGACCTGCTCCCCGCGACGATCGACCTGGCCGGCTGCGAGACCTTGCTCCTGACCCGCACCGGCCGCGAGTACGCGCTGCGCAACGCCCTGCTCGATCTGGCGGAGCGCGGTGGGCGCGAGTACGACGACGTGCTCATCGACTGCCCGCCATCCCTCGGCGTCCTGACGATCAACGGTCTGACGGCCGCGGACGAGGTCCTGATCCCGCTGCAGTGCGAGACGCTGTCCCACCGCGGGGTGGGCCAGTTGCTGGACACCATCGCGGAGATCCGCCGGCACACCAACCGGCACCTCAGCGTCGTGGGGGTCCTGCCGACCTTGTACGACGCCCGCACGGTGCACGCCCGCGACGTCCTGGCCGACATCGACGACCGGTACGGCCTGCTCGTGCTGGAACCGGCGATCCCGCGCTCGGTGCGGTTCGCCGAGGCGCCCGCCGCCGGCCGCTCGGTGCTGAACACGGCGCGCCGGATCCGGGGCTCGCAGGCCTACCGGGAGCTGGCGCAGCGGTTGGTGGCGGCCCGCGGGTGAGCCGTCACCAAGCAGGGTCGAGGACTGCTCAGCGGTACACCCGGACCTGATCGGCGGCGCCCACCACGATCGAGGAACCGAGCAGTTCCAGCGTGGCCCCGCGTGGCGGCATCTCCCCGGCGGCAGCGATGGACCGTTGCGTCCCTCCCGTGACCAGATCGAGCTGCGCGAAGTCCGTTCCGTTGTACACCAGCAGGGACTTGCCGAGCAGCACCGCCGCCGTCGTCGCCGGGCGGACCCAGGAGATCGAGCCGTTGCGCAGATCCAGCAACAGCACCGCCGACCCGGTCGTGAGCACGTAGCGGTCGGGTAGGGCTATCGCCCGGGGTACGGCGCTGCCCTCGACCGCCAGCGCCGGGTCGACGAGGTCCGTGAGCTGCACGCCGTCCCGGTCGAACACCTGTAGCCGGGCCTGTGCGGATCCGGACAGCACGCCGACGTCACCGCTCGCGCTGAGCAGGTGCAGCGGACCGCCGGCCGGGGTGGCCGTCCAACGCTGCTCGCCGGTGAACCCGTCCAGGACGACCAGGGACGAGCCGGCCTCGGGGCAGTCCAGGGCGACGACGACGCCGACGTCACCGGGCAACGCATCGCCGATCAGGCAGCCGCCTGGGGGGTCGTAGCGCCAGCGCAGACCGTTCGTGACCGTTCCGAGCACGGTCAGCCCGGTCGGTGTGAACGCCACAGTGAGCTGGTCGGTGCTGCGCAACGTGATGGCCGAGAGGAAGCTGACGCTGCGGTACCAGCGGCGTTGCCCGGTGTCCGCGTCCAGGGCGACCGCCTCGTCGCATCCCCCGTCGGTCCGGAACACGGCGACGACCACGTCGTCGGCCCCGGTCCAGTCGCACAGGGTGGCCGTCGAGCGAAGGTAGTGCCAGCGCTCCTCGCCGGTCGCCTGATCCAGCCCCGCCAGTCCGTGTTCGTTGCCGGTGATGACCGTGGACGCCTCGACGGCATATGTGTCGGCCGGCCCGGTGCCGGCCGACCAGGCCAGCGTCACGCTGTCACCCGGGAGTGCTCTGGTGGGTACGGACGGCTTCCCGGCTGCGGTCCGCAGGTCGGTGTTGGCGAAGTCGCTGCCGTTCCAGAGCACGGCCAGCACGACGACGGCCACCGCCACGGCGGCGGTCCAGATGAGGACCCGCCTGGTCGGACGCAGTCGGCCGGGGCGCTCTGACCCCCGGCCGGGGCGCTCAGACCCCCGGCCGGGGTGCGGGCCGCTCGGCGTCGCGTCGTCCACGGCTGCGACGCTAGCCCGGCGACCTGTGTGACCGTGCGCGCCGCGTCCGACCGGCAGGTGCGTACCGTCGAGGTGGACCGAACGGGCGCCCGAGGGTCACGGGCTCATCAGGGAGGGTGGCGGCCGGTGGACGTGCAGCTGACCTCGGAATCGACCGACGCCCTGACCGGGCGGGCCGCCGCGGTGCGCGCCGCGACCCACGGGACCCGGATCACATACTCACCCAAGGTCTTCATCCCGCTCACCAGGCTGTGCCGGGACCGCTGCGGATACTGCACGTTCGCCACCGCCCCGGCGCACCTGCCCGAGCCGTACCTGACCCCCGACGAGGTCCTCGCCGTGGCTCGGCGGGGCGCCGAGGCCGGCTGTCACGAGGCGCTGTTCACCCTCGGCGAGCAGCCCGAGGATCGTTACCCGGTCGCGCTGTCGTGGCTGACCGAGCACGGCTGGTCGTCCACTGTGGACTATCTGGTCGGGATGTGCCGGCTGGTGCTGGCCGAGACGGGGCTGCTGCCGCATGCCAACGCCGGCGCCATCAGCACCGAGGAGTTGTCCCGCCTGCGCGGCGTGAGCGCCTCACAGGGGATGATGATCGAGTCGCTGCGCGAGGACCTGCCCGCCCACCGCGGGGCCCCGGACAAGCGCCCGGCCAGGCGGCTGGCGACCCTGGAGGTGGCCGGGCGGCTGGCCGTCCCCTTCACGACCGGGATCCTGGTCGGCATCGGTGAGACCGAGCAGGACCGGGTGCGTGCACTGGCGGCGATCGCAACCGCGCACCGCCGGCACGGGCACGTGCAGGAAGTGATCGTGCAGAACTTCCTGCCCAAGCCGGGGACCGGAATGCGGTCCGCGCCGCCGTGCCCGCCGGAGCAGCACCGCCGCGCCGTCGCGCTGGCCCGGCTGATCCTGCCGTCGGACGTGCATGTGCAGGCTCCGCCCAACCTGTCCGAGCCCGAGCAGCTGGGCGGGCTGATCGCGGCGGGGCTGGACGACTGGGGCGGTGTGTCGCCGGTCACTGCCGACCACGTGAACCCGGAGCGGCCGTGGCCGTCGCTGGCGGCGCTGCGTGACGCCACCGAGGACGCCGGATTCTCGCTGGCGCCGCGGCTGACCATCTATCCCTCCTTCGCGCTGGATCCGGGGCGGTGGCTGGACGACGCGCTGCGGTTCCCGGTCCTCGACCGCTCCGACGCCGAGTCGCTGGGCCGCGACGACCCGGGGGCGAGCTGGCCCGAGCAGCACGCCGCGGCGGCCAACGTGGGGACCGGCGCCGAGGTCGTCCAGATCGGGCGCCGGTCCACCGCGTGGTACTCCGGCGCCGACCGGAACCCGCCGGTGCTGGTCCCGGCGGCGGCCCGGCACGGCGGCGCGGTGGGCGAGGTGCTCACCGGCGTCCGGGCCGGCCAGGAGCCGGGCGAGGACGAACTCGTCACGCTGTTCTCCGCCCGCGGCCCCGAGGTGGCGGCCGTGGCCGGGCTGGCCGACACGTTCCGTCGCGAGGCCGTCGGCGACACGGTGACCTACGTCGTGAACCGGAACATCAACTACACGAACGTGTGTACCTACCGCTGCACGTTCTGCGGGTTCTCCAAGGGGCCGCTGTCGCTGAACCTGCGCGGCAAGCCGTACCTGCTCACCCTCGACGACGTCGCCGAGCGCTCCGAGGAGGCCTGGCGGCTCGGCGCGACCGAGGTCTGCCTGCAGGGCGGGATCCATCCCAGCTTCGACGGCAACTTCTACGTCGAGGTGGCCGCGGCGGTGCATGCGGCGGTCCCCGACATCCACATCCACGGGTTCACCGCGCTGGAGGTCACCGAGGGGGCCCGCCGGCTCGGCGAGCCGCTGGTGGACTACCTGCGCCGGCTGCAGGCGGCCGGGCTGCGCTCACTGCCCGGAACGGCGGCGGAGATCCTGGACGACGAGATCCGCGCGGTGTTGTGTCCGGACAAGATCGACACCCAGGAGTGGCTGGACGCCCACCGTGCCGCGCACTCGATCGGGCTGCGCTCGAACATCACGATCATGTTCGGGGCGGTGGAGCAGCCCAGGCACTGGGCCCGCCACCTGCTGGCGACCCGGGCGTTGCAGCGGGAGACCGGCGGGTTCACCGAGTTCGTCGGGTTGCCGTTCGTGCACATGGCGGCCCCGATCTACCTCAAGCGCCGGGCCCGGCGCGGACCGACCTGGCGCGAGGTGCTGCTCATGCACGCCGTGGCGCGGATCGCCTACCACGGGCTGATCGACAACATCCAGGCGTCGTGGGTCAAGCTGGGTGCGGTCGGCGCGGGCCAGCTGCTGCAGGGCGGCGTCAACGATCTGGGTGGCACGCTGATGGACGAGAACATCAGCCGGGCTGCCGGTGCCGCGCACGGTCAGGCCCTCGACGAGGCGGACTTCCGCCGGATCGCGGGCACGGCCGGGCGTCGCCTGCAGCAGCGCACGACGCTGTACGGGCGGCCGGACCGCCCCGCGTTCGTCTCCTGAGCGCTGCCCCGCTCGTGGGACCGACCCGGCCGGGTCGCTGCACCCACCCTGGCGGCGGCCGGTCCGTGCTGGACGCTCAGTCGGCGGCGGGCTTGCTGGCCGCGCCGCCCCGTCGGCGTCGCCGCCGCGGCTTGCCGGCCGCTGAGTGCTCGCCCGGGCCGGACCGACTGTCCTCGACGGCACCATCCGGCGTACCCACGGACGCGGTGCTCCCGCGGCCGGCCGCACCGACGCGGGTGCGGCGGCGGTCCCGGCGCTGACCGGCGGGACGGTCGACGACCGCCGCGTCCTCGGTGCCGGAGCGACCCCGCGGCGCGGCCCCGCGACCACCCACGGTGCGGGCCGGTGCCTTGCGGGCCCGTCCGGTCTCGCCGAGGTCCTCCACGGCTTCGGCGTCCAGACCCTCGCGGACCCGCCGGGACCGGGGAAGTCGCCCGGCCACCCCGGCCGGGATGCCGAGTTCGGTGCGCAGGTGGATGTTGGTCGAGTAGGTCTCCGGCGGCTCGGCCAGCCCGAGCTCGAGAGCGGAGTCGATCAGCTGCCAGCGCGGCATGTCGTCCCAGTCGATGAACGTCACCGCCGTACCGGACTTGCCGGCGCGGGCGGTCCGCCCGATCCGGTGCAGGTAGGTCTTCTCGTCCTCGGGGCACTGGTAGTTCACCACGTGCGTGACACCCTCGACGTCGATCCCGCGGGCGGCGACGTCGGTAGCCACCAGCACGTCGACCTTGCCGTTGCGGAAGGCCCGAAGCGCCTGCTCGCGGGCGCCCTGCCCGAGATCCCCGTGCACCGCGGCGGCTGCGAAGCCGCGGTCGGCCAACTCGTCGGCGACCTTGGACGCGGTCCGTTTCGTCCGGCAGAACACCATCGTCAGACCCCGGCCCTCGGCCTGCAGGATCCGGGCCAGCATCTCGACCTTGTCCATGGCGTGCGCGCGCAGCGGGATCTGGGTGACCTCGGGAACCGTGCGGTTCTCGTTCGGCGGTTCGGCCCGGATGTGCGTAGGCCGGCTCATGAATCGTCGGGCCAGGGTGACGATCGGTCCGGGCATGGTCGCGCTGAACAGCATCGTCTGCCGCTTGTCGGGGACCATGCCGAGCACCCGCTCGATGTCGGGCAGGAAGCCCAGGTCGAGCATCTCGTCGGCCTCGTCCAGGACCAGCAGGGCGACCTTGCCGAGGACCAGATGGCCCTGCTCGGCCAGGTCGAGCAGCCGGCCGGGGGTGCCGACGACCACCTCGATACCCTGGCGCAGCGCCTGGATCTGGGGCTCGTAGGCCCGTCCGCCGTAGATCGCCAGCACCCGCACGCCGCGCGTCTCACCGGCGGCGGCGATGTCGCGCGCCACCTGGACGCACAGCTCGCGGGTCGGCACGACCACGAGTGCCTGGGGTACGCCGTCGGCTCCCTCGTCGCGGCTGAGCAGGCGCTGCAGCATCGGGACGCCGAAGCCGAGGGTCTTGCCGGTTCCGGTCCGGGCCTGACCGATCAGGTCGTGCCCGGCCAGCGCGAGCGGGAGGGTGAGTTCCTGGATGGCGAAGGTCCGGGTGATGCCGTGCACGGCGAGGGCCTGCACGGTTTCCTCGCGGACGCCGAGTTCGGCGAACAGCGGGCTGTCGGCGGACACCGGGGCGCGGCCGGCAAGTTCCTCGGCCTCGACGTCCGGCGCGCCGGACTCGGCGTGGTCCAGGGCGACCGCGGACGCAGCTGCGGCGGTGTCGGCTGCCGAGGAGTCGGCGACGGACTCGGATTCGGTGGATTCGGGTGTGGAGAGGTCGGCGGTCAGGGTGAAGCCTTTCGTCGTGGCGAGCGCGATGGTGCTTCTCGTCGGTTCGATCGCGCGGACGACGGGGCTACCCACCAGGCATCCACGCACAGGTCCGGGCACAGCGCCCGGTCGGGTGAAGTCTACCGCTGCCGACCGACGGGTAGGGTCGGCGCGTCCGATCGACCGGTTGTGAGGAGCCCCACGCTGAGCGGTGCCGACGAGGCAGCGGTAATCGACCTGCTGGGGGCACTGGCCTACGGCGAGTTGACCGCCTTCGACCGGCTCGCCGAGGACGCCCGGCTCGCACCTACCCTGGCCGGCAAGGCCGAACTCGCCCGGATGGCCGCTGCCGAGATCGGGCATTACTCGCTGCTGCACCAGCAGATCACCGCGCGCGGCGGGGACCCGGAGCGGGCGATGGCACCCTTCGTGCGGGCTGTGGACGCCTTCCACGAGTCGACGAGGGCCACCACGTGGCTGGAGGGCCTGGTCAAGGCCTACGTCGGGGACGGATTGGCCGCGGACTTCTACCGCGAGGTCGCGCAGTTCCTCGACGCCGACACGAAGGGACTGGTGCTCGAGGTGCTCGCCGACACCGGGCACGCGGACTTCGCGGTCCGGGAGGTGCGGGCGGCGGTCCGGGCGGATCCGGCGATGGCCGGGCGGCTCGCGCTGTGGGCGCGGCGGCTCGTCGGGGAGGCGCTGACCCAGTCCCAGCGGGTGATCGGCGAGCGGGACGGGCTGACCGACCTGATCGTCGCCGGCACCGGGGATCTGGCCGGTGTCGCGGCTCTGCTCAAACGGATCACCACGGCACACGCCGTACGGATGCAGGCACTGGGCCTGAGCGTCTGACTCGTCGGACCGCCGCCACAGCGGTCAGGCGACACAGCGGTCAGGCGACACAGCGGTCAGGCGACGCCGAAGCCCACTCGCCGGGTGTCAGCCTCGGCGATCTCGACGTAGGCGATGCGGTCCGCCGGCACGATCACCTGGCGACCCTTCTCCTCAGTCAGGGACAGCACCCCGGAGTCGGTCCCGATCGCCTCGGACACCGCGGCTTGGACCTCGGCGGGGGTCAGCCCGCTGTCCACAGTGAGTTCCCGAGGCGAGTGCAGCACGCCGATCTTGACCTCCACCGCTGACCTTCCTGTTGCCGCCCGGCGACCCGCGCCGGGCTCCTGGCTGCGAGGTTATCCCAGCGTGGCGGTCCGGCCGCCGGGCCTTCCGTGCCCCCGCGTCGGCCGCGAGGTCGCTCGCCGGGTCAGGGCTGGGTTGCCGCCGCCTCGTCGTGCGCCGGGAATGCCGAGAGGCCCCGCCAGACCAGTGCGACGACCAGGTCGACCGCCTCGGCGCGGTCGATGGCCAGCCGACGATCCAGCCACCACCGGGCACTCATCTCGGCCATGCCGGTCAGCCCGGCCGACAGCAGCCCGGCCCGGTCCGGACTCGTCCCGGTGTCGTGCATGATCATGCTCGCGACCGCCTCCACGATGTCGGCGAGTCCGGCGCGAGCCCGCTCGCGCACCGACGGGTGGTTGAGCAGGTCGGACTCGAACAACAGCCGGAACGCCTGGCTGTCCCCGTCGACGAACTCGAAGTACGCCGAGACCGCGCCCTCGACCCGCGCCCGGTTGTCGACGGTGGTCGCCAACGCGGTCTTGATGCTTTGGACCAGCGCGTCGATCTGCTCGTCCAGCAGCGCGAGGTACAGCTCGAACTTGCCGGGAAAGTGTTGGTACAGCACGGGTTTGCTGACACCGGCACGGACCGCGATCTCGTCCATGGCGGCGCCGTGGAAGCCGCGGGCCACGAAAACGTCCTGGGCGGCCTCGAGTAGCTGGCGACGGCGAAGTCCACGCGGGAGCCGTCCACCCCGAGGCTGCTCCATCCGCGGACCCTATCGGCCGGCCGGCAGGCCACCACACAGCGCGCACCGCAGCGGCCGGCCGCCACCCCGCCGGACTGTCGACGGCGCTGCTACCCGGCCGGCGGGGCCAGTGTCTGCGCCACTTCCCAGAGGTGCCCGGCAGGGTCGGTGAAGCAGGCGGTGCGCTGCCCCCGGGGCCGGTCCACCGGACCGTTCTGCAGCGCGACCCCCCGCGCCCGCAGGTCCGCGCACACCGCGTCGGCGTCGTCCACCCAGACCGTGAGCTGGAAGCGCGACCCGGTACCCGATCGGGCCACCGCGCCCGGTGCGACCAACTCGTCCGCGGCACTCGAGCGGAGCAGGTTGATCAGGGTGTTGCCGAGGTCGAACACCGCGGAGTCCTCGTCCTCGTGCACCCGCTTGAGCTCGAAGACATCCCGGTAGAACGCCGCCGTAGCGGGCAGATCCTCGACGAACAACGTGATCGCCCCGAGGTCGCGCAGTACTGACGCCATGTCCGCTCCAGGTTTCGCCGGGGGCCGGCGGCCGCTGGCCCCGGTACCAGACCGACGGCCGGTCTGGATCTCATCGGTGTCCGGCTGCCGATGCCGGCGACGAGACTACGGTCGCTGCGTGCGCCCCGCCCGCCTCGTCCCGACGCCGCTACCCCCGCTCGAGCCGCTCCTGCCGCCCTGGCCGGGGGACACCGTCGCGCTGCCCTCCGGCGAGGTGTTCCTCCGCCAGACCCCGGGGACGACCGGAATGGCCGAACCCGCGGTCTACGTGCACGGCCTCGGCGGATCGGCGACGAACTGGACCGATCTCGCGGGGCTGCTCGCCCCGCGGTTGGACGCGGTGGCCGTCGACCTGCCCGGATTCGGGCACTCCCCGCCGCCGCGGGACCGTAACTACTCGATAGCGGCCCGGGTCCGCAGCGTCGTGGAGTTGATCGAGGCCGGTGATCATGGTGCCGTTCACCTGCTGGGAAACTCCCTGGGCGGTCTCGTCAGCGTGGCAGTGGCCGCGATCCGGCCGGACCTGGTGCGCAGCCTGACCCTGATCAGCCCGGCGCTGCCCGGAATCCGGCTCCCGGCAGCCGCCGATCCCGCGCTGACGTTGCTGCTCCTGCCCGGGGCGAGCCGGCTGGCGCAGCGGCGGTTGTTGCGCCAGACGCCACTGCAGCGCGCGCACGATGTCATCGACCTGTGCTTCGGCAACCCGGGGCTGGTCCCGGAGGCCCGGCTCACAGAGGCGGCCGAGGAGGCCGCCCGCCGGGCCGAGCTGCCCTACGCGATGGAGGCGCTGACCGCCAGCCTGCGCGGGATCGCGGCCTCTCATCTCACCCGGGGGGCCCGCTCCCCTTGGCGGCTGGCCCGCACGATCCAGGCTCCGACGCTGGTGGTCTGGGGCGACCGGGACAAGCTCGTTCACGTGTCGCTGGCACCTCGGACCGCGCGGGCGATCCCGGACTCACGGCTGCTCGTGCTCCCCGGGGTGGGGCACACCGCCCAGCTCGAGGCCCCGGTGTCCACCGCGCGAGCCGTGCTGGGGCTACTCGACGACGTGGCGTCCGGGACGGCGGCGGTCCGCGCCTGAGGCGGCCCGGAGCCGTCGGAACAGGCGGCCCGCGCCTGGGCGGACGGCACCAGTAGCTGTGGCAGGCTGACCCGGTGGCGCAGACCGAGGGCGGCTCGTCAAGGCCGTCCGGGTACCGCGATCCGGCCGGGACGCTGGGCGATGACCCGCCCACCCCGCCGCGCTCCCGGCTGGGCAGCTTCGTGGCCAGGTACGGGTGGCGGGCGTACGCCGTACCCATCCTCGCCGTCGCGACGTTCGTGTCGCTGCTCGACGCGGCCAGGGTCGACTCCTCGGCCAATTCGACGTCGGCCCGCTCCGACACAGTGCTCACCTCCACGGCGGCCGGCGCCCCGACGACTGCCGCCGTCGATCCCGCCACCAGCGCACCGACGACTGCCCCGTCGGGCTCGCGACCGGCGCCCACTGGCTCGACGGCGGGCAGCCGACCAGAGCCGACGACCGTCGTGCGGCAGGGCCGCGGCACGTTGGGCATCGTGCCGGGCCAGTCCGATGTCCGGGGGACCGGTGGTCCACTGCTGCGCTTCCGGGTCGAGATCGAGGACGGGATCGGCGTGGACGGCCAGGCGTTCGCCGCGGCGGTCATCAACATCCTCGGCGACCCGCGCTCCTGGGGAGCTGACGGGCGGCGGTCCTTCCAGCGGGTCAGCTCGGGGTCCTACGACTTCCAGGTCGCCCTGGTCAGCCCGGACAACGTCGACGGCTTCTGCCCGGGCGTGGACACCGGCGGCTACACCTCCTGTCGCTCCGGTGACCGGGCGACGATCAACCTGGCCCGCTGGATCCTCGGGGTGCCCGAGTTCGCGGGTGACCTGCCGACGTACCGGGACTATGTCGTCAACCATGAGGTCGGGCACGTCCTCGGCCACGGTCATCAGCTGTGTCCCCGCCCCGGCGCGTTGGCCCCGGTGATGCAGCAGCAGACCCTGGGGCTGAACGGCTGCCGCAAGAACGGATGGCCCTACCCGAACGGTTGACCGGGCGGGAACATCACCTGGGCCGGTCCGGTTGTGCCCGGCGTACGCCGCACGTCGCGAAGATCCGAGTCAAGAGGAGAGCCCGCCGTGTCCCTGCCCCCGTTGGTCGAGCCCGCAGCCGAACTCAGCGTCGACGAGGTCCGCCGCTACAGCCGGCACCTGATCATCCCCGACGTGGGAATGGACGGGCAGAAGCGGCTCAAGAATGCCAAGGTGCTCGCCGTGGGCGCCGGCGGCCTGGGGTCCCCGACCCTGATGTACCTGGCCGCGGCGGGAGTGGGCACCCTCGGTGTGGTGGACTTCGACGTCGTGGACGAGTCCAACCTGCAGCGGCAGATCATCCACGGGCAGTCCGACATCGGACGGTCCAAGGCCGAGAGCGCCCGCGACACGATCAAGGAGATCAACCCGTACGTCGACGTGCGGCTGCACACCGACCGGCTGGACTCCTCGAACGTGATGGAGATCTTCGCCGACTACGACCTGATCGTGGACGGCACCGACAACTTCGCCACCCGCTACCTGGTCAACGACGCCTGCGTGCTGCTGGACAAGCCGTACGTGTGGGGGTCGATCTTCCGATTCGACGGTCAGGTGTCGGTGTTCTGGGACTCCCACGGCCCGAACTACCGCGACCTGTACCCGGTCCCACCGCCGCCGGGGATGGTGCCGTCGTGCGCCGAGGGCGGCGTGCTCGGCGTCCTGTGCGCGACGATCGGCGCGACCCAGGCGACCGAGGCGATCAAGCTGATCACCGGGATCGGGGAGTCGCTGCTCGGCCGGTTGATGGTCTATGACGCCCTGGAGATGACCTGGCGGACCATCAAGGTGCGCAAGGACCCCGAGGGCGAGCCGATCACCGAGCTGATCGACTACGACACGTTCTGCGGGGCGGTGTCCGAGGAGGCCACCGAGGCCACCCGCGGTTCCACCATCACCGTCGGCGAGCTCAAGGACATGATCGACGCCGGCAAGGACTTCCAGCTCATCGACGTCCGCGAGCCGAACGAGTACGAGATCATCAAGATCCCGGGCTCGGTGTTGATCCCCAAGGACCGCATCCTGCGCGGCGAGGCGCTGTCCGAGCTGGCGACCGACCGATCGTGCTGCACTGCAAGTCCGGGGCCCGCTCGGCCGAGGCGCTGGCCGCGGTCAAGGCCGCCGGCTTCCGCGACGCCGTGCACGTCCAGGGCGGCGTGCTGGCCTGGCAGAGCCAGATCGACCCGTCGCTCCCGGCGTACTGACCGGAGCGCGCTGACCCACGGTGCGGCGCACCGACACGGGCGCTGCTCCGGTGTGGGTGCGCTCGTAGTGTTGGGCAGGTGGCGCGACAGCGGTCGGCGGGCAGGGTCGCCTCTGACTTCGACGAGGCGGTCTACGACGTCGTCGAGCTGATCCCACCTGGCCGGGTGCTGTCCTACGGCGACATCGCCGAGTACCTGGGCCGGTTCGGGCCGCGGCGGGTCGCCCAGGCGATGTCCCGCTGCGGCGGCTCCGTGCCATGGCACCGCGTGCTGCGCGCCGACGGGACGGCAGCGCCCGTGGTCGCCGCCGAACAGCTGGCCCGGTTGGCCGCCGAGGGGACGCCGCTTCGAGGGGATCGGGTCGACCTGTCGGCGGCCCGCTGGAGGCCGTGTTCGGACTGACCGGATGGTGAGGGTCGACCGGCCGGGGTGATCGCCGGGGAGCCGGCCGGGGTCATCGCCGGCAGGCGGCTGGGGTGACCGCCGGGAACGAGCTACCCGTCTGGCTGCGGTGCGCGTGGACGGGTCGGGGCACCGCGGGGGCCATGCCGCTCCCCGCGGTGCCCCAGGGGCCGCGGCCGGTAGGCGCAGGCCGGACCGGCCACGGCGGGGCTCAGCGGTGGACCGAGCGGCGCGAGCCCAGGCTGGTCCACAAGAGCAGGACGATGATCGCGCCGATCACCGAGCCGATGATTCCGGCAGGCTGCAGGAAGCCACTCGAGGCGTCCTTGTGGAAGATCAGGTAGCCGAGGAATCCGCCGACGAACGACCCGACGATGCCGAGCACGATCGTCATCAGGATCGACATGTGCTGCTTGCCGGGGACGAGCAGGCGCGCCAGGGCGCCCGCGATGAGGCCGATCACGATGATCGTGAGAATGAGACCCAGCATGATGAAGCCCTTCTGGTGACGCGCGCCGTCGGCGCGCACGGGTCGACCTGGGGCCAGGCCGAACAGGGACTAATCCATCACCCCTAGGGCTGGTGCGGTACACCCCTAGGGAGGTTTATGGTCGGCCCATGGCGTCGACGTCGGCAGGACCGATCACGGTGGCCCTCGTCGACGACTACGAGGTGGTCCTGATCGGGGTCGCGCACATGTTCGACCGGTACCGCGACCGGGTCGTCGTCGCCGAGATCGATGCGACCGAGGGCGTGGAGGACGTCGTCGACATCGCGCTGTACGACTCCTTCGCCCAACCCGAGTCCGACCACGAGGAGATCGCGGTCCTGGTAGGGAACCCGCGCGCCCGGCGGGTGGTGGTGTACACCTGGAACTTCCACCCCGACCTGATCGACAGCGCCCGCCGCAAGGGCGCTTCGGGTTACCTGTCCAAGACGCTGCCGGCGCGCGAGCTCGTGGCCGCGCTGGAGTTGGTACACGCCGGTCAGCTGGTCGTCAGCGAACCGCCCCCGCGGGCGCGCAACGCCAGCGGGCTGGACTGGCCGGGCCGCCGGGAGGGGCTGACCGACCGCGAGGCGGAGATCCTCGCGCTGATCACGCAGGGCAAGAACAATGCCGACGTGGCCGCGCTGACCTTCCTCAGCCCGAACACCGTGAAGTCCTACATCCGCACGATCTACCGCAAGATCGGCGTGGGCAGCCGGACCCAGGCGGTGCTCTGGGGCGTCGACCACGGGTTCATGCCTGACCACCACCGGATCGACCACTGGCGCAACGGACCCTGACACCCCCGGCCGGGGCGCTGCACCCCAACCGGGTCCGCAGCAGCGGCGGGGGAACTCTGTCGGTACAGCGTGATTGCATCGCAGCGTGTCCGTCGCCGCCGCCACCCCGCCGTACCGGCTGGTCCGTGCCGCCGACGGCGCCCCCGCCCGGTTCGAACCGGACCCGGACCAACGACTCGTCGTCGAGCACCCCGGCGGCCCGTTGCGGGTGCTGGCCGGACCGGGCACCGGCAAGACCGCGACGATCGTGGCGGCCGCCGCGGCCCGGATCGAGGCCGGCACAGATCCCGAGTCGATCCTCGCGTTGACCTTCGGTCGCCGGGCCGCCGCCGAGCTGCGGGTGCGGATCGCCGCCCTGGTCGGCCGCACCATCCGGGAGCCGCTGGCCCGCACGTTCCACTCCTACGCCTACGGCCTGCTGCGCCGGGTGGCGGCGCTGCGGGGCGATCCACCGCCGAGACTGCTGTCCGGGCCGGAGCAGGACCTGCTGATCCGCGAACTGCTGGCCGGGCATGCCGAGGGGGTCGGGGAGGTCCGCTGGCCCGCGGAGCTGGCGCAGGCGGTCCGGACCCGCGGTTTCGCCGCCGAGCTGCGCGACCTGCTGCTGCGCGCACTGGAGCGCGACATCAGCCCGGCCGACCTCGCGGCGCTGGGCCGCCGGCGCGGCCGCGAGGACTGGGTGGCCGCGGCGGCCTTCCTCGGGGAGTACCGCGACGTGACCGCGCTGCGCGGCGGGCCCGGTCCCGCGGGCGACGGCCTCGCCCTGGACCCGGCCGAGCTGATCCGGGCGGCGGTCGACGTCCTGCGCTCCGATCCCGACCTGCTGGCCGCGGAACGGGGCCGGCTCAACCAGGTGTACGTCGATGAGTACCAGGACTGCGACCCGGCTCAGGACGAGCTGCTCGCCCTGCTGGCCGGCGACGGCCGTGACCTCGTCGTGGTCGGCGATCCCGACCAGTCCATCTACGCCTTCCGC
>JBBPYA010000207.1:0-5751 GCA_038200385.1 Mycobacteriales bacterium
AGGGCCGGTGCGGGCGTCGGCGGGCAGCGTGAGGACCCAGCCCTCGCGGATCACGTCACCGTCGGCCAGGGCGCCGCCATCGGCCTGCGCGACGCCGCGGTTCAAAGCGGTGATCTCCGGGTAGCGCAGCCCGTCACCCAAGGTCTGCTCGGCGATCAGCCACAGCGTGTCGTGATGGCCCACCGTGTACCTCGGCACAGCGGGGGCGGCGGCCGGCCGGGGCGCCACCGGCACGTCCGGTGTGGCCGCAGTCGCCGGCGGGTCGGCCTCGGCGGAGACACTGACCGGCGCCGGCGGGTCGGCGTGCGCCGGGGCGGCGGTAGCGGCGCCGACCGCGGGGGCCAGCGTCATCGACAGCACTGCGGCCAGCAGCCCGCCGGCCAGGTGCTGAGACCAGCGCATCCCGGCCGGCAGCCGCACCGGTCTACGTAGCAGACCCAGCTGGGTCGGCAGCTCGACCAGCACGCCGAACGCGAAACAGACCCAGGCCACGGCGCCCACGACGACCAGGGCGCCGAGGAACAGCGAGCCGTCGTCGGGGCGGGACAGCGTGGCGGTGATCTCGTCCCCGGTCGGCAGGTGGTCGGGCAGCCACGGCCGGCCCAGGGTCCACAACGCGGCCGGCACGCCGACCAGCAGCACCCCGAGAGCGACCAGAGCCGCCAGGCCGCGGGTGACGCTTCGGATCATCGGTGCCGCCTTCCGTTCCTCAGCTGCGGACCAGGTCGGTTTCGCCGTGCCCGTCCAGGGTGAACCCGTCGATCCCGGCGATCGCCAGGAACGTGGTGCCGCTGGTAATCTGCACGTCCACGATCAGCCGGTTCCCCAGCACCTGCACCGTCCCGTACACACCGGCCGCCGCCAGATAGGACTCCGCGGCTGCCACCGCCGCGGCCGGGTCCACCTCGATACCGCCGCCGATCGCCGCCGCCGGGTCGATCGCCTGCCCGCCGGCCCGCGCTGCCTGTGACGCCACGGCGTTGGCGTGGGCGGCGGCCTGCGCGGCGCGGGACCCGTCCACCGCCACCCCCGTCACTGTGAACAGCGCCACGATCATGGCCAGCGCGTACACCGTGACCGACCCGCGGTCGCCCCGCGGCCGGCGCGGGCGGCTTCCTGTGCAGCCGTGAACCCGCGTCATCGGGAGCGGTAGGCGTCGAGGGGGCTGACCGCGTCACCGGTCAGGGTGGGGTTTCCGGGGATCCCCGGCCACATCAGGTCGGAGTTGTCCACGGTGCACGAGATCTGCACCGTCACCTCGGCCGGCTGCCCCAGCGGGGTGCCGAACCCGGAGACGTCGACGGCGACCTGCAGGTCCACACAGCGCAGGTCCTGCTCGGCGATGCTGTCGTAGGCGGCGGCCTCCGCGGTGGCCTGCGCCGACGCCGGGTTGACCGACAGCGACGCCGCCCGGGCGGCGTTGGCGGCCACCTCGGACATCGCGAACTCCGCGGTGACGTACCGGGCCACCCAGTACAGCGTGAACAGCACCAGCACCAGCAGCGGCGCCCACACCACCAGCTCGACGGTGGCGTTGCCCCGATCCCCGGTCGGGCGGCGTCGGAGGCGGGTCATCGGGGGGCTTCGATCGGGCCGGCCGCGGACTGGGAGACATCCAGGTCCCAGAGCCCGGGGAAAAGGCTTGGCACGGTGCCGGTGACCGTGATCTGCACCTCGCCGGGCGCGGACCCGGCCGAGGACACCGACACCTCGGCGAAGGTGTCGTTGGCGATCTGATCGAGGTAGGACTGGGCGGTGTCGACACCGACCTGCGCCGACCCGGCGACCCGGCCCTCCCGGGCGCCGGACTCCGCTGCCGCCAGCGCCATGTTGCGGGCATGCCACCACACCCCGGACTGCACCACCGCGAAGATCAACAGCAGCAGCAGCGGGTAGACGATGAGGTGCTCCACCGCGGCGCTGCCCCGGTCGCCACGCCACCGGGGCCGCGCCCGCGCCTTCCGCACCTGGCTCAGCTCCCCTCGACCGCTCGTATCAGGGGGTTCCGCCGAAGACAGCCAGCTGCCCGTCGGACCAGGCCGCGATGATGCCGGTGGCCAGCAGCCCCAGCGCAAGCGCGGCGACCGTCCAGACGACGACGGACACCGAGTTCTGCTCCCCGCGGTCACCGGTCGCGCGCACGGCGGCGGACCGATCGAGCAGGGCGAGCCACGCGACGGCCAGCCACAGTGGAGCAGCAGGCAGCAGGCGCCGGCGACGCCGGCCAGTAGTGGACGTGGTGGTGGTGGGCATTGGGGTCTCCTCCCCCTCGGATGAACTGACGGACCGGTGACCCCTGGTGGGGCGGCCGGGGTGCTGCACGGTGCGGGGCTGGGCTCCTTCCTGGTGGCCGGTCACAGGCCGATGACGCGGGCGACAGCGGCGAACATCAGCAGCGCGAGGAAACCGAAGGCCAGCGCGATCACCGGCAGGGTCATCTGCTCGCTGGCCCGGTTGGCTCGTGCGGTGGCCTCGGATGCCAGCGCGGAGCGCAGGCTCGCGGAGCGGGCCAGCAAGGTGGCGAACACCGCGGCGCCGTCGGCGCTGGTCCGCCCGATCGCGGCGACGTCGGCCATCTCCTCGATCTCGGCCTGCTCGGCCAGGCGCTGCAGCCCCACCCACGGTGGGGCCTGATGCTGCTCGGCCCAGGTGATCGCATCGCGGAGCCGCGCGAACGCCCAGCCGTGGCCGGTAGCCGCGGCGTGAGTCAGCGCGTCCACGGCCCCGTAGTTGGCGGCCTTGGCCAGCGCGGCCAGGTCCAGGTAGGCGCACAGCGCCTGCCGGATCTCCCCCCGGGCCCGGCGGGCCCGTACGGCGACGTCCCGGTCCGGGAGGAAGAACCCGCCGGCCGCCGCGACCAAGCACACCGCGGCCGGTACCACCACGGGGAACTGGATCCCGTTGAACGCCAGCAGACCGACGAACAGGGGCGCCGCCGCCAGTCCCGCGACCGCGAAACCGACCTTGGCCAGCAAGAAGCTCTCGGTACTGCGGCCGAGCAGGTTCAGGTTCGCCGACGGGACAGCCAGCCCCGGGACGCGGGCCACCCACTCGGCCAGCCGCCGCCGCAGCCGGCCCTGCCAACCGGCCGCTCCCGGGTCAGGCGCGTCGTCACCGTCGACGCCCAGCCCCTCGCTCGACGCGCCGGGAAGCTGCCTGGCCAAGGCAGGGTCCAGCCGGCGCAACGCATCACCCAAAGCCGGATATGCCGGTGCCAGCCCGAAGCCGACCAGCAACAAACCACCGGCCGCCACCACACCGGCGAACGCCGCCCACGCCAGCGGGGTCACCGCACACCCCCAGGCGGCAGCAGGATCGTCGCGCTCACCGGGCACCGGCCTCGGTGAGGAACCGCGGCTCCGCCGCGGGCAGGGTCAGCTTGCGCAGCCACAGCAGACAGCCGGCCATGTAGACGGCGATCACCAGCAGCGCCACCTGCCCGGCCGGCGAGGCGTAGGGCGCCAGGAACTCCGGGTTCAGGATGGCCATCCCGGCGGCGGCGATCAGGGTGATCGCGATGACCATGCGGGCGGTGGTCCGCGGCTTAGCCCGGTCCGCCTCGATCGCGCGGCGGGTCTTGACGTCCTCGGCGATGGTGTCGGCCAGCCGGGTCAGCACCTCGGCCAGGCCGCCGCCGCGGTCCCGCATCCCCAGGATCAGCGCCGCGACTACCAGGTCCCCCGACGCCGAATCCAGATCATCGGACAGGCCGCGCAACGCCGATTCCACCGGCCAGCCGGCGTCCAGGCGCACCGCCAGCTCCCCCAGCGGGCCGGTCAGCGCCGCCGGCGCGGTCCGCGCGGACTCCACCAACATGCGGGTCAGCTCAGAGTTGGTGGTCAGCAGGTCCGACAGCCGCCGCACCCACGTCTGCAGGGCCTCCATCCGGTCGATCTCCCCCGCCGCGGCGCCGACGGACCGGAACAGCGCCGGCACTCCGGCCACCGCCGCGGCGGTCACCGCCGCCGCGGCCGCACCGCCGGGGATCAGCAGAACCGCCCGCCCGCCGCCCACGGCGGCGGACCACGCCGGACGCCACCGCCGACGGCCCGCAGCCGGGCGGAGCAGAGCGCGGACCCGCCGCGACGGCGCCGGGGTCACCGGGGCAGTGGTGCCGTACAGGCCGGCGACGATCAGCAACAACCCGCCGGCCACCGCCGCCCCGGCGGCCGCGGCCAACAGCCCGTTCATTCAGTCACCAGCAGCTGCAACGGCCGCTCCCAGCCGCCATTGGCCGGATCCAGCCAGTCCGCGTCGAACCCGATCCGCCGCAACTCGAGGACGTCGGGGGCCTGGCCCCTGCCCTGGGGAAGGGCCCGGCAGTCCTCCCCCGCCTTGTACACCTCACCCAGATCCGGCAGGCCGTCGACACCGACACCGACGCCGGAGACGTGCGCGACCTCCCGGACGTAGCGGTGCTGCCGCCCGCCGATCGCCCGCTCGTCGATCATGTCCACGACGACCACGTAGTTGATGGCCTTGGCCGCGAACCGGTAGGCCGTCTCCGCGGTCATCCCCAACTTCGCCTGCGTGCACAGCACCGCGATCCGCTCGAACGCGTCCCGCGCGCTGTCGGCGTGCAGGGTGCACATGCTGCCGCCCGACCCGCCGGCCATCATCGCATTCAGCATCGGCATGATCTCGTCGCCGAGGACCTCCCCGACCGCCAGCCGGGCCGTGACCTGCCCCAGTGACATGCGAACCAGGTCGGAGAGGGTGACCTCGCCGGCACCGGAACGCTCTACCGACCCGGGACGGGCCTCCAGCGGCAGCACCCACGGATGCCGGACGGGGTCGCGATGCAGGTGCAGCTCGTATTCGGATTCGATGGTGGCCACCCGCTCCGACGGGGGGCACTCGTGCAGCATCGACCGCATCAGGCTGGTCTTGCCGGCGTCCTGCGGGCCGACGATCAGCACTGACTTACGGCCGCGGACCAGCGCGCCCAGGAACGCGCGCAGCGACCGGGAGATCATCCCCATGCCGACCAGGTCCTCCAGGCCCTTGTCCGCGATGCGGTGCCGGCGGATGGCCAGCTGCGGGCGGGGGCAGACATAGGCCAACGCCGACAGCCGCGAACCGTCCGGCAGCGACATGCGGAAGTGCGGGTGCGCCGCGGACAGCGACCGTTCTGCCGACCCCAGCCGGGTGCCGATCCGGTTGATCAGCTCCAGCAGCTCCTCGTCGGACTCGGCCACCGGCGGACCGTCGACCAGCCGCCCGTCGGCCAGCTTCAGCTGCACCCGGTCACACCCGGCGACGATGATGTTCTCCACGTCGTCCTGCTCCAACAACGCGGCCAACCGGCCCACCGAGAACTGGACGGCGAACACCGCCCGGCGCAGCCACTCCTCGTCCTCCGGGTGCGGGGTCGGCTCCCCCAGCTCGGCCCGGGCCCGGATCAGCGACCGCAGCTCATCCTCGATCAGCGCCCGACCCAGCTGCCGCTTCGCGGCCTCGTCCAAGCGCTGGCCGCGCTGGCCACGGGCCTTCAACGCCTCGGTCAGCCGGTCCCCCACCCGCCCCGACAGCTCCCGCACCAACGCCCAGTCCCCGTCACCCGCCGCCGCGGCCGGAAGACCCGGCACCGCCGCCGGGCCGTGCCCGTTCGATGTGGCCGGCGTGGGCAGGGTGAAGTCGCCCAGGGACAGGTCGGTGGTCACCGGCGCGCTCCGCGGCTGGGGGCGGGCGGCAGAGGCGCCCACCCCCGTTCGGCGGGCACCGACGCCGGCGGGGCCGTGACCACCGACG
>JBBPYA010000208.1:0-11956 GCA_038200385.1 Mycobacteriales bacterium
AGACGATCTTGGCCGCGCTCAAGCTGCCCGAGCCGCCCCGGTTCTTCGACTTCACCCTGCCCAGCGGCTGACCTGGCCCTCGCCCTCACGCTCGCTGTAGTAACACGACCCCGAACGTCCCCGCGTCCGTTTCCGCAGGTCAACGGCATGATCACACCGGTCGTGTGCTCATCATCTGCGGAAGTCCGGCCAGGCAGCGAGCCCGCCCAACAGAATCGTCATCAACAGCACACTGAGCACAACCGTCGGCGCCGAGCACAGCAGCCGCGACGCCCCGTACCGCCGTTGAGGACCCACACGGATCACCACCCGATTCATGACGGACAGAGACAGGCGCCGACGATGTCATCTGGCACCGACAGAACTGGCCCGCAACCAGGGTCTGACCCCGACGGGGGGTCGTCGCGGCTTGCTCGACGTTCTCCCGTTCAGCGCCGATCACGCGGCATCACCATGCGCTAACCATGCGCTCTCAGCGTGGATCAGGACACACCTGTGCCCGGGGTCGGTCGATACCGAATCGTTACGCAACTCTGATGGCGAACGGATGCCAGCGGGCAAGGCTGAGGCGCCTTGGCGCCGAAGGCCATGCCTGACCTGCGGTTTCTCGTAGCGGGGGCAGGGCTGATCGCCCAGCTCTGCCCGGCGAAATCGGCGGGATCTTCGGGTTGGAGATTCCCGGCTGACCCGCTCCTCGGCGGACCTGTCCAGGCTGCTGGAGTACGCACGCCTCACCGACACCCGTGGTCATCGACTCCGACGGCACCTACGACCCGGCCGAGTTCAACGACCGGCTGCTGCTCGGCCTGAAGAGGACCATGTCCGAGGCGGAGTTGCACCTGCTCGCCGGTCGGCTGCAGGGCGCCAAACGGACCGCGGCCGAACGCGGCGAACTGCGTACCCCGCTGCCGATCGGCTACCTCTACGACGAGGACGGTCAGCCGGTCATCGACCCGGACGAGGAGGTGGCCACCGCGATCGCCGACGTGTTCACCGCCCCCGGGCCGGCATACCAGGTGGTGGCCGCGTTCGGTGACCGTCGGTTCCTGCGTGCGGTGAACCCGGACGGGTCGGTGCGCACCGTCACCACCGAGCTTCCGCGCGCCGGGTGGGCCGCGCTGATCCCCGACCATCACCAGGCCTACCTCAGCTAGGAAACCTTCCTGGCCAACGAGGCGAAGCTGGCCGCCAACCGCACCAACGCCGGCGCGAGGCCGCCGCGGGAAGGCGCCGCGCTACGTCAGTGCATCGTGATGTGCGGCTCGTGCGGGCCGGCGATGTCCACTCGCTAAGCCCGCGGGCAGCCCTACCATGAGTGCGCCCGCGCCCGGGACGGGCCACGTGGCCACCTCCCCGCGCTTGGGCCTCCGCCAGAGGCAGGGCGCGTCGGCAGCTGACAGCGACCCGAGGACGGCGGGCGCACGTCGATACCTGCTGCCGCCACGCCCGCATGTCTGCCCGAGCCGGGCAGTCGGGCGCGGTTGCGCATCGCAACAACCTCAACCTGTTCGCCAACGCTAGGGCTGACATCAACGAGACACCCAAAGGGCCATGGGACGGGCGACCGCACCCACGCAGCGGTGCCGTTCTTGGCCGCCTTGTGACCCCCCGTGTCACCTCGTGTCAGTGACAAATGAGTGACAAGCGGAGATGACAGCTGATCGCAGAAGCTGCGAAGGCCCTAACTTGCTGGGCTTGATGGGTGGAGCTGAGGGGATTTGAACCCCTGACCCCCTCGATGCGAACGAGGTGCGCTACCGGACTGCGCCACAGCCCCGGGACGACCCGAGAACGACCGCCACCCTAGCAGTCAGCGGAGGCCCGGCTGCCGGCCGCGGACCGGGCCGGCGGCCGCCGGGCTCAGTCGCCGACCGCCCGCTTGCCCTCCCACTCGGCGACCTCGACGAACGACGGATCGTCGTCGTCGATGCGGATCAGCTGCTCGTCGAGGTGGTGGTGGCGGGGCGGTGCGGTGGCCTTGTTGACGTACGTCGGGACCGGCACCGGGTTCGGGGTCCAGCCGGTCGATGGCGGTCGGCCCGCAGCGCGGGGCAGCGGGGCGGTCACGTCGGCGTCGGAGAACGTCGCCGGGCGGGTCTCGCCGCGGCCAGGGCCACTCGGACCGGTGGCGGGACCGCGCGGGGCCGAGCCATGAGCGCCCGGGTACCCCGCGGACGGGTGCCCGGTGGCTGGATGCCCGGCCGCGGTGCGTGCGCCCCGGTCGGCGAAGCGGACGGCCCGGCGTTCGCGCCGTTCGGCCTCCCGCTGGGCCTCCAGCCGCAGGTACACGATGTACCCGAAGACCATCAGGTCCAGCACGATCTGCGCGGTCCAGAAGTACGACGCGACGACGATGGCCAGCACCATCCACACCAGGGCCAGCCCGATCAGCCCGATCAGCGTCCGCTTGCGCCGCGCCACCACATCGGCCTCCACCCGCGGATCGCGCAGCGGGCGCCTGAGTCGCTGGATCGCGTTGTCGGCCAAGCCCCCGGACTCCTCGGCCCCTCGGCGACGGAGTACGCGCATCGTCGAAACCGTCCCTTCATTCTCCGCCGTGCCGGTGCCGCGACCGCGATCAAGGACCATCGGGACCAGGACGACAATCCACAGCACGACCAGAACGGCCAGCAGGATCCCCGAGCCCATACACCACTCCCGTCACACGCGTCACGTTTCGCGCTCACGGTAGACAGCGCGGACGGCCGGACACGGGACGCGCGCCGGTGTGTCGCTGCAGCAGCGGTCAGGGCACCGACAGCCGGCGCAGCGCGCCGCCCGGAACGTCCTCCACGGTCAGCGCGAACCCCAGGTGGTCCCGGTAGGCGCCGTCGATGTCGAGATACCTGCGGTACAGCGCCTCCTGGCGGAACCCGAGCTTGTCGACGACCCGGCGACTGGCCGCGTTCTCCGGACGTACGTCGGCCTGGATCCGGTGCAGCCCAACGGCTCCGAAGCAGTGGTCCACCGCGAGTGCCACCGCGGTCGTCGTCACACCACGTCCGGCGTGGCCCTGGTCGATCCAGTACCCGACGTTGGCCGAGCGGAGCACACCCCGGACGATCGTGGACACCGTGAGCTGTCCGACCAGCTCGTCGTCGTAGGTGATCGCGAACGGCAGCGTCGTACCGCGCCGCGCGGCCGAGCGCAGCACGCGCAGCATCGACCAGTACGCCGAGCGGCTGTGCCGGCGCTCCCAGCTGTACGGCGAGGACGGCTCCCACGGCGTCAGCCAGGCCTGGTTGGCCATCCGCAGATCACGCCAGCGCCCCGCGTCGCCCCACCCGAGCGGCCGCAGCCCCACCTGCCGGTGTTGCAGGCGGGCCGGCCAGCCCGGATGCCCCACCGTCATCAGACGTGGAGCAGCAGCGGCACCGCGGCCACCTGCTCGCCCGCCCCCACCTCGGTCACGTCCTCCGGGATCACGATCAGGCTGTTGGACTGCGACATCCCGTGCAGCAGGTGGGTCCCGGTGTCCCCCGCCGGCTCGACGACGTACCCGCCCTCGGGGTCGCGGTAGATCCGGCCGTGCCGGTACTGCCGGCGGCCGCTCGGGGAGCTCATCGGCGAGCCGGCGACGGCCGGGACGGTCCGCCGGAACAGCTGCCGCTTGCCCAGCATCAACCGGATCGCGGGGCGGATGAACACCTCGAAGCTGACCAGCGCGCTGACCGGGTCACCCGGGACGCATAGCGTCGGAACCTGCCGGGACCCGAGCCGGCCGAAACCCTGTGCCGCGGCGGGGCTCATGGCGACCCGGGAGAAGTCCATCTCCCCCAGCTCGCCGAGCACCTCCTGCACGACGTCGAACGTGCCGGTGCCGAACGCGCCGCTGATCACCAGCAGATCGCCGCGCAGCAGCTGGCTCTCCATGACCTCCAGCAGCCGGCGCTTGTCGCTGGAGACGATCCCGGCACGGTAGACCTCGGCGCCGGCGTCGCGGGCGGCCGCGGCCAGCGCGTAGCTGATGACATCGACGATCTCGCCGATCCCCGGGGTGATGCCGACGTCGATCAGCTCGTCGCCGGTGGCGACGACCACCACCCGCGGCCGGGGTCGGACCTGGATCCGGTCCCGCCCCACCGCGGCCAGCAGGCCGACCTGCGCCGGCCCGATCGGCGTACCCACCGATACCGCGGTGTCCCCCGGCTCGACGTCCTCCCCCACCCGACGGATGAACGACCACGGCGGTGGCGCGCGGCGGACCGCGACCCGGGCCACGCCGCGGTCGGTCCACGACATCGGTACGACGACATCGGCACCGGCCGGCAGGATTGCCCCGGGCGTCACCCGGATCGCCATCCCGCTGGCGATCGACTGCACGACGCGCGCGCCGGCATCGGCCTCCCCGACGACGGGCAGCATGGCCGGGTCCTCGGCCGTGGCTGACGCCACGTCGGCGCTGCGGACGGCGTACCCCTCGATCCCGGTCTGGTCGAAGGAGGGCAGCGAGATGGCCGACACGACCTCCTCGGCGCAGAGCAGTCCCTGCGCGTCGAGCAGCGCGAGTTCGATGGAGTCAGGGTGCGGGACGCTGGCCAGGATGCCGTCGATGTGCTCCTCGACGGACCTCATCGGATCGCCCCCACCGGGATCAGGCCCCGCCGGCCACGAAGCCGTCCAGCCAGGTCCTGAACTCCGGCCCGATGTCCTCGCGTTCGACGGCCAGCCGCACGACGGCCTTGAGGTAGTCCAGCCGGTCCCCCGTGTCGTAGCGGCGACCCCGGAACACCACGCCGTGCACCGGCTCGCCGGCCCGGATCAGGGCGCGGATCCCGTCGGTCAGCTGGATCTCCCCCCCGCTGCCCGGGGCGGTGTCCCGCAGCGCCTGGAAGATCGTCGGGGGCAGGATGTAGCGGCCGATCACGGCCAGGTTACTCGGGGCCGTCTCCGGATCCGGCTTTTCGACCAGGTCGGTTAGGGACCACACGTCCTCGTCGTCGGTGGCCTCCCCCGACGCGCAGCCGTACTTGGAGATCTCCTGCCGCGGCACCTCCAGCAGCGCGATCACGCTGCCGCCCCGGTGCGCGGCGATGTCCAGCATCCGCTCCAGCAGCCGGTCCCGGGCATCGATCAGGTCGTCGCCGAGCAGCACGGCGAACGTCTCGTCGCCGACGTAGGACGCCGCCTGCAGCACCGCGTGCCCGAGACCCTGCGGCTCGCCCTGCCGGACGAAGTGGACCTGCGCCAGCTGGCTGGCGTGCCGGACGGCGGCGAGCCGCTCGGCGTCACCCTTCTTCTCCAGCGCCGCCTCAAGTCCAGGCTGGCGGTCGAAGTGCTCGGCGATGGCGTCCTTGCCGCGGCCGGTGACCATCAGCACCTCGGGCAGGCCCGCGCGGACGGCCTCCTCCACGATGTACTGCAGCGCCGGCTTGTCCACCACCGGCAGCAGTTCCTTGGGTACCGCCTTGGTTGCGGGCAGGAAGCGGGTCCCGAGTCCGGCGACCGGGATGACGGCCTTGTGGGGGGTCATCGACGGCTCGCCGTACGACGAGAAGGGCGATGCCTGCGTCATGGGCGGAACCCTATCCGGGCCGCCGCGGCCTACAGTGCGGCGTGGTCTGCCCCGACCCCGACCCGCCCGCCACCGCGGCGTTGGTCGCGTCCAAGGCCCGGTTACGCCGGGGACTGATCGCGCGGCGTGCCGTGCGCACCGACCTGGCTTCGGCCGCCGTGGCCCTGGCCGGGCAGCTGCTCGACGCCGCCTGGGCGCGGGCCGGTGCGGTGGTGGCGGCGTACGTCCCGATCGATCCTGAGCCGGGCTCGGTGCAGCTGCTGGACGCCTTGCGTGATCGTGGCGTGCAGGTGCTGTTGCCCGTGGTCGACGGCCGTGGGCTCGACTGGTCGGCATACGATGGCTCGCTGGCTTCCGGACCGTGGGGGCTGCGGGAGCCGACGGGGCCTCGGCTGGGCCCGACAGCGCTGGGCCGAGCCGACGCCGTGCTCGTGCCTGCGCTCGCGGCGGACCGGGCCGGAACCCGGCTGGGCAAGGGCGCCGGCTTCTACGACCGGGCCCTGCCGCTGGCCCGACCCGGCATCCCCCTCATCGCCGTCCTGCACGACGGCGAACTGCTCGACACCCTGTTGCCGGGGGAGCCGCACGACGTCGCGATGACCGTGGCGGTGACGCCGTCCGCGGGCCTGGTCCGGCTCGGAGCCGGTGCGGACGGCCCTGCCCGCGGCCCCGTGGCAGGCTGAGCAGATGGCGGACTGGGATTTCACCGGGATCCGGGCGATGTTCGTCAACTGCACGCTGAAGCAGTCCCCGGAGTTGTCCCACACCGGTGGCCTGGTCGACATCAGCGCGGGCATCATGCGCAAGCACGGTGTGCACGTCGACGTCCTCCGCGCGGTGGACCACGACATCGCCACCGGGGTGTACCCGGATATGACCGAGCACGGGCGGGCCACGGACGAGTGGCCCGCGCTGTTCCCGACCATTCTGGCCGCGGACATCCTTGTGATCGCCGGCCCGATCTGGTTGGGGGACAACAGTTCGGTGACCAAACGGGTGATCGAGCGGCTGTACGGCTGCTCCAGCCTGCTCAACGACGCCGGCCAGTACGCCTTCTACGGCCGGGTCGGTGGCTGCCTGATCACCGGCAACGAGGACGGCGTCAAGCACTGCGCCAGCAACGTGCTGTACAGCCTGCAGCACCTCGGCTACACGATCCCGCCGCAGGCCGACGCCGGGTGGATCGGCGAGGCCGGTCCCGGCCCGTCCTACCTCGACCCCGGGTCGGGTGGCCCGGACAACGACTTCACCAACCGCAACACGACGTTCATGACGTGGAACCTGCTGCACGTGGCGCAGCTGCTGCGCTCCGCCGGTGGCATCCCGGCGTACGGCAACCAACGCTCGGAGTGGGATGCCGGAGCACGCTTCGACTTCGACAACCCTGAATACCGCTGAGGAGGCGATCCGATGTTGTTCGGTGATGAGCATGTACGCCGCTACGAGGAGACCGACGGCAAGGAGGGGCACGACTGGAACGGCACGACGGCGCTGGTCCTGAGCACGACGGGACGGCGGAGCGGCGAGGAGCGCAAGTCCGCGCTGATCTACCGCCAGTACGGCGATGCCTACCTCGTGGTCGCGTCCAAGGGCGGCGCGGACTCCCCGCCGGAGTGGCTGCTGAACCTGCAGGCCGACCCGACCGTGCACGTGCAGGTGTGGGGTGACCGCTTCACCGCCACCGCCCGGACCGCCGCGCCCGAGGAGAAGCCGGACATGTGGTCGGTGATGCTCGAGGCGTGGCCGCAGTACGACGAGTACCAGGCGAAGACCGATCGGGAGATTCCGGTCATCGTGCTGGACCGCGTCTGACCACGCAGCGTCCCGCCGGCTGCCGGCCCGGCTCACCCGCGCCCGCAGGTCGCGCAACGGCCGGCTCACCCGCACCCGCAGGTCGCGCAACGGCCGCGGCGGCGCACGGCGTAGGCCCAGGCCGCCGCGGCTAGCGCTGCGCCCCACAGCGGCCAGAACATCTCCGGGAGCCAGGCCGCGACGTCGCCGTTCCCGCCCGGGAAGTTCGCACCGAAGCCGCCGCTGACGCCGAAGCGCAGGAACATCAGTCCGGCCGAGGCCACGACGACCGACACGATCCCGGCGGGTACGACGGCAAGCGGGACGGGGACCCGGTGCCCGCGCAGGACCGGGATCCACCGCGGGAACACCTCGCCCCACCGCTGCACCAGGCCGAGGGTCAGCACGGCACCGCCGACGGCCAGCGTGGCCAGCCCCGCTCCGAGGTACACCCGACTGCCGAGGCTGTCGAGCAGTTCCTGGCTGACGCCGAGGGGCACTCCCAGCGCCCATGCGTAGCGAGTGGTGGCGTACCCGAGCGGTACCGCCACCGCCAGCGCGGTCGCCCACCGGCCCCAGCGCGGGGCGGTCACCGGTTGCGCTCACCGTCGCCGTGGCCGTCCACCCGGCCGCAGCGAAGGCACGCCCCCGTGCTCCGGCGATGCAAGACGACGGCGGAGGCAAGCCACGCGAACCCGGCCAGCGTCAGGATGCCCATGTCGATGACCGGCCACGGCCACAGCGTCACCTCGTCGGGAGCGGCGCCCACCAGCGTCAGCACCAGCAGGATCGGCGTGTACGCCATGGCAGCGAGCAGCCGATAGTCCGGCAGCACCACCGCCAGCACCAGGCCGAGGGCGGCGGCGGACACGGCGGGTAGCCGGTGCCGCAGCGACGGCGGCTCGCCTGCCGGCCGGCGCGCACCCGACGCACCGCGGAGCAGGACGCCGCTGAGCAGGACGCCGAGCCCGGCGAGAACGGTGAGCAGTGCGGCCCCGCCTCCCGGGCCCGCGAGAACGAGCAGCGAGAGGCCGGAAACGTCGTCCACCGTGGGGTCGGCCGGGTTGCCGCCGGCCCCCAGCAGCCAGCCGATGCCCAACGCGAGGTACGTCACCGACCAGGTGCCCGCAGCCAGCGTCGCCAACCGCGCCCACCGCGGGACGGACCGATGGGCGGTACCGCGGTCCCCCGGGTCAGATCGCCTGCCAGAGCGGCTGGACAGGGTCTGCTCTTGGGGGCTCATCGGTGCTCCTTCCGGCGGTGCCACACCCGGGCGCCACCGGTATCGAGCCTTCCCGTGCCGCCGTTCACGGGCGTCCCCCTCAAGTCTCGATCGCGTACGCCGCAGGGCGGATTCCGACGCCACTAGCCACCGGCCACCGGCCACCGGCCACCGGCCACCGGCCACCGGCCACCAGCCACCGGCCACCGACAAGGGCTGCGGAGCGCGGCTCGGAGGCGTACCGCCGGAGGGTGTTCGGTAACGGACCGCTCAGGAGCCGGGTCGCACGAGCCCGATCTCGTAGGCCAGCACGACGGCCTGCACCCGGTCCCGGAGTCCAAGCTTGCCCAGCAGCCGACCGACATGGGTCTTGACCGTCGCCTCGGACAGGAACAACCGGCCGGCGATCTCGGCGTTGCTGGCCCCGCTGGCCACCTGGAGCAGCACCTCGCGCTCGCGCTCGGTCAGGCGTTCCAGCGGATCGGGTCCGGCGCGGTCGCCGGGCAAGTCGGCGGCCACCCGTTCCAGGAGCCGCTTCGTGGTGGAGGGCGCGAGGACGGCGTCCCCGGCGTGTACGGAGCGGATCGCGGCCAGCACGTCCTCGGCCGCGGCGTCCTTGAGCAGGAAGCCTCCGGCTCCTGCCTTGAGTGCGGCGTAGGCGTGCTCGTCCAGGTCGAACGTGGTCAGCACGACGACCCGCAGATCGTCCGGATGCCGTTCCAGGAGCAGCCGGGTGGCCTGCACGCCGTCCATCCGCGGCATCCGGACGTCCATGAGGACCACGTCGGGGTGGGTTGCGGCGACGACGTCCAGTACCTGCAGGCCGTCGGCAGCCTGCCCGACCACCCGCATGTCCGCCTGGGAGTCGACGACCATGGCCAGCCCGGTGCGGATCAGTTCCTGGTCGTCGGCCAGCACGATGCGGATCACCGTGGGTGGCCCCCGGCCGGGGGCAGGTGGGCCCGCACGGCGAACCCGGCCCGGCCGTGGCCGCTGCCGGCCGCCGCGGAAAGCCGCCCACCGACGAGTGCGACGCGCTCCCGCATACCGATCAGTCCCCGTCCCGGCGCGGTCCCGGCTCCGCCGTTCGGCCCCGTCGTCCCGGTCCGGATGTCCGGCGGCGTACCGGAGTCCTCGAATGCCCCACCACCGTCGTCGGTGACGGCGATGTCCAGGCCGGTGGTGCACCAGTCCAGCCGGACCGTGGCGGCCGCACCGCCGCCGGCGTGCTTGACGACGTTCGTCAAGGCCTCCTGGACGACGCGGAAGGCGGCCAGCGAGGTCGCCCGATCCAGCGCCGCCGCGTCTCCGGTGGTCCGCAGGGACACCTGCAGGCCCGTGTCGCGCAGGCGCTGCACGAGACCCGGTACGTCGTCCACCGTGGACTGGGGTACGTCGTCGTCGGGCGTCGCGTCGCCGCGCAACACACCCACCGCGGCGCGCATGTCCGCCAGCGCCTCGCGTCCCGTTGCGGCCACCGCCGCGAGTACCTCGCCGGCGCGTCGCGGATCGCCCGCTACGGCGAACCGGCCGCCGTCGGCCTGCCGCACGATGACGGCGAGGGAGTGAGCGACCACGTCGTGCATTTCCCGGGCGATCCGCGCCCGCTCGGCCAGGACGGCCTGCTCCGCACGCTCGGCGCGCTGCTCCTCAGCGCGGGCGGCGCGCTGTTCCAGCTCCACGACGTACGCCGCGCGCACGCTACGGAAACGACCCAGACCCCAGGGGGCGAGCACGGCCGCCACGAGGGCCGCCGCGACCAGGACATGCCATCCCAGGGTGACCGGTGCAGCCTGCCCCACCGCCCAGTCGACAGCCCACAGCCGGGCGGTCGTCAGCGCGGCCCCGGCTAGTCCCACCGCGAGCGCGGCGGTCGGCCACGGCCGCGACGCGTAGGCCGCCACGGAGTACAGGACCACCAGGAAGACGACCGAACTCGGCAGCAGGATCGGCGGGACCACCTGCCCGGCAAGGCCCACCGCCGCGGCACTGGTGAGGTCGGGGACGAGGAGCAGGGTCAGCATCACCAGGCAGCAGGCGGCGTACGCGACGAGCGGGTGCCGCCGGCGCACGACAACGGCGACGAACCCGAGCGAGATCATCGCGAGGACTCCGGTGCGGACCGGCGCAGGCCACGGCGCGATGGACACCAGCTCCGCGGACGTCGGGAGCAGGACCGCGGCCAGCGCGAGGGCGAGCAGCCCGTCGACCAACCACGGCCGCCGGCGCGTCCAGTCATCGACCCCGGAGACGAGGCCGTGGCGCTGCTGCACGCCCGTGATCCTAGGTCGGCACCGCGTCGCCACGCGGGCGACGACCGCTCCGGGACGGTCGGGGGGAATCCGCGCGCGTGGCAGACTGTTGGCAGTCTCGCGGGCAGAGTGCCAGCCCGCGCCAGTCGTCCCACGGGAGGATCCGCCGGTGCCCACGTACCAGTACGCCTGCACCGCGACGGACTGCGGCCACCAGTTCGAACAGGTTCAGGCCTTCACCGACGACGCGCTGACCGAGTGCCCCGAGTGCTCCGGGCGTCTGCGCAAGGTGTGGGGCTCGATCGGTGTCGTCTTCAAGGGGTCCGGCTTCTACCGCAACGACAGTCGCGAACCGGCCAAGTCCGGCGCGGCGAAGGACCGCGGGTCCGAGGGCGGAGACAAGGGCACGCCGGCCAAGTCCGACAGTTCCCCGGCCAAGTCCGAGTCCGGCTCGAAGGACGCGTCCGGGAAGTCGGCGACGCCGTCGGGGGCGTCCTCGTCGAGCAGCTCCTCCGGCGCCGGGTCCTCCGGCGGCGGGTCCTCCGGCGGCAAGGGGTCCGGCGGCGCCGGGTCCCGCAGCTCCTCGGACGGCGGGCGCTCCGGCAGCCGCTCTGGCTCTGGCTCTGGCTCTGGCTCTGGCTCTGGCTCTGGCTCTGGCTCCAGCAGCGGACGCTCCGGATCCGGCGGCTCGACGTCCAACGGCAGCACGCCCTCGTCGTCATCGACCGCCGGCAAGCGCTGACCTTCCGCTGGTCCACCACTTGCCGGGGGGCGCCGTCCACGGACGCGCCTGACCTCGGCCCGCCGACCTGTCGCCGCCTGCGTTATCCACAGTCCTCGTGGACTGTCCACAGGCTGTTGCTCGCCGGGTCCGGACGGCCCGAGCGGCCCTAGCCTCGGATCACCGTCCCCGATCCGAGCGGAGCCGACATGTCGCGCCTGGATCGCCACCGCCTGCAGTGGTGGCGGTGGGCGCGGTGGAGCCAGCGGGTGCTGGCCGCCGCGCTGCTCCTGGCCGCGGTCCTGATCGCGGGGACGGGCACCCGGCCGCCCGGGGCCGTTGCGACCCCGAGCGCTGACGTCCTCGTGGCCGGCCGCACCCTGGGCGCCGGTCACCGGCTCGCCGCCACTGATGTCACGACGTCCTCCTGGCCGCTGGCGTTGGTCCCGGTGGCT
>JBBPYA010000209.1:0-5340 GCA_038200385.1 Mycobacteriales bacterium
CCCCGCCCCGCGACCTGTACGGCGACCTGGTGTTCACCACCCGCGACCGGCCGGTCGAGTCCGTCCGCGGCTGGTCGGCGGGACAGGTCCGACACGGCGTGTCCCTGATCCGCTCCGGAACCCGGATGTCGCTGGCACTGCCGTTCCACGACGCCGGCTAGATCGACGCCACGAGTTCCCCGGCGGCGGCGTACGGGTCGAGGTCCCCGGCGACCACCCGGTCGGCGAGGGCGGGCAGCCCGGCCGAGCCGTGCAGGTCGCCCATCCGCTCGCGCAGCGACCGGACCGCGATCGCCTCGATCTCGTCGCTGGCGCGGGCGGTACGGCGGCGCCGCAACTCACCGCTTTCCTGCATCCAGGACCGGTGCTTGGCGATCCCGTTGAGCACCTCGTCGATGCCCTCCGCCCGGGAGGCGACGGTCTTGAGGATCGGTGGCCGCCACGAGCCGGCCTCGGAGTGCCGGCCGCCGAGGGACAGCATGTAGCGCAGGTCCCGGACCGTCGTGTCGGCGCCGTCCCGGTCGGCCTTGTTCACCACGAACAGGTCGGCGATCTCCAGGATCCCGGCCTTCGCGGCCTGGATGCCGTCGCCCATCCCCGGGGCCAGCAGGACGAGGGTCGTGTCGGCCGCGGAGGCGATCTGCACCTCGGCCTGGCCCACCCCGACGGTCTCGACGAGGATCACGTCGCACCCGGCCGCGTCGAGCACCCGCAGCGCCTGCGGCGCGGCCCAGGACAGCCCACCGAGGTGGCCGCGGGAGGCCATCGACCGGATGAACACGTCGGGGTCGGTCGCGTGGTCCTGCATCCGCACCCGGTCTCCGAGCAGCGCGCCGCCGGAGAACGGCGAGGACGGGTCGACCGCCAGCACGCCGACGCGCTGGTCCCGGGCGCGCAGCGCGCGGACGAGCGCGGTGGTGGTCGTGGACTTTCCGACCCCGGGCGCTCCGGTGATGCCGACGACCTGGGCCGAACCGGTGTGCGGAGCCAGCGCCGCGGCCACCTCCGGCAGCAGCGGGCTGGCGTCCTCGACCAGGGAGATCAGCCTGGCGACCGAGCGGGAGTCACCGTTGCGGGCACCGGCGACCAGGCCCTCGACGTCGGGGCCGCGGTGAGCTGGTGTCACGAAGTGGCGGGCACGCGCAGGATGAGCGCGTCACCCTGACCGCCGCCGCCGCACAGGGCGGCGACCCCGACGCCGCCGCCGCGACGGCGCAGTTCCAGTGCCAGGTGCAAAGCGATACGTGCCCCGCTCATCCCGATCGGGTGCCCCATCGAGATCGCCCCGCCATTGACGTTCACCTTGTCCGGGTCCAGCTCGAGCTGGCGGGTCGACACGATGCCGACGGCGGCGAACGCCTCGTTGATCTCGACCAGGTCCAGGTCCGCCGGCGCGATCCCCTCCCGCGCGCAGGCGCGGGCGATCGCGTTCGCCGGCTGGGAGTGCAGCGAGGCGTCCGGGCCGGCGACCACGCCGTGCGCGCCGATCTCGGCCAGCGGGGTGAGTCCCAGCTCGGCGGCCTTGGCCGCGGACATCACGACGACGGCGCAGGCCCCGTCGGAGATCTGCGACGCCGAGCCCGCCGTGATGGTGCCCTCCGGGGCGAAGGCCGGCTTGAGCCTGGCCAACGACTCCGACGACGTGTCGGCCCGGACCCCCTCGTCGTGGCCGAACTCGATCGGGTCACCGCGGCGCTGCGGTACCTGGACCGGCACGATCTCCTCGTCGAAGAGTCCGTTCTTGGTCGCCAGCGCGGCCTTGTGGTGTGAGCCGGCGGCGAAGGCGTCCTGCTCCTGCCTGGTCAGTTCGTGCTTGGCGTTGTGGTTCTCCGTCGAGGCGCCCATCGCCACCAGGTCGAAGGCGCAGAACAAGCCGTCGTAGGCCATCGAGTCGACCAGGGTGGCATCGCCGAACTTGGTGCCCTCCCGCGACTTCAGCAGCAGGTGCGGCGCGTTGGTCATCGACTCCATGCCGCCGGCCACCACGACGTCGAACTCGCCGGCGCGGATCAACTGGTCGGCCAGCGCGATCGCGTCCAGGCCGGACAGGCAGACCTTGTTCACGGTGAGTGCGGGGACGTCCATCGGGATGCCACCCTTGACCGCGGCCTGCCGAGCGGTGATCTGCCCGGCGCCGGCCTGCAGCACCTGACCCATGATCACGTAGTCGACCTGGTCACCGGACAGCCCGGCGCGCTCCAGCGCCGCCTTGATCGCGAAGCCGCCGAGGTCGGTACCGGAGAAGTCCTTGAGCGAGCCGAGCAACCGGCCGATTGGCGTACGGGCCCCGCTGACGATGACCGAACCGGACATGTCCCACCTCTCAGTCCACGCTGCTGTGCGTTCCAGCCTACCCAGCTAGCGTCACGCCCATGTTCACCGAGTTGGACCACGTCGGCATCGCGGTCGCCGACCTCGACGAGGCCATCGAGTTCTACCGGCGCACCTTCGGCATGCACGTCGTGCACCAGGAGGACAACGAGGAGCAGGGCATCCGCGAGGCGATGCTGGCCATCGGGGACAGCGAGTCCCGGGTACAGCTGATGGCGCCGCTGGACGCGGACTCGATCATCGCGAAGTTCCTGGACCGGCGCGGCCCGGGGCTGCAGCAGGTGGCCTACCGGGTCGCCGACGTGGACGCCGCGGCCGCGACGCTGCGGGAGCGCGGGATGCGGCTGCTCTACGACGAGGCCCGGCGGGGAACGGCCGGCTCCCGGATCAACTTCGTCCACCCCGAGGATACCGGTGGCGTGCTGGTCGAAATCGTGGAGCCCGCCGCCGCGGCGGCGAAGGCGCCCTGACCCGCCCGGGCCCGCGGGGGGTCAGGCCGGCGGCGCGGGGGACAGGTCGAGCTCGGCGGTGATCGCGGCCAGCACCTCGTTGACCAGCCGGCGCGCGGGCAGCGCCGCGGCCGGACCGGCCGGCGGCCGGACCAGCCGCAGCGCCCGCATCGTGATCGTGGCCCGTCGCGGCGGTAGCCGCCGCCAGGCCAGCGGCCCCCGGCCGATGACGTGCTGCGCTCCCCACTGCGCTACGGGCACGATCGGCGCCCCGAACTCGATGGCCAGTCGCCCCAGCCCCGGCAGCCCGCGACCCGGCCGGTACGCCGGGTCCTTCGTCACCTGGCCCTCGGGGTAGAAGACCACGCACTCGCCGCGGCGCAGCGCCGTCCGCACGCCTTCCAGGACCGCCGGGTCCAACGGCCGGGCCCGGTCCAGCGGGATGTGGTCGAAGTAGCGCAGCACGGCGCCGACCACGGGACGCGCCATCACCTCGGCGGTGACGACGAACCGCGGCGTCCGACCGGCCCGGGCCAGCGCCGCGCCGATCGCGATCGGGTCGACGAGCGAGACGTGGTTGGGGGCCACCAGCAGCGGGCCGGACCGGGGCAGTTCGCCGAACGCGGCCTCCCGACGCGCGAACACCGCGAGCACCAGATCCAGCAGCCGGGAGACGATCCGGAAGTGGATCACCCGTCGTGGCCGCTCGGGCCGGGCGCGGGGGCGCCGGGGGCGCAGCACGGACCGGACTGTAGCCGCCGCTAATCTCGCCGGGACGCCCCCGACCGGAGGTTCACGTGGACGAGATTCTGGCAGCAATCCTGGCTGACGATCTGGATGCAGTGGGATCGCTGCCCGTGCCGGAGCACTATCGAGGGGTCGTGGTCCGCGCCGACGAGGCCGACATGTTCGACGGCCGGGCCAGCCGGGACAAGGATCCACGCGAGTCGTTGCACCTCCAGGACGTGCCGACGCCGGAACTCGGTCCCGGTGAGGCGCTGGTCGCCGTGATGGCCAGCGCGATCAACTACAACACGGTGTGGACCTCGATCTTCGAGCCGGTGTCGACGTTCACTTTCCTCAAGCGCTACGGCAGGGTCTCGGAGCTGACCAAGCGGCACGACCTGCCCTATCACGTCGTCGGGTCGGACCTGTCCGGCGTCGTGCTGCGGACCGGGACCGGAGTGAACGCGTGGAAGGCCGGCGACGAGGTGGTCGCGCACTGCCTGTCGGTGGAGCTGGAGGACCCGGCCGGGCACGACGACACGATGCTCGACCCGCAGCAGCGGATCTGGGGGTTCGAGACGAACTTCGGCGGCCTGGCCCAGCTCGCGCTGGTCAAGAGCAACCAGCTGATGCCCAAGCCCGGCCACCTGACCTGGGAGGAGGCGGCCTGCCCCGGGCTGGTCAACTCCACGGCGTATCGGCAGCTGGTCAGCACCCACGGGGCGAACATGCGTCAGGGCGACACCGTCCTGATCTGGGGGGCCTCCGGTGGGCTGGGCTCGTACGCGACCCAGCTCGCGCTGCACGGCGGGGCGACGCCGGTGTGCGTGGTGTCCAGCCCCGACAAGGCCGCGATCGTCCGCTCGATGGGCGCCGAGCTGGTCATCGACCGGGCCGCCGAGGGGTACACGTTCTGGAAGGACGAACACACCCAGGATCCCAGGGAGTGGCAGCGCTTCGGGGCCCGGATCCGCGAACTCACCGGCGGCGACGACCCGGACATCGTCTTCGAGCATCCCGGCCGGGAGACGTTCGGAGCCAGCGTGTACGTCGCCCGCCGCGGCGGGACCATCGTCACGTGCGCGTCCACGAGCGGGTTCGTGCACGAATTCGACAACCGCTACCTGTGGATGAGCCTGAAACGGATCATCGGCTCGCACTTCGCGAACTACCGCGAGGCCTCGCTGGCCAACCGGTTGATCGCGAAGGGACGGATCCATCCGACACTGAGCCGGGCCTACCCGTTGACCGAGGCAGCGACCGCGGCGTACGAGGTCCACCGCAACGCCCACCAGGGCAAGGTGGGTGTGCTGTGCCTGGCCCCGGACGAGGGACTGGGCGTCCGGGACGCCGCGACGCGCCAGCGGCACGTGAGCCAGCTCAATCGGTTCCGCGATCGCTAGACTCGCCGCGGACTCCCGGGAAGGACGCAGACAGGCATGGACCGCGATCAGCCCACCGAGATGATCCCGATGCCGACGATGAGCGAGTTCGAGGTGGTGCTGCGCGGGTATGACCGCGCCCAGGTCCGGGATACCGTGGAGCGCCTGGAAGCCGACGTCCGGATCGCCCTCACCGACCGCGACGCCGCCGTAGCCCGGTCCTCGGACCTGGCCAGCCAGCTGTCGGCGGTCCATGCCGAGATGGAGTCCCTTCGCCGGAAGCTGGCCAACACCAAGGCGCCGACGTACGAGACGATGGGCGAGCGGATCGCGAACATGCTGCGGCTGGCCGAGGAGGAGGCCGCGGAGATCCGCCGCAACGCGCACTCCGACGTGGCCGGCATGCGGGAGCAGGCGCAGTCCCTGCACCAGCGGGCCGTGGCCGACCAGCA
>JBBPYA010000210.1:0-11381 GCA_038200385.1 Mycobacteriales bacterium
CGACGGCTGGGTCCGTTGCGCCTCGGGCCACCGGCACTGGGGTCGCTACGGCGCCGCCGGCCTGCTGATCCGCACTCCGGAGGCGGTGGTCCTGCAGCACCGGGCGCCGTGGAGTCACCACGGCGACACGTGGGGGCTGCCCGGGGGTGCCCGGGACAGCGGCGAGTCGGCGCTGGCAGCGGCGCTGCGGGAGGCCGCAGAGGAGGCCGGCGTACAACCCGGTGAGGTGCTGCCGGCGGGAATCGTCGTCGACGACCACGGCGGATGGAGCTATGCCACGGTGCTCGCCGAGCCGGTCGGCGCGCTGCAACCGGTGGCGACCAACGCCGAGAGTGTGCAGATCCGCTGGGTGCCGATCGACGACGTGGCGCGCCTGCCGCTGCACCCCGGCTTCGCTGCCGGCTGGCCGGCATTACGGTTGTTGCCGCCCGCGCCCGTCGTGATCGTGGACGCCGCGAATGTGGTCGGCTCCCGCCCGGACGGATGGTGGCACAACCGCCTCGCCGCTGCTCAACGGTTGCACGACCAACTGGCGGACTTCGCCCGGTCCGGCCTGGCGCCTGAGTCCTGGCCCCAGTCCTCCTGGGGGGTCGGGCCGGGTTCCGGTCGGGGACCGGAGTCCTGGCCGCAGTTCTCCCCGGGCAGCGGGCTGAGCTGGCTGTACCCCCGGGTGGCGATGATCGTCGAAGGTCAGGCGCGCACCGTCACCGCCGACAGCACGGTGCGCGTCGTGCGGGCCGACGGTTCGGGTGACGATGCGATCGTCGACGTCGTGCGCGAGCAGCCGCACTCGGTCGTGGTCACTGCCGACCGCGAACTTCGTCAGCGGGTCGGCGCGCTGGGCGCCGCCGTCGTGGGACCCCGCTGGTTGTGGGCCGCGCTCGGCTCCGCCGCAGCACCGGGGGCGTGGCGAGGCTGACCGGCCACGAGTCAGCCGACCTGGAACGGAAGCGCACGTTGGGCCCGACCACCCGGTAGGCGTTGATCCAGACCGTGCCGACCCGCAGCGCCGCTAGCCGAGGAGCCGGTGAAGGCCACCCTTGTCCACCCCGGGCGGCCGGCCGCTCGCCGGTCACGATCCGGTGACGGCGCAACCTGCCGGTCCGGGCAGGCGTGTTCCCGGCACGACGTCCCCAGTGACGTCGGCGGCCTGGGTCCACCAGGACGACCACCCGCGCCAGGCCAGGACCTGGCACCACCGGAAAGGGGTACGGCGATGACACGCTGGCTCCGCTGGATCGTCGGCACCGTCTCCATCGGCACGATCGCTCTCGTGACGGGAGTGGCGGGACCGGCCTCGGCGCACACCGCGCCGTACTGCGGCATCACCTGGGGCTCGCTGGACAAGAGCGCCGGGGTGGCCTCCAGTGGCTCGCTGACGAACGTCCGCAGCGGGCAGCACGGCTGCTACGACCGGCTCGTGCTGGACGTCAGCGGCAGCGCCGCGGGCTACACCGTGCGCTACGTCCCGGCCGTGCACGCCCAGGGATCCGGCCAGGCCGTGCCGCTGCGCGGCGGGGCGTTCCTGGAGATCGTGGCGCGGGCACCGGCGTACGACGTCAACACCGGGCGCCCGACATACACGCCGGCCGACTTGCGCGAGCTGGTGGACGTGGCCGGCTACCGGACGTTCCGGCAGGCCGCGTGGGGTGGCAGCTTCGAGGGCTACACGACAGTCGGACTCGGCGTCCGGGCCCGATTGCCGTTCCGCGTGTTCACCCTGGCCGGGCCGGGCAGCGGCTCCCGGCTGGTGATCGACGTCGCCCACCAGTGGTGAGCCGGCCGGGTGCTGGCACCCGGCCGTGACCCGGGGCGGTCCGGTGACAACCGGGCCGCCCCGCCACGCGGACCGGCACCGCTCCTTCAGCCCGCCGCCAGCACGGCGTCGATCCGGTCCAGGGCCGCCGCGATGGTGTCCAGATAGCCGTCCGGCGCCAGCCGTCCGAGCGCGGCGCGACCCAGCGCCACGTGCCGGGCGGCTCGCTCGGTCTCACCCAATCGGCGGCAGACGTCGGCGAGATTGAGCCGGAGGGAGGGCTCCAGGGCACCCGCGCCGCCCAACCCGAAACTCCTGGCCGCCTCGTCGCTCACCGCGGTCGCAGCGGCCAGCGCCCGCTCGTCCCACCACAACTCCTGCGCGGGGTCGGGTTGCAGGTCGGCCAATGCGTGCGCGATCGCACAGCGGGCCAGCGGATCGGCGGCGGAGTCGTCCCAGAGGCACTCCAGCTGCGACCGGGCCCGCACCGGATCCCCCAGCCTGGCCGTGGCCACCGCCGCCGCGATCCGCTCCAGCACGGCGCTGACGGTAACCTGGGGACAGGAAGAGCCGGGAAGTCTGGTCGGCACGTCCCCTACGCCTGCCCGGAGTCGCCCGTGTCCCCCCGCCGCGCAGCCCGCCGGATCGCCTCGGCCTCCACCGACCTGATCGACGAGATCGGCCGGTTCCTCCGCACCGAGACCATCGGGGGCGGCATCGTCCTCGCCGCCACGATGGTGGCCCTGGTCTGGGTCAACTCGCCGGCTTCCCAGTCCTACCTGGACCTGCGCGATGCCCGGATCGGCCCGGCGGCACTGAACCTTGACCTCTCGCTCGGGAGCTGGGCCGCCGACGGCCTGCTCGCGGTCTTCTTCTTCGTCGCGGGCCTGGAACTCAAGCGCGAACTCGTCGTCGGCGAGCTCCGCTCGGTCAAGGCCGCGATGCTCCCGGTCTTCGCCGCGGTCGGCGGGATGGTCGTGCCGGCCCTCGTCGCGTTCGCCGTGATGGCCGGGGCTCCGGGCGCCGGGCAGGCGTGGGCCATCCCGGTGGCCACCGACATCGCGTTCGCGCTGGCCATCCTGGCGATGACCGCGAGCTTCCTGCCCCGGTCGATCCGGGTGTTCCTGCTCAGCCTGGCCGTGGTCGACGACCTCGGCGCGATCATCCTGATCGCGGTGCTGTTCAGCTCCTCGGTGTCGATCCTGGCCCTGCTCGCGGCCGGCGTACTGCTCGCGGCGTACGCCTATCTGCAACACCGGCGGGTCCGGTCCAGCTGGGTGTACGTCCCGCTGGCCGTCGGCGTCTGGGTCGCCGTGCACGACGCCGGGATTCACGCCACCGTCGCGGGCGTGGCCCTGGCGCTTCTGACCCGGGTTAGCCCCGACCCGGGCGAGCCGGAGAGCCCCTCGACCCGGCTCGAGCACCGCCTGCAGCCCTGGTCGGCCGGGTTGTGCGTGCCCGTCTTCGCCCTGTCCGCGGCCGGGGTCACCCTCGGCGCGGGCTCCCTCCAGTCGGTGTTCACCGACCGGATCGCGCTCGGCGTGATCGCCGGGCTGCTGCTCGGCAAGGTCGCCGGGATCCTCGGCGGAGCCTGGTTGGCGGTGCGGCTGCGGCTGGCCCGACTGGGTGCCGAGCTGCGTTGGGCGGAGATCACAGCGGTCGGCGTGCTCGGCGGCGTCGGCTTCACCGTCAGCCTGCTGCTGACCGAGCTGGCGTTCACCGACGCGGCCGAGCAGGAGCGGATCAAGACCGCGGTGTTGATCGCCTCGCTCGGGGCCGCGCTGGTCGCCGCCGTCCTGCTGCGCCGACGCGTCCGGAGCAGGTCGGCTGGACCGCAGCCGGGCGGCACGTCACGATAATGGCCAAGCACACCGACCGGAGCCGAGCACCCGAACGGACTGGAGAGCCCGTGGCAACGACGAGTCCCCACCGCGCCGACGGCGTACCCCCGATCCCGGGGCAGGTGACGCCCGCCTGGACAGCGGCTCCGGAGCCGGTGCAGCCCTCGATCGGAGAGCTGGTCAAGGACGCCAGCACGCACCTGTCGACCCTCGTGCGCGGCGAGATCGAGTTGGCCAAGACCGAGGTCACGGCCGCGGCCAAGAAGGGGGCGTTGGGTGCGGCGTTCTTCGGGGCGGCCGCGGTCGTCCTCGTGTTCTCCCTGGTCTTCCTGCTCATCTCGCTGGCCGAGGGACTGGTGCAGCTCGGGCTGTACCGCTGGCTCGCGTACCTCATCGTGTGGCTGCTGCTGGTGATCATCGCGGCGGTCGCCGTGCTCATGGGGTTGCGGGCGGTCAAGAAGGTGCGCAAGCCGGAGCGGACCATCGAGACCCTCAAGGACAGCAAGCAACTGTTGCAGCGCGGCCCGACCAGCTAGCCGACGTGCCCGATGCGACCAGCGTGCTGCTCGCCGGGCCGTGGAGCCACCGGGACTACTCGGCCAACGGTGTGCGGCTGCACGTCGCCGAGGCCGGCGAAGGCCCGCTGATCCTGCTGCTGCACGGCTTCCCGCAGTTCTGGTGGTGCTGGCGGCACCAGTTGACGGCGCTGAGCGAGCAGGGGTACCGGGTCGTCGCGCCGGATCTGCGGGGATACGGCGCGAGCGACAAGCCACCGCGCGGGTACGACGCGGTGACCGCCGCCGCGGACATCGCCGGGCTGGTGCGGGCGTTGGGCGAGCGGGACGCCTTCGTCGTCGGACACGACTGGGGCGGGCTCGTCGCGTGGTCGGTGGGCGCCCTGCACCCCCGGGCGGTACGCCGGCTGGCGGTGCTGAGCATGCCGCACCCACGGCGGCTCCGGGCCAGTGCGACCGGGCGCCGTCAGCTGGCCGCCCTGGCGCCGCTTCTGGGCTTCCAGATCCCCCGCTACCCCGAGCGGCGACTCACCGCCCGGAACGGGGCCTACGTAGCGGCCCTCCTGCGGTCTTGGGCCGGCGCCCGTTGGCGAGCCGACCCGGACTTCGCCCCGGCTGTGGCCCGCTACCGCGAGGCGATCCAGATCCCGCAGGCGGCGTACGGGTCGCTGGAGTACTTCCGCTGGGCGCTGCGCTCCCTGGCCCGGCCGGACGGGCTGCGCTACATCCGCGCCCTGGCCGCCCCGGTCGGCGCCCCGACCCTGCACCTGCACGGCGCCGACGACCCGTACCTGCTGCCGGCCAGCAGTGAAGGGTCCGGACGCTACGTCGCGGCGGCGTACCGCTTCGCCCTGCTCCGGGACTGCGGGCACTTCCCCGCCGAGGAGCAGCCGGCGGCGGTCACCGCCGAGTTGCTGGCCTGGGCCCGGCAGGACCGCTGAGAACTACTCGCAACCACCGGTGTCGACGCCGTTCGCGCTGGCCGCTCCGGCCAGTGCGGCGCCGTTGACGGCACCGGCGGTGAGCGCGTACCCGGTCTCCGGATCGTCTACGGCGGAGGCGAAGACCACCCCGAGCACGGTGCCGTCGGTGTTGAGCAGCGGTCCGCCGGAGTTTCCCGCTCGCACCGTCCCGCGCAGCGAGTACACCTCGCGCGCGACGACGCCGATGTTGCGGAAGTCCGGTCCGGAGATCTCCGAGCGGTTCCGGACGCGGGCCGGGCCGACGTAGAGCGGCCCGCCGCCGGGGTACCCGGTGATCACCGCGTCGTGCCCGGACCCGACCGGCTGATCGGCGAAGCGCAGCGGCGGCAGCCCGAGGTCGGGCACCGCCAGCACGGCAATGTCCAGCTCCTCGTCGATGTACACGGTCGTGGCGTCCCGCCGCTTCCCGGCCACCGAGACCTTCGGCTGGCGGACGCCGGCCAGCACGTGCGCGTTGGTCATCACCCGGTCCCGCGCGAACACGAAGCCGCTGCCGTCCACCCGGCGGGAGCAGCCCGGGGCGACGCCGGTGACCTGCAGCACCGACGCGGTGGCCGACAGCACCTCCGGGTCGGCGGCCAGCACCGGGTCGGGCACGGGGACATCGGTGGCCGTCGTGGGTGTGAGCGGCCCGAGGACGTCGGGCAGCCCCCGGCGGTCTACCAGCTCCCGGAGCGAGTCGTACAGCGTGCGGACCGGCGTGGGAACCGCGGTATCCACGGCGCCGACCAGCCGGGACTCGCGCACCGCCCGGGCCAGCGTGGGGAACGACGACGTGGCCAGCGGGGTCGCCACCATCCAGGCCACCAGGAGGACGGCGACTCCGGAGACGATCGCCCCCAGCACCGCGTCGGCCAGCCGGGCCGGCCGCCAGGTCACCCGGTGGCGGATCCGCTGGCCCACCCACACCGTCGCGAGCTGTCCGAGGAAGGCCACGCCCAGGACCACGATCAGCGCCAGGAACACCTGCGCGAACAGGGACGTACTCACCGCCCCGGCCACCGGGACGGCGAGTTGGCTGCCGACGACGGCGCCGCCGAAGAAGCCGACGAACGAGGCCAACGAGATGATCAGTCCCTGCCGGAACCCGTTGATCACGAAGATCGCGGCCAGAATCAGGATCAGCAGGTCGATCACCGGCGTCTCACGGCAGGACCACCATCGTCCCCGTCTGCCCGAACTGCTCGTGGAACGTGCACACGAAGCCGAACTCCCCGGGCTTGCTGACGGTGAACTCGACGGTCTCGGTCGTGCCCGAGCGGACGGGCGGGACGTCCTTTCCCATGCCGCTGACGTCGAAGTGCAGATCGTGCACGGTCCCGGACTCGTTGTCCACGGTCAGCCGCACGGTGCCGGGCACGACGGTGAAGCGGTCGGGGACGTAGCGGAAGTTGTCCCTCGTCACCAGTGTCACCGCTTGGACGCCGTCCGGACCGGGGGTCACCGTCACGTCGCCCTCCTGCGGAATCCGGGCTGCCGCCGGGGGGTCGGTCGGGCTGCACCCGGTGAGCAGGATCGCGACCGCGGCCAGCACGCCGGCGATCCGGCGCCCGTTCACGCCTGCCGCCCGGGCTGCATGGACAGTGCCAGCACGTCGGCGGGCAGGTCTCGTACGTCGGTGCGGTCCCAGGGGCGCGTCCAGCCGGCCAGGTTCAGGACGCCGTCCAGCAGTCCGGCGGTGAAACCCCAGACGAGCATGCCGCCGACAGCGAAGGCCGGACCGAGGTGCCCGGACGGGTGGCGGGTGCGGAACCTGTTCGCCGGATCGACGAGCTCGGCCACCGGCACCCGCGCGACGCTGGCGGTCTCCGCGGGGTCGACGACGGCGACCTCGGAGGGCCGGTGCCACCAGGCCACGACCGGCGTCACGGCGAAACCGGAGAACGGGATGTACAGCTGCGGCAGCTCTGCCAGGACGGTCACGTCCTCGGCGCGTACGCCGACCTCCTCGGCGGCCTCCCGAAGCGCGGTGCCGGCCGGGCCGCCGTCGCTGGGGTCGGCCGCCCCACCCGGGAAGGACGGCTGGCCGGCATGGCTGCGCAACTCCTCGGCCCGCTGGATGAGCAGGACATCGGGGCCACCGGAATCGGATCCGATCAGGATGAGTACCGCCGAGTCGCGCCCGCCGTCCGCGGGCCGCTGGAAGCGGGACAGGTCCTCCGACCGGACACCGGCCATGGCGCGGCGCAGCGGGTCCAGCCAGTCCGGTACCTGTGGCGGGGTCACGGGACCCGCACGCCCAGATGCTCGGCGAGCAGGCCGCGCAACTCGTCGTAGGACGCGATGGGACCGACCTGCAGGTAGGCCACCGCGCCGTCGGCGGTGAGGAAGTACGTGACCGGCAACCCGTTGAGTCCCTCTTCGGTCAGCAGCCGGCCGGCTTCGTCGAGGCCGCTCGGGAAGGTCAGCCCGCGGTCGTCGGCGTAGGCAACGCTGCTGGCCAGGGTGTCCCGCTCCACCAACCCGACGGTGCGTACGGCATCAGGCGCCTGCTCGAACAGCTGCTGGAACAGCGGCAGCTCCTCCCGGCACGGTCCGCACCAGGGCGCCCAGAGGTTCAGCACCGTCGGCATCCCCGGGGCTGCGCCGAGCGCGAACTCCGCGCCGCCGTCCAGGCACGGGAACGTCAGCACGGGCAGCACCCGGTCGCCCTGCGCGGCGGCGGCCTCGGGTGCCGCGCACGTCGACGTGGCGGCGTACGCCACCGGAGCCGTCGAGGGCCGAGACGGTGCCGGCGCAGCGGCGCTGCACCCGGCGAGGACCAGCGTCAGCGCCGCGAGCAGCGGCGCAGTCCTCACGCGACGTCCTCCCGGGCCGGGTCGCCGGCCTTGACCAGGCGGGCGGCGCGCTCCGGGTCGGTCGGGCCGATGCCGTACGACGGGCACCAGCGGGCGATCCCGCAGGCCCCGCAGGCCGGCGTCCGGGCGTGACAGACCCGGCGGCCGTGGAAGATCAGCCGGTGCGACAGCATGGTCCACTCCGGACGCGGGATCAGGTCGGCGACCGCGTACTCGATCTTCACCGGGTCGGTCAGCTCGGTCCACCCGAACCGCCGGACCAGCCGGCCGACGTGGGTGTCCACCGTGATCCCCGGGATGCCGAAGGCGTTGCCGAGGATCACGTTGGCGGTCTTGCGTCCCACCCCGGGCAGCGCGACGAGTTCGGCGAGGGTCCTCGGGACCTCACCGCCGTGCCGCTCCAGCAGGGCCTGGCCGAGGTTGATCAGCGACGTCGTCTTGTTCCGGAAGAAGCCGGTCGGTCGCAGCAGCGTCTCGAGTTCGGTGCGGTCCGCGCCCGCGTAGTCCGCGGCGTCGCGGTAGCGCGTGAAGAGGACCGGGGTGACCTGGTTGACCATCTTGTCGGTCGTCTGGGCGGACAGGATCGTCGCGACCGTCAGCTCCAGCGGGCTGCTGAAGTCCAGCTCGCAGTGTGCCTCTGGGTGCAGTTCGGCCAGTTCCCGGTTGATCCGGCGGGCCCGGCGGGTCAACGCCAGCGGGGTTTCCGGTGCCCCACCCGAGCTGGCTCTCACCCCGTGAGGGTACGTCGCGGCACTGGCGTGAGTAGCCGGCGGCCGGGCCCGACCCGCGATTGCGGACACGCCACCCCGAGGGTGCAGCAGGACAGCCCTGCCGGGATCTGGGAGACTGTTCTCCGTCATGATCGGACTGCTGGTCGTCTTCTTCCCCCTTCTGCTACTCGCCTTCATGCTCTTCATGGAGCGGGTGGAGGCGCCGCTGCGGGTCGTGTCGGTGGAGGACGACGTCGAGGACTTCCTCGATCACGCCCGGCCCCAGGACGTGGGCACGTTCTACCGGTTCGGGTTGCGCCGCGCCCTCGCTGCGATCCGGCGTCGACGGCGTAGCCGCGCGACGACGAGCGCCTCACGCGCCGTGGGCGGGCACTCCTAGAATCCCGCCCAACCGGGGCGAACCGCCCCGACCGGCAACCCGGAGGATGCGCGTGGACGAGGTACTGGCGCGGTCGGGCCTGTTCCAGGGAGTGGCGGCGGACGCGGCCGAGACCGCCGCCGCCGCGTTCGAGACTGTTTCCTACGGCCGCGGCGCCACGATCTTCAGTGAGGGTGACCCGGGCGAGAGCCTGTACATCGTGCTGGCCGGCAAGGTGAAGATCGGTCGTAAGGCCTCCGACGGCCGGGAGAACATGCTGGCTGTGATGGGCCCGAGCGACCAGTTCGGCGAGCTGTCGCTGTTCGACCCCGGGCCCCGTACGGCGACCGCGACGGCCCTCACCGACGTCAACCTGGCCCGGATGGACAAGGACGCGCTGCGGCCGTGGATCAGCGAGCACCCCGAGATCGCCGAGCAGCTGCTGCGGGTCCTGGCGCGTCGGTTGCGACGGACGAACAACATCGTGGCCGACCTGATCTTCACCGACGTACCCGGCCGGGTCGCCAAGTCGCTGTTGCAGCTGGCCAGCCGGTTCGGCACCAGTGAGGGCCAGCACATCCGGGTCACGCACGATCTCACCCAGGAGGAGCTGGCCCAGCTCGTCGGCGCGTCACGCGAGACGGTCAACAAGGCGCTGGCCGACTTCACGCACCGCGGCTGGGTACGCCTGGAAGGCAAGACCGTGGTGATCCTGGACCACGAGCGGCTGGCCCGCCGGGCCCGCTGAGCCCGGCTGCGGTGACCCGAGGGACTTCGCTCTCCCGTGCGCGGGAGCCGGCCGGCTACGGTCAGCTGGCTCGGACGGCGGGGTACCGCTCAGCCGGGTTGCCCGGTACGGCGTAGGGCCCCGCGCGGCGATCCCAGCGACGCGACTGCGAAAGGGCGCTGAGGTACTGCTGCTCAGCGTCGTTCAAAGAGGCGGATCGATGTCGATGTGGCCGAGGAAGTCGGTGCGGTATCCCATGGTTCACACCTTCGGGAGGCTGTGCTGCCAAGCCGGCCCACCTGCGGGTGTTCCGGGCCAGTCATTCACGGCGGTTCTTTCCCGCCGGCAGCTGCACGACCGCGACGTGCTGCTCGTCCTCGTCGAGGATCCAGCGGCCGGCCACGGGTGGTCCGCGTCGACCATCCACGGAGTCCGAGTGGCCGCTGTGCCAACTGCTCGCCGAGTCCGTGCGGTGGGGTCCGCGCAGAAGTCTCGACTCTGGGTCGAGAGAGTTTCAGCTGAAACGCTTTTCGCCGGGGTATCCGCCCGGACGAGGTGCCGGCTCAGGCGAGGACGAAGTAGCGCAGCCAGAGGTAGGGCACGCACAGCACGATCGTGAGCAGCGCGACGATCCCGCCGTACTTGAAGAACTGCAGGAAGGTGATCTTGTAGCCGTTGCGCTCGGCGATGCCGAGAACGACGACGTTCGCGCTGGCCCCGACGATGGTGGCATTGCCGCCGAGGTCCGCGCCCAGCGCGAGGGACCACCACAGCACGTCGCCCGGGTTGCCCTCCTGCGCGGCGAGATCGGCGACCAGCGGTGCCATCGTGGCGACGTAGGGGATGTTGTCGACGATCGCCGAGAGCACGCCGGAGACCCCGAGCAGCGCGATCGAGGCGAGCAGCAGGTTACCGCCGGTGGCATCGGTGACCAGCTCGGACAGCGACTCGATGACGCCGACCTTGATCAGCGCCCCGACCATGATGAACAGGCCGGCGAAGAAGACCAGCGTCGGCGCCTCGACCTCGCCGAGGTATTCCTTGGGCGACAGCCCCGAGATCACGACGAGCAGGCCGGCGCCCAGCAGCGCCACGACGGACACCTCGGTGTGCAGCGCCGCGTGCAGGACGAACCCGAGGGTGACCAGGGCGAGCACGCCGCCGGCCTTGAGGAGCAGGGTGCGGTCCTTGATCGCCTCCTTCTCGTTCAGGCCCATGACCTGGGCGACGCGCGCCTCGTCGTACTTGAACGCTTTCCGGAACAGCACGCGGCACACGCCCAGGTACACGACGAGCAGTACGACCACGATCGGGCTCATGTTGATCAGGAAGTCGTTGAAGGACAGGTTGGCCCGGCTGGCGATGATGATGTTCGGCGGATCCCCGATCAGGGTGGCCGCGCCGCCGATGTTGGAGGCCAGCACCTCGGCCACCAGGAACGGCACCGGCGGGACACCGAGACGCAGGCACACCAGCAACGTGACCGGGGCGACGAGCAGCACCGTCGTCACGTTGTCCAGCAACGCCGAGGCCACCGCCGTCAGCAGCACGAAGGTGGCCATCACCCGGAACGGCTTGCCCTTGGCCTTCTTCGCCGACCAGATCGCCAGGTACTCGAAGATGCCGGTTTCCTTGAGCACCCCGACGATGATCATCATGCCGAGCAGCAGGA
>JBBPYA010000211.1:0-3753 GCA_038200385.1 Mycobacteriales bacterium
GCGCTGCTTGCCGAGCTGGTCCGGGCGCCCTGGAGCTCCAAGCTCAGCTACGTCGGCAGCGACGGCTCCGCGTACGTCGCGGGCACCGACCTCGCCGCCGGGATTCCGGCCTCGGACCGCATGGTCGTGTTCGCCGGTGACGTGCCCGGGGGGCGCTGGGCGCTGCTGGCCATCCCGACCGTCCGGGGCTACGCCGTCGCGTGGTTCACCGGGCCGCCCGAAGCGAGGGCGGCCCAGCTGTCGATGTCCGGCGGCGTCCAGCTGGTCGGTGAGGGTGACCCGGTAAGCCACGTCGACCTGGCCAACCCGGTCGGGACGGTGGTGGTGGTGGCCGCGCCGGGTGACACCATCAGCGTGGCGCAGCAGGTGGACCTCAGCGCCACGCTCATGTTCTTCACCACCGCCACGGTGCTCCAGCCGGCGGATGGAGTAGGCGTGACCCGCCTCGAGGCGTCGTTGCGCTACGGCGTGCCTACCCGGATCGGCATCGAGCGGGCCGGCCAGCCGCTCCTCGAGCAGCGGCCGACGGTCGGCGGTCCGCTTCCCGCCTTCACCCCGGGCGGGATGGGGCCGAACGACTCCCCGTACGCCGGCGCAGTCATCGACCGCACCGGGGCGACGGTGACCGTGCCCCGGCCGGTGGTCGAGGCGGTGCTGGGTGCCACCCTCGGACCGTTGGGCCTCACCGCGCAGGATCTGGCCGCCACCGGACCGGCGATCCGCGAGTTGTTCGTCGGAACCGCCGACGGCCCGCTGACCGAGAACCAGCGGCGGCCGGCGCAGCAGCCGACCGTCAGGATCTGGAGCGTCGAGGTCACGTCGGGGTCGTTCATCCTCGTCGGTGGATGGTCGACCACCACCGCCGATGGTGCGGTGCAGTTCCAGCCCACCCTGTTGGACGTCCGCGCCCCCAAGGACGACCCGGCGTCCGGCGTGGTGGCCGCCCGGGTATCGCTCCCGGCCGCTGCCGGTGCCCCGGCCGCGGACGTCCTGGTTGTGTCCAGTGCGGCCGACGCGGTCCGTGCCGAGGTGCTCGACGCCCAGGAGGCCCGGCTGCGGGACGTCGAACTCCGCGGCGGGGCGGCCGTCGTCCCCACACCGGCCGGGGCGAGCACCGTGACGGTGAGCGCTCCGTCCGGCGTGCGTTCCGGGCCCGTCCAGGACGAGACCACGGACACCGGAGCCGTCGTCGACGCCGGCCGCGCCCCCACGATCGTCACCGCCATCCCGCCGCGCCGCTGAGCCCGCCCACCGTGCTAGACAGGCCCTCCTGAGACGAGGAGGTCCGGTGGCCGGTCTGAGCCTGGGCGTGCTGTGCACCACCCGGAAGGAGAACGAGCAGCGGCTGCCTATCCACCCCCTGCACCTGGACCGGATCGGGCCGGACATCCGGGACCAGGTCTTTCTGGAGACCGGGTACGGCGAGCGCTTCGGGATCCCCGACGATCGGCTCGCCGGGCAGGTCGGCGGTCTGCGCCCGCGCGCCGAGCTGCTCACGGAGTGCGACGTCATCCTGCTACCGAAGCCGCTCGCCGCCGACCTCGCCGAACTGCCCGACGGCGTGGTGCTGTGGGGCTGGCCGCACTGCGTGCAGGACACCGCGATCACCCAGCTCGCCATCGACAAGCGGCTGACCCTCCTCGCGTTCGAGGCGATGAACCACTGGGGCTCCGACGGCCAGTTCCAGATCCACGTGTTCCACAAGAACAACGAGATGGCCGGCTACGCCTCGGTGCTGCACGCCCTGCAGCTGATCGGGACCAGCGGCACCTACGGCCGCAAGCTGACCGCCGCAGTGATCGGGTTCGGGGCCACCGGGCGGGGTGCGGTCACGGCCCTGCACGCCGTCGGCGTACCCGACGTCACCGTGCTGACCCAGCGGGAGACCGCCGCCGTCGCCTCCCCCATCGAGCCGATGACACTGGTGCAGCTCAGCACGGATCCTGAGGACGCCGCACGGCACCAGGCCCAGACCGCGGACGGACCCGTCCCGCTGGCCGGCCTGCTCGCCGAGCACGACATCGTCGTCAACTGCGTGCTGCAGAATCCCGATGCGCCGCTGACGTTCCTGACCGACGACGACCTGCCGTCGCTGGCGTCCGGGTCCCTGATCGTCGACGTGTCCTGCGACGAGGGGATGGGCTTCAGCTGGGCCCGGCCCACGCCGTTCACCGACCCGATGTTCACCGTCGGCGACAACGTGCACTACTACGGCGTCGACCACAGCCCGTCCTACCTGTGGGACTCCGCGACCTGGGAAATCAGCGAGGCGCTGCTGCCCTACCTGCCGACCGTGCTCGCCGGCCCGCAGGCGTGGACGTCGGAGGAGACGGTCCGGCGCTGCATCGAGATCCAGGACGGCGAGGTGCGCAACGAGCAGATCCTGAGCTTCCAGAACCGCCACGCCGACTACCCCCACCCCCGCCGCGCCGGCTGATCCCCTGCCGGGGCGCTACGGGACCGGGACCTTGCCGCGGCGCCGCAACAGGGCGGCGTACAGCGTGAGTCCCGGCCCGAACGCCATCAGCACGGCGTACCCGCCCGCCGGGACGCCGCCCGCACAGGCCTCCAGGGTCAGCAGCACGGTGGCCGAGGAGCAGTTGCCGTGCTCGGACAGCACCTGCCGTGACGTACTCAACGCCGACTCGGGCAACGCCAGGCGGTCCCGTACGACGTCGAGGATGCGCGGTCCGCCGGGATGTACCGCCCAGCCGGCGACGTCGGCCGTGGTCAGGCCGTGCCGGTCGAGCAGGCCGCCGATCACCGGGCCGACGTGGACGCCCAGCACGTCGGGGACCCGCGGGGACAGGCCCATCCGGAACCCGAGGTCGGTGACGTCCCAGGTCATGTGGTCCTCGGCCGTGGCGTCGGTGCGGGCCACCACGTCGAGAATCTCGAAGCCGTCCGCGGCACCGGGTTCGACGACGGCCGCGGCGGCGGCATCGCTGAACAACGCGTGGCTGACCATCTGACCCGAGTCCGTGGTGGCCGGCTGCACGTGCAGGCTGGTCAGCTCCAGGCTGAGCAGCACCGCCGGCCGCTGCCGGGCGGTGACGAAGTCGCTGACCGCCCCGAGCGCCGGCACGGCGGCGTAGCAGCCCATGTGCCCGACGAACAGCCGCTGCACGTCCGGGCTCATCCCGAGGTCGCGGGCCAGCCGGATGTCGACTCCGGGCGTCGCGTAGCCGGTGCACGAGGCGACGGTGAGCAGCCCGACGTCCGACGCGGCCAGCCCAGCGGTGTCCAACGCCTCGCAGACCGCCTGCTTGGCCAATGGCATCGCCTCGGCGGCGTAGCGCTGCATCCGCCGGGCGGTGCTCCAGCCGGACAGGTCCTCGTCGATCGGATTGGCCACGGCGTGCCGGGTGCGTACGCCGGCCGCGGCGAACAGCCGCCGGGCCAGCGGACTGCCGCTGTAGTGCCGGGAGAAGAAGCCCTCCCACAGCTCCTCCTGGGTGACCGGCGGGGGCGCCGCGTGGGACAGCCCGGTAACGACGCTCACCACCGGGCGACCTGCGCGGCGTTCTCCGGGTCCAGGCCGGCCGCGGCGGTTCCGAGCCAGTCCGCGCACACGTCACTCGTCGCGGGCTGCAACGATCCGCACCGGGCGTCCCGGAAGATCCGCTCCAGCGGATGGCCGCGCCGCGACGCCGACGTCCCAGCCGCCTCCAGCATCGAGGCGGCGACGTCCATCGCGGTCTGCCCGGCGGTCAGCTTGGCCCGCCACACCCAGCGGTTCGTGTCCGGCTCGCC
>JBBPYA010000212.1:0-3324 GCA_038200385.1 Mycobacteriales bacterium
CGGCTCGGCTGCACGCGCATCGGCTCGCCGGGCATCTTCGGGTAGTCCGGCGGGTAGGGCAGGTCACCCAGACCGAGGTCGCGCTGGTCCCGGTCGGCCTGCTCGAGCAGCGGCTCGATCGAGTGCCGCGTCGAGTCGATCCCGGCCAGCAGGTCGCCGCGCTCGGCGAAGCGGGCCGGCATCGTGGCCACGGTGAAGTCGTCCGGGTCGACGTCGGCGAGTTCGGCCCAGGTCACCGGGGCGGACACGGTGGCGCGGGGAGTGGCCCGGACCGAGTACGCCGAGGCGATCGTGCGGTCGCGCGCGGCCTGGTTGAAGTCGACGAACACCCGCCGGCCGCGCTCCTCCTTCCACCAGCTCGTGGTGATCAGGTCCGGCCGGCGGCGCTCCAGGAGGCGGGCGAACGCGATCGTCGCCCGGCGCACCTCGACGAAGCTCCAGCGCGGCTCGATCCGCACCGCGACGTGGATCCCGCGCCCACCGGAGGTCTTCGGGTAGCCGGTCCAGCCGAGCTCGGCCAGCACGGAACTGACCTCGCCGGCCACGCTCACGGCATCGGCGAAGTCCGTGCCCGGCTGCGGGTCGAGGTCCAGCCGCAGCTCGTCGGGGTGGTCCACGTCGGCGCGGCGTACCGGCCAGGGGTGGAAGTCGAACGTGCCCAGGTTGGCGGCCCAGGCCAGGTCCGCGACATGGGTGGGGCACAGCTCGTGCGCCGTCCGGCCGCTCGGGAACGTGATCTCGACGCTTTGTAGCCAGTCGGGGGCGTTCTTGGCCATCCGCTTCTGGTAGAACGCCTCGCCGGTGACGCCGTCGACGAAACGCTTCAGCGTGGTGGGCCGCTCCCACAGCGCACCGAGTAGCCCCGCCCCCACCGAGACGTAGTACTCCACCACGTCGCGCTTGGTCAGCCCCGGCTCGGGGAAGTACACCTTGTCCGGATTGCTGACCCGCACCGGGCGGCCCGCCACGTCGATCTCGATCGCGGGCGAGGGCATGCCCGCAGCGTAATCAGGGTAGGAATGCGGGATGACTGACGACACCCGGGTGGTCAAGGCGGTTCGCAAGGGCCTGTACGTCGGCGGCGAGTGGCGCGAGGCCACGGACGGGGGCACGTTCGCGGTGTTCGATCCGGGCACCGGCGAGCGGCTGTGCGACGTAGCCGACGGGCAGCCCGCCGACGCCACCGCCGCGCTGGACGCCGCTGTGGCCGCTCAGGCCGGGTGGGCCGCGACGCCGGCCCGGGAGCGGGGCGAGATCCTGCGGGCCGCTTGGCAGCTGATGACCGACCGGGTCGAGGATCTCGCGTTGCTGATGACCCTGGAGATGGGCAAGAGCCTGACCGAGTCCCGGGCCGAGGTCACCTACGCCGCGGAGTTCTTCCGGTGGTTCGGCGAGGAGGCGGTGCGCATTGACGGCCGGTACGCACGCAACCCGGCCGGCGGCTCGCGGCTGCTGACCATGAAGCAGCCGGTCGGACCGTGCCTGCTGATCACCCCGTGGAACTTCCCGCTGGCGATGGGCACCCGCAAGATCGGGCCAGCCGTCGCGGCCGGCTGCACGATGGTCGTCAAACCCGCCCAGCTCACCCCGTTGTCCCTGCTCGCCCTCACCGACCTGCTCACCGAGGCCGGCCTGCCGGCCGGGGTCCTCAACGTCGTCCCGAGCTCGTCGGCGGGCAAGACGGTGGGCCCGCTGATGGCCGATCCGCGGCTGCGCAAGGTCTCCTTCACCGGTTCCACTCCGGTGGGGCAGAAGCTGATGGAGCAGGCCGCCACCAATCTGCTGCGGGTGTCGATGGAACTCGGCGGCAACGCGCCGTTCCTGGTCTTCGCCGACGCCGACATAGACGCCGCGATCGAGGGCGCCCTGGTGGCCAAGATGCGCAACAACGGGGAGTCCTGCGTCGCGGCCAACCGGTTCCACGTCGCGGAGAACGTCGCCGAGCAGTTCACCGCGACGCTGGCCGAGCGGATGGCGGCGATGAAGGTCGGGCACGGCGCGCAGCAGGGGACGCAGGTGGGGCCGCTGATCGACGAGGACCAGCGCGGCAAGGTCGTCGAGCTCGTGGACGACGCGACCAGCAAGGGCGCCACCGTCGTGACGGGCGGTTCCGCGCCGGACGGTGAGGGCTACTTCTACTCACCGACCGTGCTCTCCGGCGTCCCGCAGGACGCCCGGATCCTACGCGAGGAGGTCTTCGGACCCGTCGCGCCGGTCACCACGTTCGGCTCGGAGGAGGAGGCGCTGGCCCTCGCCAACGGAACCGAGTTCGGCCTCGTCGCCTACGTGTTCACCCGGGAGCTGGCCCGCGCGCTGCGGGTCGCCGAGGGGCTGCAGACCGGGATGGTCGGCCTGAACACCGGGTTGGTCTCCAACGCGTCGGCGCCCTTCGGCGGGGTCAAGGCCTCCGGGTTCGGCCGCGAGGGCGGCGCCGAGGGAATCGATGAGTACCTGTCGCTGAAGTACATCGCGGTGGCGGGGGACTGACTCAGCCCGAGGGGCAGGTGTCGTCGACCGGCACGGTGAGCCTGATCAGGTAGGCGTCCACGGCCGCGCTGATGCACTTGGTCTTGGGGTACGCCGTGTGTCCCTCGCCGTCCCAGGTCAGCAGGACCCCGCTGTCCAGCTGCCGGGACATCGCCTGCGCCCCCGAGTACGGCGTCGCCGGGTCGTTCGTCGTCCCGACGACCAGGATAGGAGCGGCGCCCGCGGCGTCCCGTTCGGGCAGCGGGGTCCTGGGCGCCAGCCATCGGTCGCAGAAGAGCAGGCTGGCCGCGACGGGGGCACCGAAGAGCGGATACCGCCCGCGCAGTTGCTCGATGAAGGTCTTGACCTCCTCGTCGGTGTAGGTCTGGGCGGTGTCGGCGCAGCTCACGGCCAGGTTCGCCTCGACCTCGTTCGGGTAGCTCCCGTCCGGGCGGCGGCTGGTGTAGCCGTCGGCCAGGCTGGCCAGTCCCGTCCCGTCGCCGTCCACCGCCGCACCGAGCGCCGACGCGAGGACCGGCCAGCGCGCCGCGTCGTACAGCGAGGACAGCACACCGGTGAACACCAGGCCGACCGGCAGCGTCCGATCGCCCGCCCCGGAGACGGGCAGCGGCTGTACCCTCGCGGCGTCCAGCTCCTGCTGGAACGTCGCGGCGGGGTCCGGTCCCGCCGCACACGGGTTCTGCGCGACGCACGCCGCCGCGAACGCCTCGAAGGCGCGCTGGAAACCGCGCGCCTGGGCCTCGGTGGCGGCCTTGACGTCCAGCGTCGGGTTCGTCGCCCCGTCCAGGACGAGCGCGCGGACCCGGTCGGGGAACAGCTCGGCGTACTCCGAGCCCA
>JBBPYA010000213.1:0-6116 GCA_038200385.1 Mycobacteriales bacterium
ACTGGCTCTCGCTCAGCTCCGGCGCTGCCGACGTTCCGGAGTGCAGGCCTTTGACGGCGACGTTCCCGGCCTCGTCGTGCAGCGTGGCCAGCAGCCGGCACAGGGCGGTCAGTGCGTCCGGGGCGGCGCCGCCGTACATCCCGCTGTGCAGCCCGTGGTCCAGGGTGCGGACCTCGACGTCCACGTGCGCCCCGCCCCGCAGTGACGTCGTGAGGGCCGGGACGTCGACAGTCCAGTTCGAGGAGTCGGCGAGGGCGACGACGTCGGCGGCCAGCCGCTCCCGGTGGGTGGCCAGAAACGCCTGCAGAGTCGGCGATCCGATCTCCTCCTCGCCCTCGACGAGTACGACGACACCGACCGGCAGGTCCGACCCGAAGGTCCGGAGCGCCGCGAGGTGTACGGCGATGCCGGCCTTGTCGTCGGCGCACCCGCGGCCGTAGAGGCGGCCCGCGCGTTCGGTTGGCTCGAACGGGTCGGTGTCCCAGTCCGCCCGGGCGCCCACCGGCTGGACGTCGTGGTGGGCGTAGAGCAGGACGGTCGGTGCGCCCTCGGGTCCGGCCCGCCGGCCGACCACGGCCGGTTTGCCGTCCGGGACCGTGAGGATTTCTACGTCGTCCAGCCCGGCGTCGCGCAGCAGGCCGGCAACCAGCTCGGCGCTGGCCCCCAGATGGACCGCGGCGTCGGGATCGGCCGACACCGACGGGATGCGCACCAGGCGTTCGAGGTCGGCGCGGACGGAGGGCAGTACGCCGTCGACGGCGGCACGGATGTCCATGGGGGAGAACCTACGGAGCTGCTGCGCGGGCCCGCCACGGCTCCCCTCAGCCGGCGTGCAGCTGCAGCTGCGAGGCAAACCGGTCAGCCACCTCGATCGTCCGGGCCAGCGAGGGGTCCCGCACGATCACCATCCCGTCGCTGATCAGGGTGGCCCGCCAGTCGCGGCGGGGCGCGCCGACGGGCAGCAGGTCCAGGGTGGCCACCGAAGCGCCGCAGTCGGCGAGCAGGTTCTCCAGGCCGTCGTGCCGGGTGATCCGGCCGGCTCCGAGGGCTCGCTTGAACACGCTCGCCGCGTTGTAGCGGCGGGACAGGTCCTGGGAGATCCGGCCGTGCACGACCGCCTCGGCCCAACCGGTGAACAGGTCGGCATCGGTCACGTAGTTCATCAGGTCGACCGTGCGGCCGCCCGGGGGCCGGGCCCCGATCTCGCCGAAGACGACCTCACCGTCGGCCTTGCGGTACCACTCCATGTGGGTGAATCCGTCGCGGAAGCCCAGGGCGTCGATCACGCGGGCGCCCAACTGCCGACCAGCCTGCAGATCGGGCACGGACAGGTCCCGCAGCGCCACCGTGATCGGGCTGATCCACTCGTGCGAGCGGGCCAGCAGGGGACGCGGGCGGTACCAGCAGATGTTCTCGAACAGGATCCGTCCGTCCGCGCAGACCGTGTCGTAGGTGAACTCCTCGGCGTCGACGAACTCCTCGACGCTGACCCGCCGGACGTGGCGGATCATCGGCAGTACGTCGGCCAGCTGGTCGGGGGAGTCCACCCGGTAGGTGTCCGCCGAACCGGCACCGTCGATCGGCTTGACGATCAGCGGGAAGCCGATCCGCTCGGCGGCCGCCCAGACGCCGGCCACCGTCTCGGTGCTGTCATGCCGTGGCGTGCGCAGCCCGGCCCGGTCCAGCACCTGCTTCATCAGCTCCTTGTCGCGGAACGGCTCGGTCTGCGCGCGGGTCAGCCCGGGCAGCCCGAGTTCCTCGCGCAGCCGGGCCGCGAGCATCATGTACGGCTCCCACAGGCACTCGACCCGGTCGATCCGGACGTGCCCGGCCAGCCCGCGGACCGCCGCGACGACGGCCGCCTCGTCGGACAGTGACACGTGCTCGTGGTGGGACAGCGCCGCGCGGGCCGCCTCGGGCAGCGCCCCGACCGGCTGGTCGCCGAAGCCGAGCACGGTGGCCCCCACCGCGGCCAGGCCGCGGGTGAACAAGGACATCTCGACCGGGAAGCCGGGGGAGATCATCAGGACGTTCATGCCAACTCCACCCGGACGTCGGTGATCAGCCGGCGCATCGCCTCACGCACCACGTCGGTGTCCGCGTGCCGCACCGTCACGTAGCCGTCCCCCTCGTACAGCCCACTCGTCAGCCGGCCCGGCTGCGGGAGTTCGGCCTCCACGACAAGGCCGCCGAGGTCGCGGCGCACCTGGTCCAGGCCGTGCACGGCATGGATCCGGCCGGTCCCCTGACCCCGCAGGAACGCCGTACCCACCGCCCACCTCCGCGGCGGCGGATCGAACGTGCCGTGGACCTGCAGCGCCGCCCACGCGGAGTAGATGTCGAAGTCGTGCGCGAAGTTAAGCATCGAGGAGATCTGCGCCCCCGGCGGCCGTACGGCGACCTCGGACAGTGCCACCGATCCGTCCGGCCGACCGAACCACTCCAGGTGGGTGAACCCCGTCCGCAAACCCAAGGCGCGCAACGCAGCCGGCACCACCGCGCGCAGCCCGTCATACTCCGGGCCGTCGACGTGCCGGGGGAAGAGCACCCGCCACTGGATCCACGGGTTGCGCAGCACCTCCAGCGGAGTCGGGAGGTAGTGCGAGACCGAGTGCCACACCAGACGCCCGTCGATGACGACGCTGTCGAAGGAGCCCTCGTCCCCGGTGAGGAACTCCTCCATCATGGCCACCCGGTCCGGTGTCGGCGGCGCGCTGGACAGCCACACCCGCAGATCCTCGGCGTCGTCGAGTCGGAACGTGCTCTTCGCGCCGGCGCCGGCCGGCGGTTTGACCACGATGGGGAAGCCGACCTCGTGGGCGAATGAGGCTGCCGCATCGGGGGAATCGGCCAACCGGTGCCGCGCACAGGGGATCCCGGCCGCCCGCCAGACCGCCTTCATCGTTGCCTTGTCGCGGAAGTTGTGCGCCGTCGCGACGTCCGCCCCGTCGATCCCGAGGTGCTCGCGGACCTGCGCCAGCGGGACCTGCAGTTGCTCCAACACCCCGATCACCCTGTGGACCGGTCCGAGCCGGCCGGCCAGGCCCTGCACGGCCCCGGCGATCTGCCCCGCGTCGAGACCGTCGTCGATCCGCCAGTGCCCGGCGAGCAGCTCGCGCAGGGCCGGCGGCACGTTCTCCACCGGCTCGCAGGTCACCAGTGCCAGCTCCGCGCCCGGCAGCCGGGCGGCGGCCAGCGCGAAGCGGCCCGTGGTCTCCAGCAGGTACGGCGCGACGAACACCACCACGGCCATGGCGGCGAACCTATCGCTGTCCGGCCCCGACCCCGGCCGCTGGATAGGCTGCGCCCCATGAATGTCGTGCTCGTCGAGCCCTACTTCCCGCGCAACCAGCGCGAGTTCGCCCGTGGCCTCGCCGAGTCCGGCGCCAGCGTGATCGGCGTGGGGGAGACGCCGATGTGGGGCCTGGACGACCAGCTCAAGGGCTGGCTCACGCACTACGAGCAGGTCCCCTCGGTCACCGATGTGGAGGCGATGACCGCAGCGGTCCGCGCCATCCAGGAGCGGGTGTGGGTGGACCGGCTGGAGGCGACCGTCGAGGCCCACATCACCGCGACGGCGACCGTCCGCGAAACGTGCGGCATCCCTGGGACGTCGGTGCGGACGGCGTGGTTGTGCCGGGACAAGCCGTCGATGAAGGAGGCGCTGCGCCAGGCCGGCGTACCCACCGCGCGGTCCACCGCCGCCGGCACGGCCGCCGAGGCACACGCGTTCGCAGCCACCGTCGGCTTTCCCCTGATCCTCAAGCCGCGCAGCGGCGCCGGCGCGGCGGACACCATGCGGGTCAACGACGACGACGAGCTGAACCGCGCGCTGGAAAGCTACGGCCGGCAGGGCGTCGGATCCATCGCGCTCGAGGAGTTCGTGGAGGGCCACGAGGGCTTCTACGACACCCTCAGCATCGACGGCGAGATCACGCTGGACTTCGTCTCGCACTACTACCCCAACGTCCTGGAAGCGATGCGCACGAGGTGGATCTCACCGCAGTTCGTCTCAACGAACCGGGTCGACGCCGCGCCGGACTACGACCAGCTGCGCGAGATGGGCCGCCGGGTGATCGCCGCGCTGGGGATCGGAACGTCGGCCACCCACATGGAGTGGTTCTTCGGGCCGAAGGGGCTCGTCTTTTCCGAGATCGGCTGCCGGCCGCCAGGGGTGGGCGCGTGGGACCTCTACGCCGCAGGCAACGACCTGGACGTCTACCGCGAGTGGTCCAACGCGATCGTGCACGGCCAGGTGGCCGGCCGACCGTCGCGACGGCGGGCGACCGGGCTGGTCGCCCTCCGGCCCGAGGCCGACGGCCGGATCCACGGGTACAGCGGGCTCGACGAGCTGCAGGAGCAGTTCGGTGAGTGGGTCATCGACGCCCACCTGCCGCACGTCAACTCCCCGACCCAGCCGGTCGAGGCCGGCTACATGGCCAACGCCTACGTCCGGATGAAGCATCCCGACTACCACGCGCTGCGCGGCATGATGGACACCGTCGGCCAGACGCTGCGCGTGCACGCCTCGTGAGCAGCGTGGTCCTGCTCGGACCGCAGCGCAGCCCGACCCTCGACAGCGTCGTGGACGACCTCGACCTGGACGGGCCGATCGCCACGATCACCGCCGGCTGGCAGGAGCGCGAGCCCGACGACGACGAGCTGGACTACCTGCTCGACGGGCGCAGCGTCAACCTGAGTCTGTACGCGCGCTGGCTGGACGTCCACGAGCGCGATCCCGAGTTCGGCGCCGCCGAGCGGCGGCTGCGGGTGCTGTTGGACGAGGTCCAGGAGGTGTACCTGTTGCGGCTGGACCACGCGTTGCGCGCCGTCCACGACGTCCAGCGGCGGACCGGGAACCGGCCGCTGGACGCCGACGCGCTCGAGGAGGCCCTGGCCGCGGTCCGCGAGCTGGACGGCAACCACCTGGCCCGGATCGGGCGGGTGCACGAGGAGTTCTACGACGGGTGGCCGCCGCACGAGCGGCCCGTGATCGCGCAGCACCGCCAGGAGGTCGGCCGGCTGCTCGCTGGGGCCGGCGGCCTCGTGGTCGCCGGGGGACACATCGGCGTCCTGGTCACCACGATGCACACGTTCAACGTCGGCGCTGCACTGGCCAGTCCGGTCATCGCCTGGTCGGCCGGGGCGATGGCGTTGACCGAGCGGATAGTGCTGTTCCACGACCGCGCCGTGCAGGGGCCGGGCAACGCCGAGGTGCAGGGTCGGGGGCTGAGCCTGCTGCGCGGCGTCGTGGCCCTGCCGCACGCCTCGTCCCGGCTGCTGCTGCACGACCGCGACCGGATGTCGGCGCTGGCCCGGCGGTTCGCGCCGGCGACCTGCGTCCTGCTGGAGCCGGGCACCCGGATCGACACTGGCACCGAAGGCCGGTGCCCGGTGGGGACCCGCATCCTGGGTGTCGACGGCCATGCCGTCGTGCAGGAGGCCGCGTGACCGCGGTGGCCGAACGACCGGTACGACGAAGGCTGGCGATCGACCGGCTGCGGGAGCGCCGCGGCCTGGACCAGGCCGCGGTGGACCGCTTCCTCGCCCGGCACGACGTCCCCATCGTCGAGGGCGCCCGCTGCACGTTCCTGCACCGCGGGGAGGCTGACGGTGTCCAGCTCAAGCACCGCACGGTGGGCCTGCCCGAGTACCTCCCGCTGACCCGGATCGACGGCACCGACCTGTGGTACGTCGTCGTGGAACTGCCGGAAGGGTCCAGGTTCGAGTACCAGCTCGAGGTCGCGATCGACGGCCGGCACGACCGGTTCAACGACCCGCTGAACCACCGGCTGGCACACAGCCCGATGGGCAGCACCTCGGTCTGCTACGCCCGCGGGTATCTGGTCCCGGACTGGACCCGGCCACAGCCCGAGGCCAGGCCGGGGGACTTGGTCGAGCGGGCCGTCTACAGCCGGGCGCTGGGCCGTGACGTGCACACCCGGGTGTACCTGCCGGCGCGTTTCCGGCGGAGCGCGGGCTACCCCCTGCTCGTCGTGCACGACGGCTCGGACTTCCTGCACTACGCCTCGATGCAAACCGTGCTGGACAACCTGATCCACCGGCTGGACGTGGCCGAGACGATCGTCGCGTTCATCGACCCCGGCGACCGCCTG
>JBBPYA010000214.1:0-5587 GCA_038200385.1 Mycobacteriales bacterium
GACGCGGAACCCCACATGTACCGCTCGAGGTCGGCGTACGTGGGGTACCGGGTGACGGTCAGGTCCATCCGCATCGAGGCCAGGAAGTCCTCGAGAAGAGCCACCGGGATGTCCCAGCGCGCCATCGTGTCCACCACCGCGCGGCCGACCGGGTCCGTGGACGCACCGTTGCGGATGTCGGCCAGGATCCGGTCGCCCCAGCGCTGGAGTTCGGCCGCCCGCTGGTCGGGCGTGACCGTGGAGCCCAGTTGGTCGACGATCTCGTCGGCGTAGCGGGCGAATCCGTACAGCGCGTGTACGGCGGGTCGCTTCGCCGCGGGCAGCAGCAGGGTCGCCAGGTAGTACGTGCGACCGTGCCGGGCGTTGAGCCGCCGGCACGTCTCGTACGACGCGGCCAGGGCCGGCTCTAGCGCCACGCGCGGGAACGGTAGGCCGGGTCGGGGCCGGTGATCCGCTCGGCGGCCAACCGGCCCGAGATCAGCACCATGGGAACGCCGACACCGGGCTGCGTGCCGGAACCGGCGAACACGACGTTGGCCAGGCCGGCGGCCAGGTTGGCCGGGCGGAACGGTCCGGTCTGGCGCATCGTGTGCGCCAACGAGAACGGCGCCCCGGCGGCGAGCCCGCCCGCTTCCCAGTCCGCGGGAGTCACCATGCGCTCGACCTCGACACCATCGGCGAAACCGACGTAGCCGCGACTGTCCAATGTGGACATCAGCTCGTCGCGGTAGCGGGGACCGACCGAGGCCCAGTCGATCGGCCAGCCGGTGTGCGGCGCGGGAGCCAGGACGTAGTAGGTGTGCCGGCCCGGCGGGGCTAGCGACGGATCGCTGCGGGTGGAGTTGGTCACGAGCAGGCTCGGGTCGCGCATCAGTCGCCCGTGGTCGATCAGGTCTTCGAAGACGCCCCGCCACGACCGTCCGAAGTGGATGTTGTGGTGGGCGACCTTGTCGTAGGCGGCCCGCGAACCCACCTGGATCAGGACGCACGACGGTGAGTACGTCGGCCGTCGGGGCCGTGGCAACGGACGGCCGAGCAACCTCGGCCAGGCGACCGGCAGATCGGTGGTCAGCACGACGGCGTCGGCACCGACCAGTTCACCGTCGGCGGTGAGGACGCCGGTGGCCCGGTCGCCGTCCAGGAGGACCCGCTCGACGCTGCGGCCGTACCGGATGTCCACACCGTGCTTGGTGGCTGCCCCGGCCAGCGCGGTGGGCACCGCGTGCATCCCGCCGACCGGGGCGAAGACGCCGGCGACGGAGTCCATGTAGGCGATCACGGCGTACATCGCCAACGCCTGGTACGGCGAGAGCCCGGCGTACATCGCCTGGAACGAGAACAGCCGTCGCAGCCTTGGGTCGGACAGGTAGCGGCCGACCGTGGGAGCGAGCCGTCGTACGCCGCCGAGGGCGACCAGCCGGGCCAGCGCGGGAACCGACAGCGACAGCGGCGAGTCCAGGTTGCGGTCGATGAAGTGGCGCATCTCCACGGCGTACAGCCGGGATACGTACTCGACGAAGCGACGGTAACCGGCGGCCTCCGCACCGCCGGCCACCCGCTCGACCTCGGCCGCCATCGCCTCCACGTCGGCGTGGACGTCCACTGTGGACCCGTCCGGGAAGTAGCCGCGGTACGCCGGCTGCACCGGTCGCAGCTCCAGCCAGTCCGGGAGCTCCTCGTCTACGCAGTCCAACGCGTCCGCTATGAGATCGGGCATCGTGAGGACCGTTGGACCGGTGTCGAACTCGTAGCCGGACATCGAGACCCGGCCGGCCCGGCCGCCGGGGACCGGTTCGCGCTCCAGCACCGTGACCCGGCGCCCCGCCCCGGCCAGCCGGAGCGCTGCGGACAGCCCGGCGAGTCCGGCGCCGACGACGACCACGTGATCGGTGCGGCCGGTGACCGTGCGCATGCCGGAACCCTATGTCGACTCGGGGGAGCGAGCTCCGCAGCCGGGGTCAGCCCTGACCCCCAGCCCCGGCCCGTCCCCGGGAGGGGGCGGCGGTCAGCCGGGCGCCACGCTGAACTCGTTGCCGTCGAGGTCGGCGAGCTCGACACCGCCGTCTCGGTCCGAGAGCCGGGTCGCCCCGAGCGCAACCAGTCGTGCCACCTCGTCGGCAAGGTTGGTCGCAGCGAGGTCGAAGCGCTGCCGGTTCCGTCCGCTCTTGGGTGCCACGGGCGGACCCCCCCACGAGATCTTGGTGCCGCCGAGGGGCGACTGGACCGCGGTCTCGTCGTTCTGATCCCAGACCAGCGGCCAGCCGAGGGCATCACGCCAGAAGAGGCCGACTGCCCGGCTGCCGTCGCATGAGACCTCACCGAGGTGACCGCAGTTGGCCAGAAAGTTGTTGCCCGGCTCAATCACGCAGAACTCGTTGCCGCGTGGGTCGCTCATCACGATGTGGTCCTCGTCGGGGAGCTGGCCCACATCCACGTGCCGGCCCCCGAGACTCAGGACCGTCTCGACCGTGCGCTGCCGGTTCTCCAGGCTGGTGCTAGTCAGGTGCAAGTGCAGTCGGTTGGAGCCAGACTTCTCGTTGAAGGCGGCCACGAATCGCAGAGCCACCTGCGTGTCGTCACCGGGCAGCACGGCGCCGCTGGATTCCGGGGTGACCGCTCGGCCGAGCAAACTGCCCCAGAACGCCGCCAGTCCGACCGGGTCTTGGCAGTCGAAGGTCACTGCCACGAGTCGCGAGGGCATTCCCACAAGATAGACATGGCCTAGGAACTTCAGCAGCCGGTTTTCGCGAGGCGGCAACGCTGTTGTTCAGGCGATGCGGTCGGTGGACATCTCGGCGAGCTCGGCCAGGACGGTCGCCGCGGCCGGCTCCAGCTGCCCGCCGCGCAGGGCCTGCACGCCGAGGTCCAGGCGCCGGCTGATCAGCGTCTCGACCTCGCGCCGCGCGCCGGTCGCCTCCACGACCTCGCGCAAGGTCTGCACGCCGGCCCCGTCCAGCAGCGGATCGCCGAGCAGCCTGGTGATCTCAGAGACCTGGGTCGTCGAGCCGTGCTCCAGGGCCAGCGCGATCAGCACGGTCCGCTTGCCCTCGCGCAGGTCGTCGCCGGCGGGCTTCCCGGTGATGTCCGGATCGCCGTACACGCCGAGCACGTCGTCGCGCAGCTGGAACGCCTCACCGACCGGCACGCCGTACGCCGAGTAGCACGACAGCAGGGCTTGCGAGCACCCGTGCAGGAGGCCACCCACGTGCAGTGGGCGTTCGACGGTGTACTTCGCGCTCTTGTACCGAGCGACCCGCAGCGCGGTGGCCGCGCTCACCGACGGCTGCGCCTGGGCCAGGACGTCGAGGTACTGCCCGGCCATCACCTCGGTCCGCATCGCGTCGTAGGCCGGCCGCGCGCGGACGGTGGCCTGCACGGGCAGCCCGGCGGAGCTGAGCATCTCATCGGCCCATACCAGCGTCAGGTCGCCGAGCAGGATCGCCGCGGCGCGACCGAAACCGCTCGGGGAGCCCGCGAGCGTTGACCCCCGGTGCAGCTCGGCGAACCGCTCGTGGACCGACGGTGCCCCCCGCCGGGTGGCCGAGGCATCCATCACGTCGTCGTGCATCAGAGCGCAGGCGTGCACGAGTTCCAGCGCGGCCACCGCCCGCACGATGGCCTCGTCCGCCGCGGCCGTCCCCCCGGCGCCGCGCCAGCCCCAGTACCCGAACGCCGGGCGCAGCCGCTTGCCGCCGTCGAGCACGAAGGTCCGGATCGCCGCGGCGACCGGCTCCAGATCGTCGGAGATGGCGGTGAGCTCGGCAGCCCGCCCGTCGAGGAAGGCCGCGAGTTCGGCACCGACCCGCGCGCGCAGCCCAGCGTGGTCCAGCACGGTCTCGGTCACCAGGGCAGTATCCCCAGCCCGGCCGGCGGCGGGCGCCGCGCCCTACGGGTCGGCCAACGCACTAGCGTGGTCCCATGTCTCCGACCATCGCCGAGCGACTGCGCGCCGACGGTCCGAGCTTTTCCTTTGAGTTCTTTCCGCCGAAGGACGACGCTGCCGAACGCCAGCTGTGGCAGGCGTTGCGGGAGCTGGAACGGTTGCGTCCGACGTTCGTCTCGGTGACGTACGGCGCCGGCGGGTCCACCCGGGAGGGCACCGTCCGCGTCACCGAGCGGGTGGCCACCCAGACCACGATGCTCCCCATGGCGCACCTGACCGCTGGCAACCACTCGATCGGCGAGCTGCGGCGCGTCCTCGGTCGGTTCGCGGCGGCCGGGGTCCGCAACGTGCTGGCCATCCGCGGCGATCCGCCGGGCGATCCCGGCGGGCGCTGGGAGCGGCACCCGACCGGGCTGTCCTACACCGAGGGTCTGGTCCGGCTGATCAAGTCCTCCGGTGACTTCTGCGTCGGGGTCGCGGCCTTCCCGCACAAGCACCCGCGCTCGCCGAACCTGACCTCCGACGCGCACTACCTGGCCCGCAAGATCAAGGCGGGCGCCGACTTCGCGATCACCCAGATGTTCTTCGTGGCCGAGGACTACCTGCGGTTGCGGGACCGGCTGGCCGCGATGGGCTGCGACGTCCCGATCATCCCGGGCATCATGCCGGTGGCGTCACTGGCGACCATCGACCGCAGCGAGCAGCTGTCCGGTGCGCCGTTCCCCGAGGCGTTGCGCGCCCAGTTCGAGGCGGTGTCGGACGATCCGGCGGCCGTCCGGGGGCTCGGGATCGAGCAGGCCAGCCTGCTGTGCCAGCGGCTGCTCGCCGAAGGCGCCCCGGGCATCCACTTCATCACGATGAACCGGTCCACCGCGACCAGAGAGATCTGGTCCAATCTGCAAGCGAGGGTTCATGTCTGAGGCAGTCACGGTCCAGGGACGGGGTCGGGTCGAGGTGCGGCCGGACATCGCGATCCTCGAACTCGGGACGGAGGGGCGCGCGGAGTCCGTCGAGCAGGCGCTGTCGGTCGCCTCGCAGGCGCTGACGTCCATGGTGGGGGCGCTGCACGCCAGCGGATCGACCGCGGACGACCTGCGTACCGAGGGGCCGTCGACGTACACGATGACCGACGAGGCCGGTCGGGTGAACTCCTACGTGTGCGGCTTCCGGTTGACCGCCCGGATCGCCGAGCCGGCGCAGGCCGGGCTGCTGCTGGCCGACTGCGTGTCGCACGCCGGCGATGCCGCGCGGGTGCACGGCGTCAACTACACCGTGCTGGATCGAGGCGACCAGCAGCGCCAGGCCCGGGTGCTCGCCGTCGCGGACGCGCGGGCCCGCGCCGAGCAACTCGCCGAGCTCGTCGGGCGCCCGCTCGGTCGCGCAACGAAGGTCATCGAGACCCCCGGCGGTCCGGTCCGCCCCATGCACGAGATGCGGTTGGCCTCCGCCGCGCCGGACCTCGAACCCGGCGTGGAGCAGGTGACCGTCGACGTCGAGGTGACCTGGACGTTCGCCGACTGAGCCGGTGCTCGACCGGGCAGGCTACTTCCGCCGCTGGGCGGCGCTGCACGGCGGGTACGACCCGGCCGACTCGGCGCTCGCGCGAGGCTGGCTCACGCTCGTCTACGCCGCCGCCCGCCGGATCGTCGCCGTGCCCCCGCTGGCGGTCACCGGCGCCGGAGTCCTGGCGGCGGTGTCGGTCCC
>JBBPYA010000215.1:0-10699 GCA_038200385.1 Mycobacteriales bacterium
GCGTAGAACCGCAGGTAGTCCGGCACGTGCGCGGCCCAGTAGACCCGGTCGTGGGCGCCATCGCTCACGTGGAACTCGTGGGTCACCCCGAGCCCGGTGAGCGCGGCCGACAGGGCGGCGTCGTCGGGCAGCAGCGGGTCCCGGCTGCCCACGTCGAGGTAGATCCGAACGCCGGCCTTCTGCAGTCCGCCGGCCAGCTCGAGCGGGCCGTGGACCGTCGTGGAGTGCCCGCCCACGGCGGCGAACTCCTGCGGGTAGGCGGCGGTGATCTGCAGCGCCAACCGGCCCCCGATGGAGTTGCCGCCGATCGCCGCGTTCGACCGTCCCTCGGCGGTCCGCCAGCGATGGCGGACATCGGGGAGCAGCGAGTCGACGACCAGCGTCTCGAACGACGGCGCGCCCGGCACGTCGCTGTTCAGCAGCGGGCCGCCGTCGGGCATCACGATGATCAGGGGAGGGATGGCCGCGGTCCTGATCAGGGTGTCGGCGGTCGTGGCGATCCCGACCTCCGACCAGAACTCGTCACCGACGCTGCCGCCGTGCAGCATCACCAGCACCGGGTACCGCCGCGCGGACTGCTCGGCGTAGCACGGCGGCAGGTAGACCCGGTAGTCGGCGGACCCGCCGTACGCCGGATCCGCCGACGGCTGATGCACGACTTCGCCCGGACGCCCGGCGCAGTCGGCAGGCAGCGTCGGGCCGGCGCGGGCGGTACCCGACGTGGCCGGCCCGGCCGGGACGGTCAGTGGAGCGGGTCCGGAGCAGGCGGTGGCCAGCAGCACCAGTGCGGCGACCGCGGGACGGAGCCGGTTCACTGCCGCGTGGCCTCGGGGCTAGCTTCCGATGGAGCGGCACTCGCGGTTGCGCAACGCCGCCACGTAGTCGACGGGGGCGTCGGCGATCTCGGCGGCATCGGCCAGCACGCCGAGGTAGCGCGCGGAGGGCAGCCCGCCCTCGAACGCGTCCAGCACGTAGATCCAGGCCAGGTTGTCGCCGGCGAGCAGGTGCACCCGGAGCCGCAGCTTGCGGTACAACCCGTGGTCGGCGCCCTCCCAGGCGTCCAGGGCGATCTCGTCGCGCCGCGGTACGTCGTACAGCGCCACGAACACCTCTCCTGCGGGGTCCGGGACGATCGTCGCGAGGGCGCCCTCCCAGCCCAGCTGCTCACCACCGAAGGTCAGCCGCCAGCCGCGTACCCAGCCGGTGCCGGCGCTCGGCGAGGCGGGGCAGCGCTGGCGCATCTGCGCCGGATCCATGTTGGACCCGTAGGCGGCGTACAGGGCCATGCCGCCGAGCCTATCGACGGCTGGGAGACTGATCAGGTGCTTGCCGCCTCGACCCGGATCGTGATCGTCGGCGGCGGCCCGGCCGGGTACGAGGCGGCGCTGGTCGCCGCCCAGCTCGGGGCGGAGGTCACCGTCGTGGAGCGCGACGGGCTCGGCGGTGCGTGCGTGCTCACCGACTGCGTCCCGTCCAAGACGTTCATCGCCAGCAGCGACGTGATGACCGCGGTCCGGGAGTCCGGTGCCCTCGGTGTCCGCAGCTCCGAGCCGGTGGACGTCTCCGTCGACGCCGGCGTCGTCCACGGCCGGGTGCGCGAGCTGGCGCTGGCCCAGTCCCGCGATGTGCGGGACCGGCTGGTCCACGACGGCGTCGAGCTGCTGGCCGGTACGGCGTACTTCGACGACGGGCGGCCGGGGCTGGCCCAGCACCGGATCGTGGTGCAGGACGACGAGGGTGGACGGCAGGAGCTGGACGCTGACGTCGTGCTGATCGCCACCGGCGCCAGCCCCCGGGTGCTGCCCGGCGCGGAACCGGACGGGCAGCGGACCCTGACCTGGCGGCACGTCTACGACCTGCCGGAGCTGCCCGAGCAGCTCATCGTCGTCGGGTCGGGGGTGACCGGCGCGGAGTTCGCCAGCGCCTACACCGAGCTGGGCGTCCCCGTCACGCTGGTCAGCAGCCGCGACCGGGTGCTGCCGGGCGAGGACCCCGACGCCGCCGGCGTGCTGGAACAGGTCTTCGCCGAGCACGGCACCCGGATCGTCAAGACGGCACGGGCAGCCGGGGTCACCCGGGTCGGCGACGGTGTCGAGGTCGTCCTGGAGGACGGCCGGCGGCTCACCGGCTCGCACGCGCTCATGACCGTCGGGTCGGTACCCAACACCGCGCAGCTGCGGCTGGACACCGCGGGCATCGAGCTGGGTCGTGGTGGCTTCGTCGAGGTCGACCGGGTATCGCGGACCAGCGTCCCCGGGGTGTACGCCGCCGGCGACTGCACCGGCGTGCTGATGCTGGCCTCGGTGGCGGCGATGCAAGGCCGGATCGCGATGTGGCACGCCCTCGGCGAGGCGGTTACGCCGCTGAAGCTGAAGACCGTCTCGGCCACCGTGTTCACCCATCCGGAGATCGCGACGGTGGGGCTGTCCGAGCAGGCCATCGAGGACGGATCGGTTCCCGCCCGGGTCGTCACGCTGCCGCTGGCGACCAACGCTCGGGCCAAGATGGCCGGCCTCCGGCAGGGGTTCGTGAAGCTGTTCTGCCGCCACCCCACAGGCGTCGTGATCGGCGGTGTCGTGGTGGCACCGAACGCCTCCGAGCTGATACTTCCGATCACCATGGCGATGCAGAACAATCTGACCGTGGAGCAACTGGCGCACACTTTCACCGTGTACCCGTCGATGAGCGGTTCGATCACCGAGGCGGCCCGTCAGTTGATGGCCCATGGCGACCTGGACTGATCCGCGGTGACCGCCGCGGAACAGCTCGGCAACGGCCTGGACTGGGCCTACCTGCGGGCCCACCCGCACAACCTGGACCGGCTGATCGAGCATCAGCGGATCCGGACGACGCCGCTTCCCGGTGGCGACACCTGTACCGCGCAGCGGCTGACGATGGACGACGGCAGCTCGGTGTTCGCCAAGTCCGTGCGCGGCGGGACCGCCGCCCCGGCGGGCTTCTTCGGGGCCGAGGCGGCCGGTCTGCGCTGGCTCGCCGAGGCGGTGCCGGTCCCGGAGGTCGTGGCGGTCACCGACTCGATGCTGCTGCTGTCCTGGGTCGAGTCGGGCCCGCCGTCCGCGGCCGCCGCGGAGACCCTGGGCCGGCAGCTGGCCGCCATGCACCGCTGCGGTGCACCGACGTTCGGGGCGGCCTGGCCCGGCTGGATCGGTCCACTCGCGCTGGACAACTCCGCGTCCACGGGCTGGCCGGACTTCTACGCCGACCAGCGGGTCCGGCCCTACCTTCGACTGGCTCGGGACCGCGGCGCGATGACCGCGGGCCAGGTCGCCGCGGTGGAGCACGTGCTGACGCGGTTGGACACGCTCGGCGTACCCACCGAAGCCCCGTCCCGGCTGCACGGCGACCTGTGGTCGGGCAACGTGCTGTGGTCGACGGACGGTCGGGCGTTCCTGGTCGACCCGGCCGCACACGGAGGCCACCGCGAGACCGACCTCGCCATGCTGGCGCTGTTCGGGCTGCCGCACCTGGACCGGGTCCTCGCGGCGTACGACGAGGCGTGGCCGCTCGCCGCCGGCTGGCAGCAGCGGGTGGCGCTGCACCAGCTGCATCCGCGGGCCGTGCACGCGGCACTCTTCGGCGGCGGCTACGCCGCCCGGACGGCCGCGGCCGCGCAGGTGTACCGGTGAGCGAGCCGGCCCTGCGGTGGCGGGAGGAGCTGGAGTCCTGGGCGATCCCGGAGGAGATCCTGGCGGCCGCCCCGGAATCGCCCTACGGCTTCCCTGCGGGGATGTTCACCGCCGTGCCCGGCCCCGCGGACACCCCCTCGCGGCGGACCGCGCTGGAGGCCATGCCGCCTGGCGGCTCGGTCATCGACGTCGGGTGCGGGGGTGGCGCCGGGGCGTTCGGTGTCGTCCCGCCGGCCGGGTCCGTGATCGGCGTCGACTCCGCGCCGCACATGCTGGAGTCCTTCGCCGCCGCCGCGCAGGAGCGCGGCGTCGCCCACCGCGAGGTCCTCGGCGACTGGCCCGAGGTCGCCGGGCAGACCGGCACTGCGGACCTGGTGGTGGCCCACCACGTCACCTACAACGTGCCCGATCTCGTGCCGTTCGCGCAGGCACTGGACCGGGCGGCGACGCGCCGGGTCGTGATCGAGATGACCGACGTGCACCCGTGGGTACCGACGAACGAGCTGTGGATGCACTTCCACCGGCTCGCGCGCCCGAGCGGACCGAGCGCGCAGCTGTGCGCCGACGTGCTGCGGGAAGCCGGCTTCGACGTGCGGACCGAGCTGTGGCAGCGCCCGCCCGGGCGGACCGACCGTGAGGTGATGGTGGGTTTCGTCCGTCGGCGGCTCTGCCTGCCGCCGGGTGCCGAACCGGAGGTGGACGCCGCGCTGCCGGGCGACTACCAGTTCACCGCACGGGGAGTGGCCACCCTGTGGTGGGACCGCTGACCCGACGGGAGCACGCTGTACCGGACGGCGGCGGCCCAGGCGGGCGCCCGTTGTGGGGAGTTCGGGCCCACGGCGATGAGTACTGGTCGGTCGCCCGGTCTACCCCTGCAGCACCTCCGGAAAGGGGCAGCTATGACCTCGGTGACCTCCGCCGACGGCACGCGCATCGCGGTCGAGTCGACCGGCACCGGGCCGCCGCTGGTGTTCGTGGTCGGCGCGTTCTGCGAGCGCGACACCACCCGCGAACTGGCCGGCCTGCTCTCCGATCGGTTCACCGTGTCCGCCTACGACCGGCGCGGGCGCGGAGACAGCGGGAACACCCTGCCGTACGCCGTCGAGCGTGAGTACGAGGATCTCGCCGCGGTCTGCGCCTACGCGGGGGGCTCGCCGGGCGTCTACGGGCACTCCAGCGGCGCGATCCTGGTCGCCCGGGCGGTGATCGAGGGGCTGCCGGTGTCCCGGCTGGCGCTGTACGACCCACCGTGGTCGGAGACCTCCGACGGCGACGGCAACGCGACGAGGAGCCGCGACATCGAGGCGGCGGTAGCCGACGGCAGGCCCGGCGACGCGGCGGCGATCTTCCTGGCCGTGGCGGGGATGCCGGCCGGCGCGCTCGCGGGGATGCGGCAGTCCCCCGACTGGGGGCACTTCGAACGGTTGGCCCCGACGCTGCCCTACGACCTGGCCCAGACCGGGGATCTGGGCGTACCGGTGGAGGGGTTGGCCGGCATCGACGTGCCCGTACTGCTCCTCAACGGCTCGGACAGCCCGCCGTTCTTCGCCACCGTGGCCGGCCGGGCCGCGGCGGCGATCCCGGGCTCGGCGTACCGGGTGGTCGAGGGTCAGGGGCACGGCGTCGAGCACGCGGCCATCGCTCCGGTCCTGGCCGGGTTCTTCGCGCCCGCCGGGGACGGCGGAGCCGGCTGACCCCTCCGGTCGGACCCGCGCCGGTGGTGGCGCGGCCGGCCGGTGGGACGCCGACGGCGGCGGTCAGCTGTCGGCGATCTCGCAGATCACCGAACCGCTGGACACGACGGCGCCGACCTCGGCCTGCAGGCCGGTGATCGTCCCGTCCTTGTGGGCGTTCAACGGCTGCTCCATCTTCATCGCCTCCAGCACGACCACCAGGTCACCGGCGGACACCGTCGTCCCGTCCTCGACCGCGATCTTCACGATCGTGCCCTGCATGGGGCTGGTCAGCGCGTCGCCCCCCGCGGTCCCGCCGGTCCGGCGCCCGCCGGCCCGGCGCGGGGCGGCCTTCTTGATCTTCGATCCGGCGCCGAGCCCGGCGGGCAGGGACACCTCGAGCCGGCGGCCGCCCACCTCGACGACCACGGTCTCGCGCTCGGTCAGCTCCTCCTCCGCCCCCCCGTGGCCGGCGTCGTACGGCGGGATCGTGGTGTCGAACTCGGTCTCGATCCACCGGGTGTGCACCGTGAAGTCCGCCCCGTCCTCGGGAGCGAACGCCGGGTCGTCCACGACCGCGCGGTGGAACGGCAGGACGGTCGCGAGTCCCTCGACCTGCATCTCGGCCAGCGCACGGCGCGAGCGCTCCAGGGCGTTGCGCCGGTCGCTGCCGACGACGATCAGCTTGGCCAGCAGCGAGTCGAACGCGCCGCCGATGACCGAGCCGGTCTCCACCCCGGAGTCGACCCGCACACCGGGTCCGGCCGGTGCCACCCACCGGGTCACCGTGCCCGGCGCCGGCAGGAAGTTTCGCCCGGCGTCCTCGCCGTTGATCCGGAACTCGAAGGCGTGCCCGCGCGGCTCCGGGTCCTCGCGGTAGCCCAGCTCCTCCCCGGCCGCGATCCGCAGCTGCTCGCGGACCAGGTCCAGCCCCGTCGTCTCCTCCGACACCGGGTGCTCGACCTGCAGCCGGGTGTTGACCTCCAGGAAGGAGATGGTCCCGTCGTCGGCGACCAGGTACTCCACCGTGCCGGCACCGTGGTAGCCGGCCTCCTTGCAGATGGCCTTGGCCGAGGAGTGGATCTGGGCCCGCTGGTCGTCGGTGAGGAACGGCGCGGGCGCCTCCTCGACCAACTTCTGGTGCCGTCGCTGCAGTGAGCAGTCCCGCGTGCCGACCACGATCACCGTGCCGTGGGTGTCGGCGAGCACCTGGGCCTCGACGTGGCGGGGCCTGTCGAGGTAGCGCTCGACGAAGCACTCCCCGCGCCCGAACGCCGATTCCGCCTCCCGCACGGCGGAGGCGTACAGCTCGGGGATGTCCTTGATCTCGCGGGCCACCTTCAGCCCGCGCCCGCCACCGCCGAACGCGGCCTTGATCGCCACCGGGACGCCGTGCTCCTCGGCGAACGCGACCACCTCGTCCGGCCCGCTGACCGGTTCCTTCGTGCCCGGCACGAGTGGCGCACCGACCTTGGTCGCGATGTGTCGGGCCTGCACCTTGTCGCCCAGGGCGAGGATCGCCTCCGGGCTCGGGCCGACCCAGGTGAGGCCGGCATCGAGCACGGCCTGGGCGAAGTCGGCGTTCTCGGACAGGAAACCGTAGCCGGGGTGCACGGTGTCGGCCCCGGACTTCCGGCCAGCCTCGATGAGCTTGTCCACGACCAGATAGGACTCGCCGGGCGTGCTGCCACCCAGCGCGAAGGCCTCGTCGGCCATCCGCACGTGCAGCGCGTCCCGGTCCGGGTCGGCGTACACCGCCACGCTGGTCAGTCCGGCGTCCTTGCACGCACGGACGATCCGCACGGCGATCTCGCCCCGATTGGCGATGAGCACCTTCTGCACTGACTATCCCTCCGGCGTTCGACGGCGTGAGTCTAGGGCGCGGGTCCGACCGACCACAGATCAGTGATCGGTACGCCGTGCCGGGCCAGCAGCCGGCGCAGCACCGGCAGGGACAGCCCGACCACGGTGCCGTGGTCCCCGTCCAGCGCCTCCACGAACGGGCCACCGAGCCCGTCGATGGTGAATGCGCCCGCGACCCGCAGCGGCTCGCCCGAGTCCAGGTAGGCGCGCAGCTCGTGCTCGGTGGGTCGTCCGAAGTGGACGGTGGTCGAGGAGACCTCGGTCTCGCGCCGCCCGGTACCCGTGGACAGCAGGCAGTGCCCGGTCCGCAGCACCGCGCTGCGCCCGGCCATCCGCGCCCACCGGGCGTGCGCCTCGGCGGGGTCCGCCGGTCTGCCGAGGGCCTCCCCGTCGACGTCGAGGACGGAGTCGCAGCCGAGGACGAGCGCGTCATTTCCGGCCAGGCCGGCGGCCACGGACTCGGCCTTGGCCACGGCCAGCCGCTCGGTCAGCGTCCCCGGATCCGGCGCGTCGATCGCGGCCTCGTCGACGCCGCTGACGACGACCTCGGGCCGGATGCCGGCGTTGCGCAGCAGCACCAGGCGGGCCGGCGAGGCGCTGGCGAGGACGAACCGTCTGGGCGCAGCGACGCCCGGACTCACCTGCGGGCCGAGTTGCGCCAGCTACCCGGCCCCGGACGCAGCGGCGCCCGCAGCCGGCCGGCGTGATCGGCCCAACCCGGTCGGGGGCGGCGTTCGGCCGGGGGCTCGGTCCGGGTCAGCACCACCGCGAGCAGGGCGGCGAGCTCTGCCGGGTCCGGGTTGCCGCGCACGACGCGCAGCACCGGCCGCCGCTCGAGCGCCGGCTGGTCGGTCACAGGGGGATGTTCCCGTGCTTCTTCGGCGGCAGCGACTCCCGCTTGTTGCGCAGCAGCCGCAGCGCCCGCACGACGTAGGAACGGGTGTAGGACGGGGGGATCACCGAGTCCACGTAGCCCCGTTCGGCGGCGACGTACGGGTTGGCCAGGGTGTCCTCGTACTCGCTGACGTACCGCGCCCGCTCGGCGTCCGGGTCCTCGGCGTCGGCCAACTCGGTGCGGTACAGGATGTTGACCGCGCCCTGGGCACCCATCACCGCGATCTGCGCCGTCGGCCAGGCCAGGTTGATGTCGGCGCCGAGGTGCTTGGAGCCCATGACGTCGTACGCGCCGCCGTAGGCCTTGCGGGTGATGACGGTGACCTTCGGGACGGTGGCCTCGGCGTAGGCGTAGATCAGCTTGGCGCCGCGGCGGATGATCCCGTCCCATTCCTGGTCGGTGCCGGGCAGGAATCCCGGGACGTCGACGAAGGTCAGCACCGGCACGTTGAACGCGTCGCAGGTCCGGACGAAGCGCGCGGCCTTTTCCGAGGCGTCGATGTTGAGGACGCCGGCCAGGTAGGACGGCTGGTTGGCTACGACCCCGACGCTGCGGCCCTCGATCCGGCCGAACCCGCACAGGATGTTCGGGGCGAACAGCTCGTGGACCTCGAGGAAGTCGCCCTCGTCGAGGATGTGCGAGATCACCTCGTGCATGTCGTAGGGCGTGTTCGCCGAGTCGGGGACGAAGGTGTCCAGCTCGCGGTCGGCGTCGGTGACCCCGTCCGGGATGGACACGTCGAGGGTGACGTCGAAGGCCGGGGTCTCGTCCAGGTTGTTGCTCGGCAGGAACGACAGCAGCGCCTTGACGTAGTCGATGGCGTCCTGCTCGTCGGCGGCCATGTGGTGGGCGACGCCGGACTTGGTGTTGTGCGTGCGGGCGCCGCCGAGGTCCTCCATCGGGACGTCCTCACCGGTGACCGTCTTGATCACATCCGGCCCGGTGATGAACATGTGCGAGGTCTTGTCGACCATGACGGTGAAGTCGGTGATGGCGGGGGAGTAGACCGCGCCCCCCGCGCACGGGCCCATGATCAGCGAGATCTGCGGGATCACGCCGGAGGCCTGCACGTTGCGGTAGAAGATCTCGCCGTACAGGCCGAGGGAGACCACCCCCTCCTGGATCCGCGCGCCCCCCGAGTCGTTGATCCCGACCAGCGGGCAGCCGTTGGTCATCGCCAGGTCCATGACCTTGACGATCTTCTCGCCGAAGACCTCACCGAGGGAGCCGCCGAAGACGGTGAAGTCCTGGGCGAAGACGCACACCGGGCGCCCGTCGACGGTGCCGTATCCGGTCACGACGCCGTCGCCGTACGGCCTGGTGTCCTGCTGGCCGAAGTTCGTGCTGCGGTGCCGCGCCAGCTCGTCCATCTCGATGAACGAGCCGGAGTCGAGCAGCATGTCGATCCGCTCGCGGGCGGTCATCTTGCCGCGCTTGTGCTGCTTGTCCACCGCGCGGGCCGAGCCGGCGTGCACCGCGTCGTCGTTGCGGTGGATCAGGTCGGCCAGCCGGCCAGCGGTGGTGCGGACGTCGGGCTCGGTGTCGCTGGGCAGGTCCACGCTGTCAGTGTCCGGCTGCGCTGTCACGGCTGCGTAGCCTAGCCAGGTGTACGGCGACCTCGGCCGCCCGCCGCTGCGGGCCGGCGCCCTGTCCCGGGCCCTGGTGTACGACGGGTCGCTGTGGACCGACGTCCGGGTCGTGCGCGTGACCGGCTCGACCAACGCCGACCTGGTTGCCGCCGCCCGGGGCGGGGCCGCCGAGGGCCGGGTGCTCGTCGCCGAGCACCAGCAGGCCGGGCGCGGACGGCTCGACCGCGGCTGGGTCTCGCCGCCACAGTCCGGCCTGACGTTCTCGGTCCTCCTGCGACCTCCCCCGGACATCGCGCCGCCCGCCCGGGGCTGGCTGCCGCTGCTCGTCGGCGTCTGCGTGGCCGGCGCGGTCGGCGAGCTCGGGGAGATCCCGGCCCGGCTCAAGTGGCCCAACGACCTGCTGGTGGGGCCGCCCGGCGAAGGCGGCAAAGCGGCCGGGATCCTGGCCGAGGTGTCCGACGGTGCCGTCGTCGTCGGGGTCGGCCTCAACGTGTCCACCCGGCGCGACGAGCTGCCCGACCCCCGCGCCACCTCACTGGTGCTGGCCGGCTCGGCGTGCACCGACCGGGACCCGCTGCTGCGGGGGATCCTGCGCCGGCTGGCCGAGGACTACCGTTGCTGGGTCGCCGTCGCTGGGGACGCCGCGGGATGCGGCCTGCTCCCGGCGTACACCGAGCGCTGCGACACCCTCGGTCGCGACGTCGCGGTCCGGCTGCCGACCGGGACGACGCTGCGTGGCCGGGCTGAGGGGATCGACGGCTGGGGTCGGCTGCTCGTGCGCGCGGACGGCGAGCTGCACACCCTCGCCGCCGGGGACGTGACGCACCTGCGCACCCCGCAGGAGTACTTGTAGGCTAACCCGACCACCACTATGTTCTGCAAGGTCGGGTAACTCGGGGGGAATTATGGCGACACGAGAACGCTATGTGTTGCGCGGCGCCGCCGCGATCTGCGCCCTGCTCCTGGGGACCGGCCTACTGGAGCCGGTCGGTGGCGCGGTGTCGCCCGCCGTCGCGGCTCCGTCGAACACCC
>JBBPYA010000216.1:0-9972 GCA_038200385.1 Mycobacteriales bacterium
ACCAACGGGCGGGGACGGATGACACTCAAGGGCATGGACCTCGCCGAGCCCGGCCCGTCCCGGCCGCGCTACGACGGGCACGCGGACTGGTACGACGGGTGGGCGCGTGCCGGCGGTGCCGCGTTCATGGCCGCCGCAGGCCCAGCGCTGCGGGAACTGCTGCCGAGCGGGAGCGGGCTGGCGCTGGACCTCGGCTGTGGGACCGGGTTGCACGCCGGCGTCGCGGGCGGCCGCGGGGACGCCCAGCAGGGCGTCGACGTCAGCAGTGACCAGTTGCGGCTGGCGCAGGACCGGCTGCCGGTGCTGCGCGCCGACGCTCGCGCGCTGCCGTTCGCCGACGGTTGCTTCCAGGCGGTGTACTCGATGCTCACCCACACCGACCTGGACGGGTTCGCCGGACTGGTCCGCGAAGGCCTGCGGGTGCTCGCCCCAGATGGCCGCTTCTGCTACGTCGGCGTACACCCGTGCTTCGTCGGGCCGTTCGTCGAAGTCGAGGCCGCCGCCAGCCGCTTGCACCCGGGGTACCGCGAGGAGGGCTGGCAGGTCGGGTCGCCGTTCATCGGGGATGCCGTACGGCGCAGGGTCGGCGTACACCACCTCACGCTGCAGGCCTTGCTCAACGCGCTGGTGCCACCGGGCGCACGGCTCGAACGCGTCGTCGAGCGCGGCGACGGTCCGCTGCCCGAGGTGCTCGGTGTCCTGCTGTCCCGGCCGTCCTGAGTCGCCGCGGCCCTGGGGCGCCACCAGCTGACTCACCGCCGGCTGGGTCGCTCGTGATCATGGGGTTCCGCCGCCCAGGACCGGCGAATCCTCATGATCACGGCATTCACGGCGGCCGAGCCACCGGTGGCGCAGCCCACGACCGGCTTCGACGGCTGGCTACCCTGGCCGTCGTGACCGACCAGCAGACCACGGCGAGGGTGCAGCGGCTCGGTGTGGCGCTGCGCGGGTTCGGGCGGGTCGTCGTCGCCTTCTCCGGGGGCGCGGACTCGGCGTTCCTCCTGGCTGCCGCCGTCCGCGCGCTGGGGCCGGAACGGGTCGTCGCCGCCACCGCGGTGTCCCCCAGCCTGCCGGCCGCCGAACTCGCTGCGGCCGGCGAGTTCGCGGCCGGCCTCGGCGTCGAGCACCGCACCCCGGGAACCGAGGAGATGTCGCGGGAGGGCTACCGCGCCAACGGCAGCAACCGGTGCTACTTCTGCAAGGCCGAGCTGCTCGACACCCTCGCACCGATCGCCGCGGAACTCGGTGCTGTCGTCCTGACCGGGACCAACGCCGATGACGCCGTCGCAGGTTTCCGGCCCGGCATCCGGGCCGCCGCCGAGCGCGGCGCGCAGGCTCCATTACGCGATGCCGGGCTGACGAAGCAGCAGATCCGTGACGTGTCCCGGGAATGGGGACTGCGGACCTGGGACAAGCCGGCTGCGGCCTGCCTGTCCAGCCGGATCGCGTACGGCGTCCCGATCACCGAGCTGCGGCTGCGTCGGGTCGAGCGCGCCGAGGCCGCGTTGCGGAGCAGCCTGGTGGCGGCGGGGCACCGCGTCACGGACCTGCGGGTCCGCGACCTCGGACACGGAACCGCCCGGATCGAGGTGACCTCGGAGCTGGTCGCCGTACTGTCCGCCACTGAGCAACCACTGACCGTCGACGGGTTCGACTCGGTCGAGCTTGCGGCTTTCCGGTCGGGGTCGCTGAACGACGCCCTGCGTTCGACGGCGAGCTGAGACCGCCCGGATTTTCCGGTATTGACCCGGGCAAGTTGGGACTAGCCTGTGACGCGAGGCACCTCGCGACGTTGCGACGGTGCCTCGGTTGCGTAGTCCCATCACGGCAGATCGAGGTTGTCCGGTGCCCAGCGGCAAGGTGAAGTGGTTCAGCGCGGAGAAGGGCTTCGGCTTCCTCTCGCGGGAGGACGGCGGTGACGTCTTCGTGCACCGGGACGCGCTCCCGGCGGGAACCACCGAACTCAAGCCCGGCCAGCGGGTCGAGTTCGGGGTCGCGGAGGGCCGCCGGGGCGAGCAGGCCCTGAGCGTGCGCGTGCTCGATCCGTTGCCGTCGGTGGCGCAGGCCGCGGCTGCCTCCCAGCGCAAGGACCCCGACGAGATGGTCGTCATCGTCGAGGACCTGATCAAGCTGCTCGACGGGATCTCCGACTCGCTTCGCCGCGGCCGCTACCCGGACCGCCCGGTGGCCCGCAAGGTCGCCGCCGTGCTGCGGGCCGTCGCCGGCGACCTCGAGGCCTGAGTCGGCTCAGCCGGTCGGTGTCGCTGGGGGAGGTGCGGTACCCGATCCGGACGGGGTCGATCCGGACGGGGTCGAGCCAGACGGTACGGCGCCCGTCGCGCCCGTCCCTGACCCTGACCCTGACCCTGACCCTGCCGAGCCGGCAGAAGTCGGGCTGAGGGACGTCTGGCTGGGGGACGTCGAGCCGGCGGGAGTCGAGGTCGGCACCGGCTGGCCGGGTTCGGACCCCCGGACCATGCCGATGGGCCAGGCGCCGGACAGCCCCTCGCAGCCCGAGCCGGCGTTCTGCACGATCACCAGATAGAACTCGGGCGGAACCGCGTCCGAGGTGGACAGCTGGTCGTACGTCGTGGCCTTCCCGGCGTCGACCTGGCCGATCTCGTTCTGCAGCGAGCTGTCGAAGACTTGGATCTGCCAGCCGGCCTGGGCGACCGGCTTGGGCACGGTGATGACGATGGGCTCGTCCGGGCCGACCCGCAACACCGGTGGGCGGCGGGCGGCCTGATTGAACGTGGGCTTGCCGCCGAGGCAGTACTGGGTGGACACCAGCTGCTCGGTCTGCGAGCCGACGGTCACGCTCACCATCGGCGGCTGCGACGAGCAGGCCGCGAGCACGAACAGCGTCAGCCCCAGTGCGCTGACCCTCGCGACGACCGGCCTCACGCGGCGGTCGGGGAGCCGAGCAGGCGGCGCTTGCGGTGCGCGCTGAGCAGGGTGAGCAGGGTGGCAATTCCGACCAGTGAGGCGGCCACGGTAAAGGCGATCCATCCGATCAGCGGGAGCACGATCGCCACCCCGCCGCCGACGACCCAGGTGATCTGCAGCAGTGTCTCCGATCGAGCGAACGCCGACGGGCGCAGCGATTCGGGTACGTCACGCTGGATGATCGCGTCCAGGCTGTGCTTGCCCAGCGCGGTGGTCACACCGGCGACGACCGCGACCCCCACCACTACCGGGACGCTGTACGCGAGCGCCCCGACCAGGCAGGCCACCGCAGCCATGGACGTCAGCACCAGCACGACCATGTCCGGGTTGGGCAACCTGGTCCGGGCCCCGATGCTCGTGCCGAGGAAGCTCCCGACGCCGGCCCCGGCGGCCACCAGGCCCAGCGCGAGCGTCCCCTGCGCCCCCCCGATCGTCCCCTGGAAGAGGAACGGGCTGAAGATCGTCAGGAAGCCGGCCAGGCCGCGCAGGATGGCCACACCGCGCAGTGCCGTGACGACCCGGATGCCGAGTGAACGACGGCCCTGGCCGGTCAGCGCACCGGTGCTCGTACCGCTGGTCAGCACGGCGGCGGGCAGCTCACCCGCAGAGCTGTCGACGTGCCTGGGCAACCGCAACCCGACCACTGCGGCGGCCACGAACACGGCCACGGCCAGCTCGAGCTCCCAGCTGAAGTCGAGCACCGACGCCACGCCGGCCCCGATGCCGGCGGCAAGCCCTCCGACGACCAGACCGAAGATGGACAGCCGCGCGTTGGCCGTGACCAGCGTCATCCGACCGGGGAGCACCCGGGGGACGACGGCACCCTTGAGTACGCCGTAGGCTTTGCTGAGCACCAGCGCGCCAAAAGCGGCCGGGTAGAGCGCGAAGTTGTCGAAGTTGACCGCCATCACCCACGCCAGCAAGGCGCGGCCGGCGAACGTCGCCGCCAGGGCCACCCGTCGACCCCGCTGCATGCGGTCCAATGCCGGCCCGATGATGGGCGCGACGATCGCGAACGGCGCCATCGTCACCAGCAGGTACAGCGCGACGTTGGATCGCTGCTCGCCGGCGGCAGCGGCGAAGAACAGCGTCCCGGCGAGGGACACCGCGATCAGTGCGTCGCCCGCACTGTTGAGCGCGTGGGTCCAGATCAGCCCGGTCAGGCCCGACTCACCGGCCCCGTCGGCCCGGCTGGCGGCATTGATCCGGCGCACGGCGGTCGAGGTCAGCTGCCGGGTCCGGGCTGTGGCGACCCGGGTCACGGTGATCTTCCCGGGCACCATGATCTCGGTTTGCGGCCGGGCGCTGCGCCGGGCCAGCCGGCGGGCCCGCGCCGTACTCGGCTGCTCCGGGGTGACGACGGACGGGGCGTCGGCCCGGGACACCAGCCGCTCGGTGTCCTCGCGCCACCCTGTCCCCCCGGAAGGTGGGGGGCGGATCGGACCAGGCGCAGTCACGGCTCACATCCTGCCTCACCGCACAGACATCGGGGGGTGCACGCGCAGGCCCGCCGATGGGGGAGGATGAGCCCTGTGACTTCACCCCCGGCGGACCCGGCAGGCGGCCTGGCGCCGGCCCCCGAGCCCCCCGACGGCGCCACCTCGGACGCGGACCTGGCCGGGGCCGCTCCCGAGCCCGCCGAGCCGACGGACGACGCTGGTCAGCCGCCGCCGGAGGTCGTAACGACCACGGACCCCGATGACGAGCCGGCTGGCGGCGTCCCTGAACAAGGCACGGCCCAGGATGACGAGCCGGCCGGCGGCGCTGCCGAACCGACCCCGATCGAGGACGACGAGCTGACCGCCGCCGTCGAGCTGGCCCGGGCCGCGGCCGAGGAGGAGGCACCCGGGCAGGTCGGCGAGCACGTCGACTGCACGGCGTTGAGTTCGGTCGAGGCCCCGGTGGCGATCCACCGCTTCGCCAGCCTGCTGCCCTCCTACGCGGGCTGGTGCTGGTCGGTGTCGCTGACCCGGGTTCCGGGCGAGCTGCACATCACCGTGGACGAGGTCGTCCTCGAGCCCGGCGCGGGTGCGCTGCTGCCGCCGGCCTGGGTCCCGTGGAGCGAGCGGCTGCAGCCCGGGGACCTCGGCGTCGGGGACCTGCTGCCGACCGGCGCGGACGACGAGCGGCTGGTCCCGGCGTACCTGGCCAGCGGCGACCCTGCCGTGGACGCCGTCGCCATGGAGTTGGGACTGGGTCGGGTCCGGGTGATGTCCAGGCTGGGCCGGATGTCGATCGCCGAACGCTGGTACGACGGCCCGACCGGACCGGAGTCCTCGATGGCGCGGCAGGCTCCGGGGCCGTGCGGGACCTGCGGGTTCTACCTGCCGTTGGAGGGGTCGCTGCGCGCCATGATCGGGGTGTGCGGCAACGAGTACGCGCCGAACGACGGCCGGGTGGTGGTGGCAAGTTTCGGCTGCGGCGCGCACTCCGAGGCCGCGGTCGAACCCGAACCCGAAGCGCTGACCCAGGTCACCTACGACACCCAGGACTACGACCTGCTCAGCGTCGGGGGTGTCGAGCCAGCGGATGGCGCGGTCGGCGGCTGAACCCCGGTCGCCCGGATCGGGGACGCGACCCCGATCCCGGGGCGCCACGAACGCCGGGCCGGGTGAGCCGTTCGGTGTCGACCGGTTGCGGGCCGCCGTACTCGCGGCGTGGACGGACTCCCCGGCCCGCTACCGGGAGGACGCCAACGCCGAGGAGGACCTCGTCCTCGGCGGGTACCGCGACCGGCTGCTGATCGAACTCGCCCAGAACGCCTCGGACGCGGCCACCCGGGCCGGCCGCCCCGGTCGGCTGGCGTTCCGGCTTGCCGACGGGACCCTGGTCGCGGCGAACGCCGGCTCACCCCTGGACGCCGACGGTGTCTCGGCGCTGTCCACCCTGCGCGCGTCGGCCAAACGGGAGTCCGGCAGCGTCGGCCGCTTCGGGGTCGGGTTCGCGGCGGTACTCGCGGTCTGCGAGGAGCCGAAGGTGCTCTCGACCGGCGGCGGCGTGCAGTTCAGTGCCGAGCGGACCAGGGAGCTGGTCCAGGGCATCCCGGCACTCGCAGGCGAGCTGGGCCGCCGCGGCGACGCCGTACCCGTCCTGCGGCTGCCGTTCGGCTGCGCAGACACCCCCACGGTCGGCTACGACACTGAGGTCCGGCTGGTGTTGCGTCCCGGGACCGAGGACGGGGTACGGCGGCAGCTGGCCGCCCTGGATGCCGGCCTCCTGTTGGCGCTGCCGGGACTGGCCGAGATCGACGTCGACGGCCGGATGCTGCGCCGGCTCGCCGAAACGCCGCAGCGGCGCGCGGAAGAAGCTCCCGCTGAACGGCTGCAGTTCGTCGAACTGGCCGACGGCGAGGACCGCTCGCGCTGGGCGGTCGTCGACGCGGACGGGGACATCCCGGCCGAGCGGCTCGCGGGGCGGCCGGTCGAGGAACGGGAGCGGACCCGCTGGGCAGTGCGGTGGGCGGTCCCGCTCGACGACGGCGACCGGCCGGTCCCGCTGCCGCGCGGACAGACCGTGCACGCCCCCACCGAGAGCGACGAGCCACTGTCGCTCGGGGCCCGGCTGATCGCCACCTACCCCTTGGCGCCGGACCGCCGGCACGTGGCCCCCGGGCTTGTCACCGACCTGGTCACCCAGCGGGCGGCGGCGGCGTACGTCGACCTGGTGGGCGGCTTGGGCGGCGATCCGGCGGTCCTCGCGCTGGTGCCGCGGGTGAGTCTGGCCGCCGCCGCGCTGGACGCGGCGCTGAGCCAGGAGATCCTCGACGTGCTGCGCTCCGCACCATGGCTGCCCACCGCGGCGGCGGACCCGGTGGCGCCGACGCCGGGGGACCGGCGGCCGACCGCCGGCACGGATCGACCGCCGGCGACCGCGGCGAACGGGGTGCCGGCGGCGCGGGCGGCGGCGCTGGACCCGAGCAGCGACGAGCTGGTCGCCACACTCGCCGAGGTGGTGCCCGGCCTGCTACCCGCGGCGTGGAGCACCCGCAGCGTCCGGCCGGTGCTGGACTCCCTCGGCGTACGGCGTTGGACGGTCGCCGACGTGGTAGCCGAGCTGTCCACTGTGGACCGGCCGGACAGCTGGTGGTGGCAGGTCTACGCCGCGCTGGACGGGCTTGGTGCCCTGGAGGACGCCGACGCGCTCGCGGCGCTGCCGGTCCCGTTGGCCGACGGTCGGACGGCGTACGGCGCCCGCGGGCTGCTCCTCGCCGAGCCCGGCCTGGCACTGCCCGCGCTGACCGCGTTGGGGTTGCGGCTGGTCGCCGAGGCGGCGGCGCATCCCTTGCTGGAGCGGCTCGGCGCCCACCCGGCGACGGCCGTCGCGTTGCTGCTCGACCCGGTCGTGCAGGCCGCCGTGGACTCGTCGTTGGACGAGGAGGACCCCGAGCCGATCAGCACCGCCGTCCTGGCGCTGGTCGCTGCGGCCGCGCCGGAACCCGGGCAGCATCCCTGGCTGGCCGAGCTGGCGTTGCCCGACGCCGACGGGGGTTGGAGTGCGGCCGGTGAGCTGATGCTGCCGGGCTCGGCGCTGGCCCGGGTTCTGACCGACGGCGCTCTGGGCGTGGTCGCCGACGCCGCGGTGGACCGGTGGGGGACCGGGCCGCTGACCGCGGCCGGTGTCCTGTCGCACTTCGCCGTACTGCGCCTGGACACGCTGGAACTCGGCGCCGAGGTCGACCTCGACGGGATCGAGGAGTGGTACGACGCGGTCGCCGATCGGCTGCCCGAGGCGAAGGTGCCACCGACCGTTCACGAGTTCATCGGGGTGCAGGACCTGGAGCTGGTCCGACCGGAGGCATGGCCGGAGGCGCGGACGCTGCTGGCCTCGATGCCGGCGGAGCTGTTCGCCCCGGTGCGGGCGCGGATTGGCGACGGACCGCCGGTCCTGGTCCCGTCGTACCCCACGTGGTGGCTGTCGACGCATCCGGTACTCGGCGGACACCGCCCGGATCGGTTGCGTCGCAGCGGTTCCGTGGACCTGGCCGGGTTGTACGACGAGGCACCGTCCGACGTCCCGCCGTTCCTATTCTGTCCCTCCACAGTGGACGACGTGCTGTCCGACGTGGACTCAGCGCTGGACCTGCTGCGTCGGCTCGCCGACCCGGACCGGACGTTGCCCGCCGGCTTCCCCATCGACTGCTACCTGCGGATCGCCCGGGTGCTGGACGGGATCGATGTCCCCGCCCCGGATCGGGTACGTGCCGTCACGGGCCGGGTGGTCGCGACCGAGGACGCCGTCGTCCTGGACGCGCCACACGCCCTGCCGCTGCTCGCCCAGGCGGGCGTGGCGGCCGGCGCCGACGGTGGGCTCGTCGCGGACCTGCTCGGGCTCCCGCTCGCCTCGGAACTCGCCGCGGGCCGCGTCGAGTCCGACCCGGTCCGAACACTGGCGTGGCGCGATGTCGACGGTGCGGACCTCGCCGCGCGGCGGCTCGGGCTGGCCGTCCTGCCCGGCCGGGTCGCGGTACACCAGGATCTCGTCGTCGACGGCCGCAGCGTGCCGTGGTGGCCCGCCGACGCGGACACCGACCAGGTCACGCAGTCCGCGGGCCCGGCGGCGCTCGGCCGCGCGCTGGCCTGGCGGCACGGCCGGTGGAGCGCCCGCGCCGCGCTGACCGAGGCGTTCGCGGAGCCGGACCGGGCCGCCGAATTCGCCGCGGAGGACTCGGCCGGGCCGGCCTGACCGCCAGGCCCGACTCCCCTCCCTTGCGGTGCGGGGGCCGCGGACCGCCAGGACCGACACCCCTCCCGAGCGGTGCGCCGGCACAGACCGCCAGGACCGACAACCCGTCCCTAGCGGTGGTGTTCTTCCTCCCCGACCCGGAGCGCGCGGTCACGGCGTGGCTGCGGCTCCTCCGGCCCGGGGGCCGGCTGTCGATGAGCACGTTCGGGACCCGGTCTTCGGTGTGGGAGCAGGTCGACGCGCTGTTCCGTCCCTACCTCCCGGCGCCGATGCTGGATCCGCTGACCTCCGGCGAGCAGGGTCCGTTCCGCTCCGCCGAGACGACCTCGCAGCTGCTCGCGGGCGCCGGCTTCGCCGACGTGGAGACCGTGGAGTCACCACCACCGGGAGCCGCCCGGCCAACTGATCGGGGCGCGCCGGCTCAGGACCAGGGTGATTGCGGGCGGTCCTGCGCGACGCCGTCGAGGAACAGGTCGGTGCGCTCGGCGAAGAAGCAGACCAGCCCGAGCAGGACGGCGGACTCCTCCAACGGCTGCTCGTACCCCCAGGCCACGTCGGGGGCCCGCTGCCCGTCCAATTCGGCCGACCAGTACGTGGCCTGCCCCTTGTACGCGCAGATCGACGTGGTCTCGCTCGGTTCCAGCGGGACGACGACGTCCTCGCGCGGCAGGTAGTAGCGGACCGGCAGGTGCGTCTCGTACAGCGCCCGCGCCCGGGTGGACTCGGCGAGCACGTGGCCGTCCAGCTCGACGCGGACCTGCTGGGCCACCCGCCGGATGTCGATCCGGGCGAACGGGTCGTGCGGATGTCCGATGACGTCCTCGCCGTCCTCGGTCCAGCCGTCGAAGGCGTTCCATTCCAGGACCACGTAGTCCCGCAGAACGGGGTCGGCCAGCCGGAACCCGGCGCCGGGCAGGTCGCCCTCGGTACGCCGGAGCAGCATCAGCTGCCCGTCGGCGGTGTGCCGTCGCCGGCCGGTCTCGGGGTCGTAGAGCGGCGCGTCCGGGTCGGGCTCGGCCGCGCCGTCGTCGGGGGCGAGCTCCAGGCGCAGTTCCTCGACGGGTACGGCGTACTGCGGGACGACCCAGCCCGGTTCCCAGACCAGGATGGCGCGCGTCGTGTCGAGCACGGCCGAGCCGCCGAGGCTGGCCCGGACCCGCTTCGCGGTCGGTTCGTAGCGCAGCTCGTCGCGCAGGCCCGCGATCTGCTGACCCAACTGCATCGCCATGGCTGCTCCTCGCTGTCTCCGGTTCGCCGCTCGACAGTCGCAGGCGAACTCCGGCCCCACCTCCGGCCAGCGTTCCACGTCCGGTACGGCGGCGCCGGGCCGCCCGCCCGGCGGGC
>JBBPYA010000217.1:0-40281 GCA_038200385.1 Mycobacteriales bacterium
GCGCTCGCGCAGCAGCGCCAGGATCCGCGCGTGCCGCGCGGACCTCGTCGCGGGCACCGATGCCGACAGCGACGACATCCTCAGTCGACCTGCCCGAGCAACCAGGTCAGCAGCGCCTTTTGCGCGTGCAGCCGGTTCTCCGCCTCGTCCCACACCGCGCTCTGGGGTCCGTCGAGCACCCCCGCGCTGATCTCCTTGCCGCGGTAGGCAGGCAGGCAGTGCAGGACGACGGCGTCGTTGCCGCGGGCCAGCGCGGCCCCGTCCAGCTGGTAGGGCAGGAACGGCTCGGCGCGGATCCCGCCCTCGCCTTCCTGGCCCATGGACACCCAGGTGTCGGTGGCCAGGACGTCGGCGCCGTCGCAGGCCGCCGCGGCGTCCTCCAGGTGGGCCACCGAGCCGCCGGTTCCGGCCGCGATCCCGGCGGCCCGGTCCAGGACGGTGGGGTCCGGCGGGTACGCCGCCGGCGAGGCGATCCGCACGTGCATGCCGGCCACCGCTCCCCCGAGCAGGTAGGAGTGCGCCATGTTGTTGGCGCCGTCCCCGAGGTAGGTCAGGACCAGCCCGGCCAGCTCCTTCTTGCGTTCGCGCACCGTCTGCAGGTCGGCCAGGATCTGGCAGGGGTGGAACAGGTCGGTCAGGGCGTTGACCACCGGGACCCGGCTGACCGCGGCCATCGCCTCGATCCGGTCCTGGCCGAACGTCCGCCATACGATCGCGGCGCACTGGCGTTCGAGCACCCGGGTGGTGTCCTCGACCGGCTCGCCCCGGCCGAGCTGGGTCCCGACCGCGTCCAGGACCAGGGGGTAGCCGCCGAGTTCGGCGATGCCGACGGCGAAGCTGACCCGGGTGCGCGTCGAGGGCTTGTCGAAGAGCACGGCCACCGCGCGGGGCCCCTCCAGCGGGCGAGCGGCGAACCGGTCGGCCTTGAGGGTGTCGGCCAAGTCCAGGACGGCGGACTGCTCGTCCGGGGCGAGGTCGTCGTCGCGGCGGAAGTGGCGGGTCATGACGGCACTCCGGTCTCTGCCAGTGCCAGGCTCCCGAGCGCCGCGGGCAGCGCCGCGAGGAAGCCGTCGGCCTGCGCGTCGGTGAGGACGAGTGGCGGCGCGAGCCGGAGCACTCCGGGGGTCACGGCGTTGACGAGGTACCCGGCGGCCCGCAACCGCTCCTCGACCGCCGGTGCCCGATCCTGGCAGAGCACGATCCCCAACAGCAGGCCGGCACCGCGCACCTGGGCCACGAGCGGGTGGCGCAGGGCCTCGATCCCGGCCCGGATCCGGGCGCCGAGGACGGCGGCCCGCCCGGGCAGGTCGGCCCGCTCGACGACGTCGAGCACCGCGAGGGCGGCGGCCGCGCAGACCGGGTTCCCGCCAAAGGTCGAGCCGTGACTGCCCGGCCCGAGCAGCGCGCCGGCCGCCCCGAAGCCGAGGCAGGCGCCGATCGGGAGGCCGCCGCCGAGGCCCTTGGCCAGGGTGAGCAGGTCCGGCCCGATGTCCTCGGCCTGGTGGGCGAACATGGTCCCGGTCCGGCCGATCCCGGTCTGCACCTCGTCCAGGCACAGCAGCACGCCGCGCTCCGCGGTGAGCCGCCGCGCGGCCCTGAGGTACCCCGGCGGGGCAGGGACGACCCCGCCCTCCCCCAGCACCGGCTCCAGCACGAGCATCGCGGTGTCGGCGTCCAGCGCGGCGTCCAGGGCGGCCACGTCGCCGTACGGGACGTGCACGACGTCGCCGGGCAGCGGGCGGAACGGCGCCTGCTTGGCCGCTTGCCCGGTCAGCGCCAGGGCACCCATGGTGCGGCCGTGGAAGGAACCCTCGGCGGCCACGACCCGGGTCCGCCCGGTACGCCGGGAGGCCTTGAACGCCGCCTCGACGGCCTCCGCCCCCGAGTTGGCGAAGAACACCCGGCCGTCCCGCCCGGCCAGCGCCAGCAACCGCTCGGCCAGCCGGACCACGGGTTCGGTGATCGCGAGATTCGAGACGTGCCCGAGGGTGGCGAGCTGGCGGGACACCGCCTGCAGTACCGCCGGGTGGGCGTGGCCGAGGACGTTGACCGCGATGCCGCCGACGAGGTCGACGTACTCCCGGCCGTCGGCGTCCCACACGCAGGCACCGGACCCGCGGACCAGCGCGATCCGCGGCGTGCCGTAGTTGTCCATCAGCGCGCCCTGCCAGCGGGACGTCAGCTCGGCGCTGCTCGGCCGGGCGCTCATCTGGTCACCATGCTGCCCACGCCCTCGTCGGTGAACACCTCGAGCAGTACGGCGTGCGGTACCCGACCGTCGATGACCGACGCGCCCGGGACACCGCCCTCGACGGCGCGCAGGCAGGCCTCCATCTTCGGGCGCATACCGCTGTCCAGACCGGGCAGCAGCTCGGCCAACCGGGCCGGCGACAGGTGCGGGACGAGGTGCTCGCGGGCCGGCCAGTCGGCGTACAGGCCGGCCACGTCGGTGAGCACGACCAGCCGGGCGGCCTCCAGCGCGATGGCCAGCGCCGCCGCTGCGGTGTCGGCGTTGAGGTTGTGCACCTGCCCGGCGATGTCGGGCGCGACCGAGGAGATCACCGGGATCCGGCCGGCCCCGATCAGATCGTGCAGCGGGCGTGGATCCACCGCAACCACGTCCCCGACCAGACCCAGATCGACGTCCCGGCCGTCGATGCGGGCGGTGTGCCGGGCCGCGGTGAGCAGGTGCGCGTCCTCACCGGACATGCCGACGGCGTACGGGCCGTGCTCGTTGATCAGGCCCACGAGTTCGCGGCCGACCTGCCCGACGAGCACCATCCGGACGACGTCGATGCTCTCCTCGGTCGTGACCCGCAGGCCGGCCTGGAACTCACTGGCGATCCCCAGCCGGTCCAGCATCGCCGAGATCTGCGGGCCGCCGCCGTGCACCACGACCGGGTGGATGCCGACGTGCCGGAGGAAGACCATGTCCGCGGCGAAGGCCCGCCGCAGGTCGGGGTCGGCCATCGCGTGGCCGCCGTACTTGACCACGATCGTCGTGCCGTGCCAGCGCTGCAGCCAGGGCAGCGCCTCGATCAGGACGGCGGCCTTGGCCGATGCGGACAGCGTGACCTCCTGCGGCGGCGCGGAGCGGGCGGTCACGTCGAGTACGCCGAGTTCTCGTGCACGTAGGCCACGCTCAGGTCGGTCGTCCACACCGTCGCCTGCTCCGTGCCGGCGTCGAGGTCGATCGTGATCTCGACGTCCCGCCCGGACAGGTCGACGGCCTCCCGCTGCGCCGCGGCGGCCCCATGGGCGCAGACCCGCACGCCGTTCATCGTCACCGCCAGCCGGTCGGGCTCGAAGGCGGCGCGGGTCGTCCCGACCGCGGCGAGGACCCGACCCCAGTTCGGGTCGCTGCCGTACAGCGCGCACTTGAGCAGGCTGTTCCGGGCCACCGCCCGGGCGACCTGTACGGCGTCGTCCTCGGTGGCCGCCGAGCACACCTGGATCCGGACCTGCTTGGTGGCGCCCTCGGCGTCGGCGAGCAGCTGACCGGCCAGGTCGGCGCACAGCCCGGTCAGCGCCGCGCCGAACTCCGCGGCCCTGGCCGGGACGCCGGACGCCCCGCTGGCCAGCAGCAGGACGGTGTCGTTGGTCGACAGGCACCCGTCGGCGTCCAGCCGCTCGAAGGTGCGCCCGACCGCCTGCCGCAGGCAGGCGTCGGCCTCGGCCGGCTCCAGGGCGGCGTCGGTAGTGATCACCGCAAGCATGGTGGCCAGGGCCGGGGCCAGCATGCCTGCGCCCTTGGCCATGCCGCCGGCCGTCCAGCCGGAGCCGCGGACCGTGGCCTGCTTGCGGACCGTGTCGGTGGTCCGGATCGCCTCCGCCGCCGCCGCACCGCCGTCGTCGGTCAATCCGGCGACCGCGGCATCCACGCCGGGCAGCAACGCGGCCAGGTCCAGGCGCTGGCCAATCAGCCCGGTGGAGCAGACGGCGACCTCGACCGCACCGATCCCGAGCGCGGCCGCGGCCCGCTCGGCGGTGGCGTGGGTGTCCTGGAAGCCGGCCGGACCGGTGCAGGCGTTCGCCCCGCCGGAGTTCAGCACGACCGCGCGGACGGCGCCGGCCCGCAGGACCTGCTGCGTCCAGAGCCCCGGCGCGGCCGTGACCCGGTTCGTGGTGAGCACCCCGGCGGCGCAGCGCCGCGGACCGTCGTTGACGACGACCGCGACGTCCCGTCCGGCGCTCTTGAGCCCGGCGGCGACCCCGCCGGCGCGGAACCCGGCCGCGGCGGTCACGCTCACGGCGCCAGCCCGACGGTGCTCAGGCCGGCGATCTCGGGCCGGCCGAGGGCCAGGTTGGCGCACTGCAGGGCCGCGCCCGCGGTGCCCTTGGTCAGGTTGTCCAGGGCGGACACGGCAACCACCCGACCGGCGTGTTCGTCGAGGGCGACCTGGAGGTGGACCGCGTTGGACCCGACGGTGGCGGCGGTGGCCGGCCACGACCCGGCCGGCAGCAGGTGCACGAAGGGTTCGTCGGCGTAGGCCTCGACGTAGGTCCGGCGGACCTGTTCCGCGCTGACACCGACCACCGCCGGGGCGCTCGTCGTGGCCAGGATGCCTCGGGACATCGGCACCAGCATCGGTGTGAACGAGACCCGCACCGGTGAGCCGGTGAGCAGGGCGAGGTTCTGCACGATCTCCGGCGTGTGCCGGTGGCCGCCGCCGACGCCGTACGCGCTGGCCGAGCCCAGGACCTCAGAACCCAGCAGGTGCGAGCGCGCCGCCCGGCCCGCACCGGACGTGCCGCTGGCCGCGACCGCCACGACGTCGGGGCGGACCAGGCCGGCCGCGACGGCCGGTGCCATGGCCAGGGTCACCGCGGCCGGGTAGCACCCGGGCACGGCGATCCGGCGGGCGCCGGCCAGTTTGCCGCGCGCGCCGGGTAGCTCGGGCAGCCCGTACGGCCAGCTGCCGGCGTGCTCCCCGCCGTACCACCGGTGCCAGGCGGCCGGATCGGAGAGCCGGAAGTCCGCCCCGCAGTCGACGACCACGCAGTCCGCCGGCAGCGCCGCGGCCACCGCGGCGGACTCCCCGTGCGGCAGCGCGAGGAAGACCAGGTCGTGGCCGGCGAGCGCCTCGGGGGTGGTCGCGGCCAGTACCCGGTCGGCCAGCGGCAGCAACTGGGGGTGGTGCCGGTGCAGCAGGGTGCCGGCGCTGGACCCGGCGCTCAGCGTGCCGATCCGGAACTCGGGTGCGCCCAGTAGCAGGCGGAGCAGTTCACCGCCGACGTACCCGCTGGCACCGGCGACCGCGACCCTGACCACTGCATGAGTATGCAGGGAGCAGGATCGTTATGCAACTCAGGTGGCCAGCGGCGGGGGCGAAGGCTCCTTGAACCGGGTGCCGATCGTCAGCAGCAGGTGCACGACGCCGACGATGATGAAGACCGCGGTCGGCGCGCCCTCGCCACTGAAGCCGAAGATGAACGGCGAGGCGATCAGGAACGCGGCCAACGCGTAGTCGATGGCGGCATGGACCGTCAGCGGGATCGAGTCGATCAAGCTGCTGGTACCGACGGTCGCCGCGGCCAGGATCAGGACCAGGACCCCCACGACGATGGACACGCCGACGGCGAAGTTGTTGTCGTAGCCGAGGATGAACGGGAACGCGACGAACAACGCGCCCACGACGTACTCGAGCAACCCGTGCAACCCCCTGGGGATGGGCCCGTCTCGCAGCATGTGCTCACCGTAGCCGTCGTAGCCGTCGTGGCCGTCGTTGGGCGCGCAACGAGTCGTGTCGGGGCATCGACGGCTACCCTGCCGTGGTGAGCCTGCCGGACCGGACCTGGATCGTGCGGCTGGACGAGGCCGGGCAGGGTCCGCGGCTGGCGGTCAAGGACGCGATCGACGTCGCCGGGGTGCCGACCACGATGGGCTGCGCCGCAATCGCCGACGTGGCCGAGCCGGCCGCGGCCGACGCCGGATGCGTGGCGACGGCGCGGGCGGCCGGCGCGCGGGTGGTCGGCAAGGCGAACCTGCACGAGCTCTGCTACGGCGTCACCGGCATCAACCCGTGGTACGGCACGCCGGTGAATCCGCTGGCTCCCGGGCTGGTCCCCGGCGGGTCCTCCAGCGGCTCGGCGGTCGCCGTCGCGACGGAGGAGGCCGACGTCGGGTTCGGCACCGACACCGGAGGCTCGGTGCGCATCCCGGCCGCGTGCTGCGGGATCGTCGGGCTGAAGACGACCTGGGGCCGGATCTCCCTGGACGGCGTGGGCGCGCTGGCACCGACGCTGGACACCGTCGGGCCGCTGGCCCTCGACATGGCGGGTGTGGTGGCGGGGATGCGGCTGCTGGAGCCCGGCTTCGGGCCGGCCGGCACGGTCACCGCCGTCGGCCGGGTACGCCGGCCGGGCGCCGACCCGGCCCTGGAGCAGCTCGTGGACCGGGTGCTCGCCGATTGGGAGGTCGACGTCGTCGACGTCGAGCTGCCCGGCTGGGTGATGGCCGACCACGCCTTCGAGGTGCTGATCGGCTTGGAGGCCTATACCGCGGACCGGCACCTGCTCGAGCGCAGCCCGGATCGGGTCGGGGCCCTCGTCTCGCGCCGGGTGCTGGACGGCGCCGCGCTGGGCTCGGGGGACCGCGGGAAGGCACTGCGGGCCCGGCTGGCCTGGCAGCACGAGCTGGACCGGGTGTTCGACCGGGTCCAGGTCCTGGCGCTGCCCACCCTCGGCGTCGCCGTACCCGAGGTCGACGACGGCACCTCGCGGCCCCCGCTCAACCAGCTCACCCGGACGGTCAACCTGGCGGGGACGCCGGCGCTGGCCCTCCCCCTCGGCGGCCCCGGCGAGAGCCTGCAGCTCGTCGGGCCCTGGAACGGCGAGGAGTTGCTCTGCGCGGCCGGCCTGGCCGCCGAGCAGGCGGTCGCGGCCGGCTGACCGGGCGTCAGGCCCGCAGCGTGGCGCCGGTCCGGCGGGCCGCCTCGGCGACGGCGGCGTCCCTGGCGGTGGTGGCCTCCTCACCGGTGAGGGTCCGGTCGGGGGCTCGCAGCTTCAGCGCGTAGGCCAGCGACCGCCGCCCCGGCGCCAGCTGTGCCCCGGTGAACACGTCGAAGAGCTGCAGCGACTCCAGCAGGCCACCGGCGCCGTCGCGCAGCGCCGCCTCCACCTCCGCCGCCGGCACCTCGACGGGCACGACCAACGCCACGTCGAGCAGCGCCGGGGGAAACGCGGACACCGCCGGCGCCGGCGCCGGGGCGGGCGGCGGCAGGGCGTCGAGGTCCAACTCCATCGCGCACACCCCGCGGGGCAGGTCCAGCCGGGTCAGCACCGCCGGGTGCAGCTCGCCGGCCCACCCGACGACGAGCCGGTCGGCGAGCAGCTCGGCACAGCGCCCCGGATGCCACGGCGGCGTCGAGCCGGCCCGCACGATCAGCTCCACCCCGGCGGTCGAGGCCACGACGCGGGCCGCCTCGACGGCGTCGGCCCAGCAGGCCGCCTCCCCGGCACCCCACCAGCCGGCTGGCCGGCGCTGCCCGGACAGGGCCACCCCGACGTGCCACGGCTGCGGCGGGACGGAGCCGAGCAGCGCGGCGGTCTGCTCGGGGTCGGGCCGCCGGTCCACGCCGAGGTGCTGCGGCGGCCGGGCGGCGCCGGGCAGGAACACTAGCCCCAGCTCGAACAGCGCGAGGTCGCGCTGCCCGCGGGTCAGGTTGCGGGCCAACGTCTTGAGCAGGCCGGGCAGCAACGTGGTCCGCATCGCCGGTTCCTGCTCCGAGATGGGGTTGGCCAGCAGGTGACCGGCCCGACGCGGGTCCCCCAGCTCCAGCCCGAACGCGTCGTACACCGCCGGGTCGACGAACGGGTACGCCGGGGCCTCGACGTAGCCGGCCTCGGCCAGCGCCCGTCCCACCGAACGCCGGCGCCGCTGGTCCCCTGTCAGGCCGCGCCCGGCCGGTGCCGCGGGCAGCACCGAGGGCACGGCGTCGTAGCCGGTCAGCCGGACGACCTCCTCGCACACGTCGGCGGGATCCACCAGGTCCGGTCGCCAGGACGGCGGGGTGACGGCCAGCTGCGCCGTACCGGTCACCGTGCAGCCGATGTCGGTCAGGGCGCCGGTGACCGCCTCCGGCGGGTAGTCGACGCCGGCGATCCGCGCGGGCAGCGCGGCGGCCAGCGTGATCGGCTCCCGGGCCGGGCAGTGGTCGACGTCGAGGACGCCCGGCAGCGGGTGCCCGCCGCCGTACTCGACCAGCAGCGCCGCGGCCCGCGCGACGGCGACCGCGGGCAGCTCGGGGTCCACGCCGCGCTCGAACCGCTTGGAGGCCTCGCTGACCAGCCGGTGCCGGCGCGCGGTGCGGGCCACGCTGACCGGATCCCAGTGCGCGGCCTCGAGCAGCACCGCGCTCGTGCCGGCCACGATCTCGGTGCTCAGGCCGCCCATCACTGCGGCGAGCCCGATCGGCCCGCTCTCGTCGGTGATGAGCAGATCCTGGGGGTCGACCTGGCGCAGCGCGCCGTCCAACGTCCGGACCTGCTCGCCGGCCGCACCCCGACGTACGACGATCGGCCCCTGCACCCGGTCGCGGTCGAAGGCGTGCAGGGGCTGGCCGAGCTCGAGCATCACGTAGTTCGTGACGTCGACGGTCAGCGAGATCGCGCGGACCCCGGCCGTGGCCAGCCGCCGGACCAGCCACTGCGGGCTGGGGCGACTCGGGTCCAGCCCTTCCACCACGGCAGCCACGAACCGGTCGCAGCCGGTGGTGTCCTCGACCCGGACGTCGTACGGCGCGGGGCCGCCGGGCAGCAGCGGGATGGCCGCGACCGGGTCGCGGAACGCGACGCCCAGGCCGTGCGCCAACTCGCGGGCCAGCCCTCGGACGGACAGGCAGTACCCGCGGTCGGGGGTGATCGCCAGCTCCACCACCGTGTCGTCCAGGCCGAGCACGCCGCGGGCGTCGGTGCCGACGACGACGTCCGGGCCGAGCACGAGGATCCCGGCGCTGTCCGCGCCGATGCCCAGCTCCACCGCGGAGCAGATCATCCCGTCCGAGACGTGCCCGTAGGTCTTGCGCGCGGCGATCTCGAAGCCGCCGGGCAGGACCGTGCCGGGCAGGGCGACGGGCACCAGGTCACCCGCGGCGAAGTTCGTGGCGCCGCAGACGATGCCGCGGACCTCCTCGGCGCCCACCCGGACCCGGCAGTAGCGGATCGGCTTCTTGAAACCGGTCAGCTCCTCGATGTCCTCGACCGCACCGACCACGAGCGACCCCCGGATGTCGGCGCCGGTGCTCCGGATCTCCTCGACCTCCAGCCCCATCCGGACGAAGGCCTCGTCGATCTGCTCGGTCCCCACGTCCGCGGGCAGGTCCAGGTGCTCGGCCAGCCAGGACAGCGCGACCCGCATCACAGCCCCATTCCGAACGCCCGGGTGAAGCGGACGTCTCCCTCGACGATGTCGCGCATGTCGGACACGGCGCTGCGGAACTGCAGGGTCCGCTCCAACCCCATGCCGAAGGCGAACCCGGTGTACTCGGCGGGGTCGATCCCGCAGGCGACGAGCACCCGCGGGTTGACCATCCCGCAGCCGCCCCACTCCACCCAGCGCGGACCGTCGCGGTGCGCCGGGAACCAGACGTCGAACTCCGCGGACGGTTCGGTGAAGGGGAAGTACGACGGGCGCCAGCGGGTACGCGCCTGCGCACCCACGATCTCCCGCGCGAAGTGGTCCAGCGTCCCCCGCAGGTGCGCCATCGTGATGCCGCGGTCGACGACGAGCCCCTCGACCTGGCCGAACACCGGGGTGTGCGTGGCGTCCAGCTCGTCGGTGCGGTAGGTCCGCCCGGGGCAGATCACGTAGATCGGCGGCGTGCGGGAGAGCATCGTGCGGGCCTGCACCGGCGAAGTGTGCGTGCGCAGCACCAGCCGGGACTCCGGTGGCTGCACGAAGAAGGTGTCGGTCAGGCTGCGGGCCGGGTGGTCGGGGCCGATGTTGAGCGCGTCGAAGTTCAGCCAATCCGCCTCCATCTCGGGACCCTCCGCGATCTCGTAGCCCATCGCCACGAACACATCGCTGATCCGCTCCGTGATCGTGGTCAGCGGATGCCGGGCGCCCCGGGGGCGGCGGTCCCACGGCAGCGTGACGTCGACGGTCTCCTCGCGCAGGACCCGCTCGTCACGCTGCGCGGCCAGCGCGGCCAACGCCTCGTCGTAGGCCTGCTGGATCTGTACCCGCACGGAGTTGACCCGCTTGCCGGCGTCCGCGCGGGCCTGCGGCGGCAACGCGCCGAGCTCGCGGCGGGCCAGGGACACCGGCGCACGCTCACCGAGGTGTACCGGCTTGAGCGCCGCGAGCGCGTCGAGGTCGGCGGCCCGCCCGAAGGCCGCGCCGGCCTCGGCCGCGGCCTGCTCCAGGGAGTCCTGACCCAGCAGGGCGACCTGCTTGGGGTCGTAGCTGTACTCGGTCATCGTGTCCGTCCTGCCGGGGGCGCCCCTCGCGGGCGCCTCATCCTCCCGACCCGGTACAGCGGCCCGCAGGTCAGGGTCGGTCAGCGATGCTGAGGACCGGCGGGCCGGGGAAATCGACGACCGGTGTCGGACACGACGGTCACCCTAGCCGCGGCCGTGGCCACCAGGCGGGTCAATTGCGCTGGGCGCGGGCCGAGGCGTAGAGACAGACCGCTGCGGCGGCGGCCAGGTTCAGGCTCTCGGCCCGGCCGTGGATCGGGACCCGGACCCGGGTGTCGCAGCGCCCGGCAAGCTCGGCGGACAGCCCGCGGGCCTCGTTGCCGAACACCCACAGGGTCGGGGCCGCTAGCCGGCCGGAGTCCGCCTCCTCGTCCAGGTCGGCTTCGCCGGACCCAGCCGCGGCGAGTACCCGCAGGCCGGCCGCCCGGGCGGTGTCGACGGCCCGGGTCACGACGGCGTCGCGGACGACGTCGAGGTGGAAGTGGCTGCCGGCGGCGGCCCGCACGCACTTGCCGTTGAACGGGTCGACACTGCCGGCTCCGAACAACACCGCCGTCGCGCCGGCGGCATCGGCGGTGCGCAGCACGGTGCCGGCGTTGCCGGGATCGTTGATCTCGGCGAGCAGCACGCCCAGCCGGACCCCGGCCAGGACCTCGATCACCGGGGGCGCGCCGGGGCGGCAGACCGCGATGATGCCCTGCGGGTGGACGGTCTCCGAGAGCAGCTGCGCGGCACGCTCGGAGATCAGGGCCGGGTGGCCGGACCAGGCGCCCACCAGGCTGCGATGGCGCCGGGCGGCATCCGGCGTGCAGAACAGCTCGCCGACCACGCCGGCAGCCACCGCCTCGCCGACGGCCTGCGGTCCTTCGGCTAGGAACTGCCCGGACGCGGACCGTCCGGCGCGCTCTGTCAGCCGCCGGGCCGCAACGACCCGGGACGAGCGCGGGGTGAGCAGCGCGTCGGTCCCGGGTCGCGGGTGGGTGCCGGAGGTCAGGCAGCGCCCTGCTGCTCGGTGGCGGGCAGCGCGGCCCGCGCGGTCTCCACGAGTACGCCGAACGCTGCCGGGTCGCTGACCGCGAGGTCGGCGAGGACCTTGCGGTCCACCTCGACTCCCGCGAGCTTGAGTCCCTGCATGAACCGGTTGTAGGTGATCCCGTGCTGCCGGGCGGCGGCGTTGATCCGGGTGATCCAGAGCTTGCGGAACTCGCCTTTGCGCTTCTTGCGGTCGCGGTAGCTGTACGTCCCGGAGTGGAGCAGTTGCTCCTTGGCCTTGCGGTAGAGCCTGGAGCGCTGACCGCGGTAGCCGCTGGCCGCCTCCAACGTCGTACGACGCTTCTTGTGGGCGTTGGTAGCCCGCTTGACCCGTGCCACTGGTCGTCCCTCTCTTCCTGGTAGCTAACCGGTGGCTAGCGGCCGAGCAACTTGCGGATACGGCTGGTCTCGGCCGCGGAGAACTCCTCGGTGCCGTGCAAGCGGCGCTTGCGGCCGGAGGACTTGTACTCGAACTTGTGCTGGTTGTTGGTGCGCTCGTGCAGGAGCTTGCCGGTGCCGGTGACCCGCACCCGCTTGGCCGCACCCTTGTGCGTCTTGAACTTGGGCATCAGTGATCGTCCTGTCTCGGTGGTGGTGCGAACGCGTGGATCGAGCGGATCAGGCGTCTTGGCCGACCGCGGTGACCCGGGTCAGCTTGGTGGGGCTCTTGTGCGGTGCCATCACCATGACCATGTTGCGGCCGTCCTGCTTGGGCGAGGACTCGACGAATCCGAGTTCCGAGACGTCTTCGGCCAGCCGCTGCAGGAGCCGGTATCCCAGCTCCGGCCGGGACTGCTCCCGGCCGCGGAACATGATCGTGACCTTGACCTTGTCGCCGGCCTTGAGGAAACGCACGACGTGACCCTTCTTGGTCGCGTAGTCGTGCGGATCGATCTTGGGGCGCAGCTTCATCTCTTTGATGACGGTGAGCGCCTGGTTGCGCCGGGACTCACGCGCCTTCTGAGCGCTCTCGTACTTGAACTTGCCGTAGTCCATGAGCTTGGCGACCGGAGGCCGGGCCATCGGCGCCACCTCGACGAGATCGAGGTCGGAGTCCTGCGCCAGGCGCAGTGCCTCTCCGATGGGGACGATGCCGACCTGCTCGCCCTCGGGTCCGACGAGTCGGACCTCCGGCACACGGATCCGGTCGTTGATGCGGGGTTCAGCGCTGATGGGGCCTCCCTGGAAACGATGCCTGCTGCCGCGGCCGTACTCACACGAGAAGAGCCCCGTGAGCAACGCTCACAGGGCTCGCCCGACCGATCCGCGGCACCCACGAGAGGTGCCTGGCACGCAGGATCACGGGCCATGGACCGGACCCGGCTCGCCGACGGCGGCGGGTGGGAGCGAGCTCCTCTTGCGTGTCCGGGATGCACGGGGCATTCCGGACCGGTCGCGTCGAAGATGCTACCACCGGCGTCCGGCGGTGCCCTGCCCGTCGCCCGACGTCAGGCGCGGCGCCGCTCATTCCCGGGGTCCGGCCGCGGATCGGCCGGGCCGACCGGTTCCCGGCTGGCCGCCAGCAGAGCGCGCAGGCCCTGCACGGCGAGCACCGCCCGCTGCTTGTCCACGGCCTGCACGGCCAGCAGGGCCACCGTCTCGTCGTCCTGCAGTTCCAGGTGCGCCCAGCTGGCGCCGTCGGGGAAGCGCACCGCCTTCACCACCTGCCAGCGCAGGGTGTGGGTCTGCACGATGTTGCGCACCACGATGTGCTCGACGTCGGCCTGCACCCGCGGCCGCCCCAGCGCGGCGACGCCGGCGGCCAGCAGGATGCCCAATCCCACCATCGAGATCTGGTCGCTGGTGTGGAACGCGGTGCCGGCCGTCGACTGCTTGAGCAGCGCACCGATCACCGCGAAGCCGGCGACGACGAAGACGGCCATCGCCACGCAGGCGATGCGGGTGCGCCGGGGAACGGCGATCACCGGGGTGGGGGGCACCGGCCCAGTGTCCCACCGTGCCGGCCAGCAGTCAGCGGGGCGGCCCGCAGTCCACGATCGCCGCGACCGGACCGCCGCCGGAGGGACCCTGGTGTACGGCGGCCACCGACACGAACACCGCCGGGTCGCCGGTGACGGCCGCGGTGACGCCACCGACGCAGGCCTTGATCTGGCGGTGCCAGTGCACGTCGGAGTCGTCGAGCATGGCGTTGCGGCGATCGCGCACCGTGCCGGACGGGTCCGCCTCGCACTTGAGGAACACGTTGACCAGCCGGCCGCCGAGGTCGGTGTGGTGCGGACGCTCGGGCAGCTCCAACCCGGCGTCGCGGATCGCCGCCCAGATCCCGTCCTGGTCCAGCGCATCGCGCATGACACTGTGCCCGATCCGGTACCGCCCGCCGATCCCCGTGGCGTTGCCGACCACGACGACCTGCGCGCGGTCCAGCTCCACCCCGGAGGAGCAGGAGGCGACCGAGGAGAACAGCGACAGGTCGTGCATCACCTGGTCGTCCTCGGGCATCTCGATCTCCCCCAGCGCGACGGCGACGCCCAGTGCCGTGGTCGCGTTGGACAGGTCCATCGACTCGTGGGTGTTCTCGGTCCAGACCCGCTCCCCGCGGGACTTGGCGTCGCGGATCGTGTCGATCGTCAGCAACGGCGTCTTGGTCTGCACGTAGTGCACGTCGGCGGGGTCGACGATGCCGGCCCGCTCCATCGCCGTACGCACCGCCGCGGCGACCGTCTGCATCATCGCGGTCCGGCCGATGTCCTCGGGCCTGATCTGCTCGCTCATCGCGAAGCCCACCGACAGCCGGGGCTCGTCGCTGGGTTCGGCCCGGTCGGTCGGCACGGTGGCGAACACCGTCGCGTGGGGGGAGATGATGCCGTCGGTGCCGCCGGACCAGACGATCGGGACCTGCCCGACCTCCTCGGCCGTGCGGCTGCCCTTTGCGACGAGCACCTCGCGGAAGGCGCGGTCGGCGATGATCCGGGTGTAGTCGTTGACCCCGCCGTTGCCCTCGGTCTTGCCGATGACGGCCACGATCCGGTCGGCCTCGAGGATGCCGGCGTCGATCAGCGCCGCCAGCTCGGAGGCGTCGCTGACCGAGTGCAGGGGGATCTTGCGGACCTCGATGGGCTCAGGCATCGCTCTCCTCAGATGTCGGTGGTGACGACGGTGCCGAAGGCTCCGCCGGCGGCGTCGAGTATGTGATCCAGCGAGGTGATGACCGCGCGCCGGCCGCCGCCCTCGACGAAGCGGGCGGCCGCCTCGACCTTGGGGCCCATGCTGCCCGAGCTGAACTCCGCAGCGAGCTCGCGCAGCCGCGCGGGCGTGGTCTGCCCGATCGCCTCCTGGTCGGGAGCGCCGAAGCGCAGCATCACGTGGTCGACGTCGGTGGCGATGACGAGCACGTCCGCGGCCAGCTCGCGGGCCAGGACGGCGGCGGTCAGGTCCTTGTCGATGACCGCCTCCACGCCCCGCCAGCCCGGCCCGTCGGCGACGACGGGGATGCCGCCGCCGCCGGCGGCGATCACGACGTAGCCGTCGGCCAGCAGGCTCAGGACGGTCCCGGCGTCCATCACCCGGCGCGGCTCGGGAGAGGCGACCACACGCCGCCAGCCGCGCGAGCCCCGGTCCTGCCAGGTCTGCCCGAGCGCGATGAAGCGCTCGGCCTCCTCCCGCGGGACGTGCCGTCCGATCGGCTTGGTCGGCGTCCGGAATCCGGGGTCGTCCTCGTCGACGACGGTGCGGGTCACGACGGTCGCCGTACACCGGTCGGACCCGGTCCCCTGCAGCGCCGCCTCCAGCGCGTTCTGCAGGGTGTAGCCGATGGTCGCCTGGGTCTGGGCCACGCACCAGTCCAGGGGTACCGGCGGGACGACGTGCGCGGCGAGCTCGTTCTTGACCAGGAGGTTGCCCACCTGCGGGCCGTTGCCGTGGGTCAGGACCACTTCGTGCCCGGCCCGCACGAGTTCGGCGACCCCGGCGACGGCGCGGCCGACGGCGGCCTGCTGCGCCGCCGGCGAGGCGTCCCCGTCCGGGCCGGTCATCGCGTTGCCGCCGAGGGCGATCAGGATGCGGGTCGTCGGTTCGTCCATGCCGGCGCTGACTGTAACGAACGCCCACCGACCTAAGCTGTCGGCGTGCCGGTCCCAGCTGTCCTCCGACGCTCCGGCGGCACGGCGCTGCGGGCGGTCCTGCGGGCGCCGACCGCGCTGTACCGCCGCGACCTGGGCTGGGTGCTCGGTCACCGGTTCTGCGCCCTGACCCACGTCGGCCGGCGCAGCGGTCGGCGGTACACGACCGTCCTGGAGGTGCTGCGGTACCGGGCGGACTCCCGAGAGGTGGCCGTGCTGTCCGGCTTGGGGCGCCGTTCGGACTGGTTGCGCAACATCGAGGCCGGACCTGCGGTCCGCGTCCAGGTCGGCCGCGAGAGCTTCCCGCCCGAGCACCGGGTGCTGCCCCCGGAGGAGGCCGCGGCGGTGCTGGCCGACTACGAGGACCGCAACCGGTTCATCACGCCCGTGCTGCGCCCGGTGCTGTCCCGGCTGGCCGGCTTCCGGTACGACGGCAGCCCCGCCGCGCGGCAACGGCTCGTGCAGCGGCTGCCGGTGGTCCTGCTGTGGCCGGCCACCGGAACCGGACGCTGAGACCGCTCAGTCCGGCGCGCCGCGCAGCCACGCGCGGACGGCCTCGTCGTGCTGGCCGAGGGTGGGCGGGCTGGCGTGCTCAGTCTGGTCGGCGCCGTCGAAGCGCAGCGGCGGGCCGGGCAGGGTGATCGACCCGAGGACCGGGTGCTCGACATCGATCAGCAGGCCCTGCGAGCGGGTCTGATCCCAGTCGTAGACCTGGTCCAGGCTGCGGACCGCGCCGGCCGGGACGCCGGCCGCGGCCAGCGCGGCCAGCCAGTGCGCCCCCGGTTCGGCGCCGAAGGCCTGCTCGATGCGGGCGGTCAGCTCGTCCCGGTGGGCGACCCGCGACTGGTTCGTGCCGAACGGGTCGGCCGCTGGGTCGATGCCGGCTACCGGTGCGAACAGCCACCAGAGCGCCTCGCTGCCGACGGCGACCTGGACCATGCCGTCGCGGCAGGCGAAGGCGCCGTACGGGCTGATCGACGGATGATGGTTGCCCTGGGCCCGCCCGACCTCCCCGGCGACGGTGTACCGGGTGCCCTGGAAGGCATGCGCCCCGACCGAGGCGGCCAGCAGGCTGGTCCGCACCACGCGGCCCCGCCCGGTGCGGTGCCGCTCGTGCAGGGCGGCGAGCACGCCGTAGGCGCCGTACATCCCGGCGAGCAGATCGCTGATCGGTACCCCGACCCGAGTCGGCTGGTCGGGGCCGGCCCCGGTCAGGCTCATCAGGCCGGCCTCGCCCTGGGCGATCTGGTCGTAGCCGGCCCGACCGCCCTCGGGCCCGTCGTGCCCGAATCCGGTGATCGACAGCACCACCAGTCGCGGGTTCAGCTCGTGCAGCCGCTCGACGGAGAAGCCGAGCCGGTCCAGCACCCCGGGCCGGAAGTTCTCCAGCAGGACGTCGGCGCGCCGCAGGAGCCCGGTAAGCAGCTCCCGGCCGTCGTCGGACTTGAGATCGGCGGTCACCGACTCCTTGTTCCGGTTGCAGGACAGGAAGTACGTCGACACCGGGTCGTCGTCGGGGCCGAGGAACGGCGGTCCCCACGTGCGGCTGTCGTCGCCGGTTCCGGGGCTCTCCACCTTGATCACCCGGGCGCCGAGGTCGCCGAGCATCATCGCCGCGTGCGGGCCGGCCAGGGCGCGGGTCAGGTCCACGACGAGCAGGTCGGTCAGCGGTCCGGGCATGGGCCACAGCGTAGGTGCGGCACGATGCCGGGGTGAGCCCCGCGTCCGTCTCCGCCGCCGAGCCGCTCGGCGACCCCGCCACGTACGAGCGGGGCGTCCCGTTCGAGCTGCTGGCGCGGCTGCGCCGGGAGCACGGCGTCGTCCGGGTGGCCGAGCCGGCCCGCGCCGGGCAGCAGGCCGGCCCCGGCTACTGGTTGGTCCTGCGGCACGCCGACGTCGAGGAGGTCCTGCGCCGGCCCGCGGTGTTCTCCTCCGCGCTCGGCGCCACCCAGGTGCGTGATCCCCTGACGCAGGACGACCTGACCTACGTCCGCCGGATGATGCTGAACATGGACCCGCCGGAGCACTCCCGGCTGCGCCGGCTCCTGGCGCGCGCCTTCACCCCGCGCGCCGTCGCCGGCCTGGAGGCCCGGATCGAAGGGCACGCCGCCGCCGGCGTCGATCGGATGCTGACCGGGCCGCCGGTCTGCGACTTCGCCAAGCACGTCGCCGCCGACCTGCCGCTACTCACCCTGGCCGACACCCTCGGTGTCCCCGAGCAGGACCGGATGCTGCTCTTCGACTGGTCCAACCGGGTGATCGGCTTCCAGGATCCGGACTACTCCGTGAGCGCTGCGTTCGACGCGGCCGGCGGTACCGCGATGGCCCGGGAGGCGCTGCGGCACCGGCCGGTACCGGACGCCGGCGCTGCGATGCCGGATCCGCGCAGCCGGGCCGGGATGGCCGACCTGTACCGCTACGCCCACCTGCTGGCTGAGGACAAGCGCCGCTCCCCCGGCGCCGACGTCATGTCCACCCTGCTCGCCGAACTCGACGACGAGGGCGGGCGGGTGTCGGTGGCGGAGTTCGAGAACATGTTCTGGCTGTTCGCCGTGGCAGGGAACGAGACGCTGCGCAACGGGCTACCCGGCGGCATGGTGGCGCTGCTCGACCACCCCGGCGCCCAGGAGTCGCTGCGGACCGACCCCGGTCTGCTGGCCGGCGCGGTCGAGGAGATGCTGCGCTGGTGGACGCCGGTGATGGTGTTCCGGCGGACGGCGACCGAGGACACGGCACTGTCCGGAGTGGACATCGCGGCCGGGGACAAGGTGGTGGTCTCCTTCGCCGCGGCCAACCGGGACGAGGATGTGTTCCCCGACCCCGACCGCTTCGACATCGCCCGCCGGCCCAACGACCACCTGGTCTTCGGGCACGGACCGCACTTCTGCCTGGGCGCGCACCTGGCCCGGGCGCAGATGCGCGCCCTGTTCGAGTCGGTGCTCAGCCGCACCTCCTGGCTGGCGGCCGCCGGCGAGCCAAGGTTGCTCCGCTCCAGCTTCCAGCGCGGCGTGAAGTCCCTCCCCCTCCGCTGGACCCCCACGCCCTGACGCTGCCGCTCCGCTGACCTGCCGCTCCGCTGACCTGCCGCTCCGCTGACCTGCCGCTCCCCCAGACTCGACCTCGCCCAGAACGCACAGGGCCATTCCCGGTTACCCGTGAGTAAGTGTGCAGACAAGGGCGGTTTCCAGACCTCGTGGTGCCTCTTGGTGCACCCTTACCCGCCGGTAACCAGGTCCCGGCGGTCAAGCCATGGGGTCCCGCCGGCAACCAATCCATGGGGTCCCGGCGGCCCGGCCGGGGCCCGGGGCGGCCGGCGGGGCCGGCGGGGCTCGCCGGGTGGACTCAGAGCAGGTCGACGTCGGCGTACGCGGCGCCGCCGGACAGCCGCGCGTAGCCGGGGCCGCGGTCGAAGAAGGGCCGGACCTCGGGTCGAGCCGCCCGCACGGCGGCCCGCAGCTCGCTGGTGGCCGCGGCATCCACGGTCACGGTCGGGACTCCCGGGGCGGGGCTGCCGTCGCCGGCCACGGCGGCGACGAGCACGACGCCGTAGTCGCGGTAGGCGCCCTCGGGGGACACCTTGCCCCACCGCACGTCGCGCTCGACGGCCTCGACTGAGCGCTCCAGCGGGTCGCCCCAGCCGCCGCCACCGGTGGTACGGATCCGGATCACTTCCCCGGCCAGCACCGGCTCGCCGTCGGCCAACGCGTCGACCTCGCGCTCGTTTGGGCCGCCGGGGTCGACCACCACGCTGAACGGCCGCCCGGCCAGGCCGCCGCGGACGCCCCAGCAGGCCAGGATCGAGCGGTCCGCGATCGACATGAACGCGGCATCCTTGAGCATCCGGAACTGCTTGTCGTACCCCAGCCCGCCACGGAACTCTCCCGGCCCGCCGGAGTCCACCGCCAGCCCGAGCCGCTCCACGAGGAACGGGAACCGGGACTCGGTGAACTCCGTCGGCAGGTTCCGGGAGTCGGGTACGACGTGGATGGTGTCCTCACCGTCGGCGTAGTACCGCCCGCCGGAGCCACCGCCGAGCACCTCGCGCATCAGGTACGGCAGCCCGTCGGAGTCCTCGCCGTACACGCCGGTGTAGCGGATCGTCTCCTGGTCGGCGGGCATCCGCCCGTCCACCGCCTTGGCCAGGACGCCGGCGAGCACCCCGAGCAGCCGCAGGATGACGAACGTCCGGGCGTTCGTCGGGGCCGGGAAGATCGGGGTCAGCAGGGTTCCCGGCGGCGGGAAGCGCATCTCGATCAGCGGGACGACGCCCTCGTTGACGTCCAGCTCCGCCATCCGCTCAGGGCTGTCGGCCAGGTTGCGCAGCACCGGTGCCAGCCACTTCTTCAGGAAGTTGCCGTCGGCGTAGTCGCCGCAGTGGTTGATCGGCCCCTTCGCCTGCGGCGAGGTGCCCGTGAAGTCCAGGACGAGCCGGTCCGGCTCCCGGGTCAGGGTGATCCGCTGGGCGTGCAGTCGCGGCGGGTCGACCCCGTCGTGTTCGGCGTAGTCCTCCCACACCCAGCTGCCCTCGGGGATCTTGGCCAGGATCTCGCGGCGGAACGTCTCGGTGGTGTTGGTGAGCAGCGCCTCGAAACAGTCCTCGATCGCGTCCCGGCCGTAGCGGGTGAACAACTCGCCGAGCCGGCGGGCTCCCAGCAGGCACGCCGAGCACTCCGCGTCCAGGTCCGCGGCCAGCGCATCGGGCATCCGGGAGTTGCGGGTCATGATGGTCAGGGCCGCCTCGTTGCGGACACCTTCCGCCCAGAGCCGGATCGGCGGCACCATCAGGCCCTCCTCGAACACGCTGCGCGCGTGCGAGGGCATCGAGCCGGGCACCGCTCCCCCGATGTCGTCGTGGTGGCCGAACGCCTGCACGAACGCGACCACGTCCCCGTCGTGGAAGACGGGGACGGTGACGCACAGGTCGGGCAGGTGCCCGATCCCGCCCTCGGAGCTGTACACGTCGTTGTGGAAGAACACGTCGCCCGGCCGCATCGTGGACAGCGGGAAGTCCCGGGCGACCGGGTGCACCAGCGCGGAGTACGACCGGCCGGTCAGCTTGCGCAGCTGCCGGTCGTGGATGCCGGCCCGGAAGTCGTGCGCGTCCCGGATCATCGGTGAGCGGGAGGTCCGGGCGATCGCGGTCTCCACCTCCCGCTCGACCGAGGCCAGCGTCCCCTCGACGATCTCCAGCAGCACCGGGTCGACCGGCCGCGGCGGCGCCGCGACCGGAGGGGTGTCGGAGGGCGTCACGGGCGCCTGCGTTCCAGCAGCACGTTGCCGAAGCGGTCGACGGTCGCCTCGAAGCCGGGATGCACCGGCACGGTGGACCCGAACTCCTCGATGACGGCGGGACCCCGGACGACGTCTCCGGCGCGCAGCGCGGTGCGAGCGTAGACGGCGGTCGGCTCGTAGTCGGCGTCGAAGCACACCGCGCGCTGTCCGGCCGCGACGGGCTCGCCGTCGCCGGCGGCGATCTCCCGCAGCGCCGGCCGGGCGATCGGGCCGATCCCGGTGACCCGGAGGTTGACCCACTCCACCTGCTGGCGAGCGTCCCCTGCGAAGTCGTAGCCGTACAGCGCCCGGTGCGCCGCGTGGAAGGCGGCGGCCACGGCGTCGGCGGCCGGCTGGTCCAGCTCGCCGTCCGCGACCGGGACCCGGACCTCGAAGGCCTGCCCGAAGTAGCGCAGGTCCGCGGTCCGGACGAACCGCTGCTCGGCGGCCGCGAATCCCTCGCGCTGAAGGGCGGTCCCGGCCTGCTCGCGCAGCGCGGCGTACATCGAGGCGACGTCGGCAAGGGGCAGGTCCCGGTGCCGGTGTACCGAAGTCCGCACGAAGTCGCAGCGGGCGTCCACGGTCAGCAGACCGTACGCCGAGGTGTTCCCGGGATCCGGGGGGACGAGGACCGCGGGCAGGCCGAGGATGTCGATCAACCGGCAGGCCAGCAGCGAGCCCGAGCCACCGAAGGTCACCATCGTGAAGTCGCGGACGTCCAGCCCGCGCTTGACGGTGACCCGGCGCAGCGCGTTCGCCTGGTTCCACGCCGAGATCTCCAGGATGCCCGCGGCGCAGGCCGGCACCGGCAGACCGAGTTCGGCACCGAGCCCGGTCAGGCCGCGGCGCGCCGCGTCGACGGACAGCGCGATCTCTCCGCCGAGCAGGTGCGGGGGGATCCGGCCGAGGACGACGTGGGCGTCGGTGACCGTCGGCGCCGTACCGCCGCCGGGGTAGCACATCGGCCCCGGGTCGGCGCCGGCCGAGTGCGGGCCGACCTTGAGCGTTCCGGCCGGCGATATCCAGGCCAGCGAGCCACCGGCCGCGCCGACGGTCACCACGTCGATCATCGGGATCTTCGACGGGTAGCGGCCGACGCTGCCCTCGGTGGTCAGCGTCGGCTCCCCGTCGACCACCACGCTGACGTCGGTGGACGTGCCGCCCCCGTCGAGGGTCAGCACCCGGTCGTGGCCGGCCCGCTGGGCGATCAGGGCCGCACCGAGCGCCCCCGCGGCCGGCCCGGACAGCACGGTAGTGATCGGCTGGTGCACCACCTCCGCGGCGGACAGCACCCCGCCGTTGGAGCGCATCACCGAGAACGGCACGCCCGGGGCGTACTCGTCCAGCCGGGCCTGCAGGCCCGCGACGTACGCCGCCACCTTCGGCTTGACCGCGGCGTCGATCAGGGTGGTGACGGCCCGCTCGTACTCGCGGTACTCCCGGAGTACGTCGCTGGACACCGACACCACCGCGTCGGGGTGCTCGGCGGCCAGGATGTCGCGCATCTGCTGTTCGTGCGACGGATCGGCGTAGGAGTGCAGGAAGCAGACGCCGATGGTGTCGATCCCCTCGGCCCGGAACCAGCCGGCCGCCGCGGTGGCCTGCGCCCGGTCGAACGGGCGCACCTCTCCCCCGCGGAAGTCCAGCCGGCCCCCAACCGTGCGGACCCGGTCGACTGGGACGATCCGGTCCGGCTTGACCCAGAAGTAGGAGTTGCCGTAGCCGTCCGGCACGGACTGCCGGGCGATCTCGAGCAGGAACTCGTAGCCCTCGGTGGTGATGAACCCGAGCCGTCCGAGCTTGTCCTCGAGGAGCTGGTTCGTGGCCACCGTCGTACCGTGCGCGACCGAGGCGATCGCCGCGGGTCCGGTGTCGAGCAGGGTCAGCACCTTGCGGACGCCGGTCATGAATCCCTCGGCCGGGTCGTGCGGGGTCGACGGCGTCTTCGTGGTCACCAGCGCCCCGGTCGACTCGTCCACCGCGACCACGTCGGTGAACGTCCCTCCCGTGTCGACCCCGATCCGGATCCGGCGCACCATGGGCAGATTCAACCAGCGGGACCGCCCAGTACCGTGCGCCGGTGAGCGGCGATCAGGACCGGACCGATCACTGGGGGGTCGACGAGTCCTACCTGGACAGCGAGGACCGTCCGCAGCGGATCCCAGAGGAGGTCCGGGCCCGGCTGCGCGAGCTCGTCGGGCCGGCCCCCGAGGATCAGGAGCAGGTGGTCCCGCTCGTGGTCCGGGTCGGTGACCGGACCGCGGTGGGGCGCGGCGATGTCGAGCTGGAGGACGGCTCGTCGCGGCCGGTGGACGGCGCGCTGCCGCCCGAGCTGCCGATGGGCTACCACGACTGGCGGCCCGAGTCCGGCCCGCCGAGGCCGCTGATCGTCTCGCCGGGACGGTGCCACCTGCCGGCCGGGCTGCGGGCCTGGGGTTGGGCGGTGCAGCTGTACGCCGCGCGGTCCCGCAGCAGCTGGGGGATCGGCGACCTGGCCGACCTGCGGTGGCTGCGGGATTGGGCCGCCGACCAGGGCGCGGGCTTCCTGATGGTCAACCCGCTGCACGCCGCCGCGCCCTCGGGTCCCCAGGAACCCAGCCCCTACTCGCCCACCAGCCGCCGATTCGGCAGCCCGCTGTACCTGCGGCCGGAACTGCTGCCCGGCTTCGCCGCGGCGGGGGTCGACGTACCCAGGGGGCTCAACGACCGGCGCGAGATCGACCGGGACGCGGTCTGGCGGCACAAGCGGCCTGCGCTTCGGGCGGTGTTCGACCTCGACCGCGGCGGCCCGGACTTCGCCGATTGGCAGGCCGGGCAGGGACCGGCGTTGCGTGACTTCGCCGTCTGGTGCGCCCTGGCCGAGCAGCACGGCCCCGGCTGGCGGGCCTGGCCGACGGCGTACCAGCGCCCGGACAGCGCCGCGGTCCGGGAGTACACCGCCGGCCATCGCGACGAGGTGGCGTTCCACGCCTGGCTGCAGTGGGCGCTGGCCGGGCAGTTGCGGGACGCCACCGCCGGACTGACGGTGATCCAGGACCTTCCGATCGGGTTCGACCCGGACGGGGCGGACGCCTGGTGCTGGCAGGACCTGCTCGCCGACGAGGTCAGCGTGGGTGCCCCGCCGGATGCGCTGAACGGGACCGGGCAGGACTGGGGCCTTCCGCCGTTCGTGCCGTGGCGGCTGCGCCGCGCCGGATACCGGCCGTTCATCGAGTCCATCAGGGCTTCGATCGCCGGCGCTGGCGGGCTGCGCGTCGACCACGTGATGGGGCTGTTCCGGCTGTGGTGGATCCCGGCCGGCGACGGCCCCACCGCCGGCGGCTACGTGCGCTATCCGGCCTCGGACCTGCTCGACATCGTGGCGCTGGAGAGCCGGCGGGCCGGCGCCCTCGTCGTCGGCGAGGACCTGGGGGTGGTCGAGGCCGGCGTCCGCGAAGAGCTGGCGCGGCGGGCCATGCTCGGCTACCGGGTGCTGTGGTTCGCCGAGGACGAGCCGGCGGACTGGCCGGCGCTGTCGATGGCCGCGGTCACCACCCACGACCTGCCGACGGTGGCCGGGCTGTGGTCCGGCGCGGACCGGGTCGAGCAGCAGCGCTACGGCGTGGATCCCGGAGCCGAGGCGGTCGAGTCGATGCGCGCCCGGGTGGGGCCGTTGCCGCCGGAGACGACGCCGGCCGAGGCCACGGCGGCGGCGTACCGGCGGTTGGCCGAAGCCCCGTCGACGCTGCTCGTAGCGTCGCTGGAGGACGCCGTCACCGAGACCGAGCGGCCGAACCTGCCCGGCGTCGCCGACCGCCCGAACTGGTGCCTGGCCCTGCCGGTCCTGATCGAGGACCTGCATGGCGCACCCGGGGCCGCCATGATCGCCGGCCTGCTGGGTCAGCAGCCCTGAGCGGTCCGGCTCAGGAGCGGGCGTTCGGACCGGGACGTCAGGCGCGGGACGACCCCGCCTTCCGCGCCGGCGGGCCACCCGGGTCAGGTGGGCCGTACTCGACGCGCACCCCCAGCAACCGCACCGGCCGGCCCGGCTCGAAGCGCTCCAGCAGCTGGACGGCCGCCCGCTGCACCGCCTCCACGGCCGTGGTCGGCTCCGGCAGCGTCCGGATCCTGGTCGCGGTGAAGAACGATGCAGTCCGCAGCTTGACCGCCACCCGCACGATCGTCCGACCCGGGGCGAGTGAGGTCGCGGACTCGGCCACGACGGCGTGCACGAGCGAGACGATCTCGCGCTCGACCTCCTCGGGGGTCACCAGGTCGGTCGTGAACGTCCGCTCCTGGCTGCGCCCGCGCCGTACCCACTCCTCGTCGCTGACCGCGGAGGCCTCGCCCCCCAGGGCCAGCCGCCGGTAGTACGGCCCCATCCGCGGACCGAAGCGGGCGCCGAGCACCGCCTCGTCGGCGGCGGCCAGGTCGGCGACGGTGTGCAGCGCGAGCTCGGCGAGGTTCGCCGTCATCCGGGGCCCGATCCCCCACAGCGCCGAGACCGGGCGGGGGCCCATGACCGGCATCCAGGTGGCCTCGGTGAGCTGGTAGACCCCCAGCGGCGGGGCGAAGCCGTCGTCGGTCCGGGCCGGCTTGGCAAAACCGGTGGCCAGCTTGGCCCGCTGCAACGTGTCACCGATCCCGACGCAGCAGGCCAGTCCGGTCCGGTCGGTGACCGTGCCGCGGATGTCCGCGGCGAGGGACACCGGATCGTCGCCGGTGTAGCCGAGGAAGGCCTCGTCCCAGCCGAGCACCTGGACCACGACTTGGAACGACCGCAGCACGTCCATCACCTCGGCGGACGCCGCGTCGTAGGCTGGATGGTCGCTGGCCAGGAACACCGCGTCGGGGCAGCGCCGCGCCGCAACGGACAGCGGCATCCCGGAGCGCACCCCGAAGACCCTCGCCTCGTACGACGCGGTGGCGACGACCTGGCGTCGTCGGGTGGGGTCGCCGTCGCCGCCCACGACGACCGGTCGGCCCCGCAGCTCCGGTCGGCGCCGGACCTCCACGGCCGCGATGAACTGGTCGAGGTCGACGTGCAGCACCCAGTCCCCGCGCCGGCCGATCATCGCCTCGCGGCTAGCGCGCGGACCGGCGGGCGGTTGGCCCGCAGGTCAGCCCTCCGGCCAGATCGGGCGTGCCCGGGCGGCCGCGTCAAGCTGCACGGGCACGTCCTCGTCGTCGGGCGGTGACGGTGGCTCCGGCAAGAAGTCCATACCGAATCCCTTCAGCAGCGGAGTCCCTTCAGCAGCAACGCGCCCCAGCATGATGACCGGTCTGTCCCGGCCGGACCAGGCGCTGACGTGACCAGTTGCCGAGGCCGGTGCCGGCAACTGGTCACAACGGCCATGTTGCAAGTACCGGGACGGGTCGCAACTGACCAGTACCCCGCCCAGGTGTCCGGGCTCAGGTGGCTCGGCCGCGGCGTACGCCGCGGGAGTACGACCGGTGGCGGCCCGGAAGTCGCGGACCAGATGCGCCTGGTCGGCGTACCGGAGGTCGGCGGCGACCTGCGCCCAGCCGGGCGACCTCGGCGACCACGCGCGCCGCGGCGATCCGGGTGGGGAGTAGGGCCGAGCCGAGGGCGGCCGCGAGGACATCGACGCGGGCCCGGTCGTCGGCCGCCTGGACCGCCTGCCGCACCAGGCCGGGCTCATCGAGTTCGAGCACCTCGCCGAGCGCGAGTACCCGGTCGGTCAGCGCCGCCACCGACCCCTGGACGAACGCGCCGAGTCCACCAGGTGTCGTCATGGCGGCGACGGCCCAGCCCCGGCCGGCCATCGTGCGGCTGATCAGCTAGGTGGCCACGCCGGACACCCGGGCCTCCGGTTCACTGCCGCCGGCAGTGGCCTCCGGGTGGCTGACGCTGATGTTCGCCGCGGGATGGGTGAGGACCTCCTGGCGGTGCACGACCCGTCCCACTGCACCGTCCAGAACCGGTCGACCAGGCCGTCGAGGGCGGCCCCGGGCGGATACCGGTTCAGGGTGATCCGCCGGCGCAGCGGCCAGGGATCCAGGATCCCGCGACTGTCCCGCTCGACCGGCAGCGGCTGCCCCGTCATGGTCGAAGGCTAGCCAGCGCCGCGAGCTGGCGTGGATGTTCAAGCCCGTCGCCGACCGGTCGTCCTAGCCCTTTTCCCATGCCTGCTGACCAGACCGGTACCCCGTCGGCCACGACCACCGCGGACCGCCTCGGGTGGCTGACGACGTTCGCTGCCGGCTGCGCCGACCCGGACGGCACGGCACCATGGTCGACCCTGGACGACTACAGCGCCCCCGCGGACGGTGTGGGAACGGTGCGTACGGCGGGCGACCAGTTGGTCGGCGCGATCAAGAACGGCGCCGCCGACCGACCGCTCCAGCTGGGCGGGAACGCCATGCCCGGGGGGCTGGCGCTGGAGATGGTCCCGTGGGAGTACGTCGTACCCGGCTGGGATCTCGCCGTGGCCACCGGCCAGGACTGGGATCCGCCGGCCGAGGCGGCAGCGCAGGCGCTGGCGTTCGCCCCGGGCATGCTCACCGAGGACTACCGGGGCCCGGGCAAGTCCCTTTGGACCGCGCGTCCAGGTCCCCGGCGACGCTCCCCCTCTGCAGCAGCTGCTCGGGCTGTCCGGACGGGACCCGCACTGGACCGCGTGAGCCGACCCCGGCGCAGCGGTCAGGGCCGGGTGCGGACGGTGCGCGGCTGCCCGTGCGGGAAGCCGGTCGCGGCCGGCGCGGCCAGCTCGGCGGCGTAACGGCGCAGCAGGTCGAGGTTGCGGTCGGCCAGGTGGTCGAAGACCTGCGGGACGCTCGAGCCGGGGGTCAGGGAACCCATCGCGGTGCCGGGGTCCAGCCGGGCGCTGATCCAGCCCTCGTGGGTGGCCGCCCGGGCGAGCACCTCGGCGATCGGCGAGACGATCAGGGAGTTACCGAAGTAGAGGACGCCGGCCGGGTCGATCCCTACCGCGTTCGCGCCGACGACGTACACGTGGTTGTCGTAGGCGCGGGCCCGGCAGGTCAGCTCCCAGATGTCCGCCGAGCGCAGCAGGGCCGAGGGGCGCACGATCAGCTCGGCACCCAGCACCGCCTCCACCCGGCTCAGTTCCGGGAAGTCGCCGTCGAAGCAGATGATCGTGCCGATCCGGCCGAGTCCGGTGTCCGCGACCGCGACCTCGTCACCCGGCGTCACCCAGCCGCCGCGGCTGCGCAGCTCGGTGCAGAACGGGTGGGTCTTGCGGTAGACGCTGAGGACCGCCCCGTCCGGGCCGAGCAGCGCCGCGGAGTTGAAGACGACCCCGCGCTCGGGACCCCGCTCGTACGTCGGCCAGACCACGTGTACCCCGAGCCGCGCCGCAGCCTCCTGGGCGGGATCCAGCACGGCGCCGGGCAGCTCGGAGACCAGGTCCCACAGCTGCTCCGGCCCGCAACCGGGGGTGAAGCCCGTGGTCACCGTCTCCGGCAGCACGACCAGCTCCGCGCCGGTGGCGTCCACGCAGCGCTCGACGTACTCGATCGCCTTGGCGCAGTTTGCCTTGACCGACTCCGCGGTCAGCGGACCCGGAGTCGGCGCGAGCTGGACGGCGGCGGCGGTGAATGCGCGCATCGGACTACCTCCCTCGACCGAGTCTGGACCCCACCACGACGCCGACCAAGGCGATCGCGGCACCGGCGACACCGGCGACGAGGAACGGCCGTACGTCGACCGGGATGTTCCGGTCCCCCCAAGGCCGGTCGTTCCCGCGCTGCAGCACGGCGTGATCGCCGAACTCGGCGGCCCGCTCCGGCTGGCCGGCGCCGACCGTCGCGGGCTGCAGCTCGCGGTCGACGTTGGAGAAGAACTGCCCGGCCATCTTCTTGGCCACCCCGGCCAGCACCCGCTGCCCCACGCCGGCGATCACACCCCCGATGACAGCGTCGGCCTCGTAGCTCACGGCCGTGCCGTCCCCTTCGGCGGCGAGTCGGACAAGACAGTCGGCGCTGACCGTGCCCGGGCCACCGGAGCCGGAGGCGTGCAGGACGTACGACGTCGGCTCCACCCGGTCGCTGATCCGGACCCGTCCCAGGTAGGTGCCCTTGATCGAGGCCACCCCCGCCGAGACCGTCATCCGGTACTCCTCCGGGCCGGTCTCGGCCAGCTGCTCGCAGCCGGGGATGGTCCGGGCCAGGACGTCCGGGTCGTTGAGGGCGGCCCACACCCGGTCGGGGGGCGCGGACAGCTGGGCGGTGCCGGACAGCTTCATGCAGATCCGCTCCGGGTTCGCTCGGGGTCGGTGGCGAGCAGTTCGAACAGGTCGCTGGGCGAGACCGGCATCGCCGCGATCCGCACGCCCAGCGCGTCCTCGATAGCCGAGGCCAGGCAGGCCGAGCCCGGGATGACCCCGGCCTCCCCGGCCCCCTTGATGCCCAGCGGGTTCAGGGGCGACGGGGTCTGCAGGTGCGCGGTCTCGATGTGCGGGACCTCCGTGGCGTAGGGCATCAGGAAGTCCATGAACGAGGCGTTGAGCAACTGCCCGTGCTCGTCGTAGTGCATCACCTCGTACAGCGCCCCGCCGACGCCCTGCGCGACCCCGCCGTGGATCTGGCCCTCGACGATCATCGGGTTGATCAGGGTGCCGCAGTCGTGCACGACGGCGTACCGCAGGATCCGCACCTCGAAGGTCTCCCGGTCGACCTCGACGACGGCGGCGTGCATGCCCGAGGCGAACGTGGAGCGGATCGGCGAGTAGTAGTCCCGGCTCTCCAGCCCCGGCGCGTCGCCGTCGTCCACCGGCGGCCGGGATGGGTCACTTCGCGGCGCGAATTGGGTGGCCGCCCGGGCCGCGTCGTCGAAGGCGTAGCGCAGCGGGTTGGACAGCACCGCCACGGTGGCCAGCGCGATCGCCGACGACGGGTCTCCGCGCACCTGCACCGTCCCGTCGACGATGTCCAGATCCTCGGGGCTGCACTCCAACGCCTCCGCGGCGATCCGCAGCGCCTTGGCGCGGACGTTGCGGGCGGCCAGCGCCACCGCGTTGCCGCTCATCACCGCGGCCCGGGAGGCGAACGTCCCTACGGCGTACCCGAACCGTCGGGTGTCGCCGGTGGTCACCACGACGTCGTCGAGGAGGACCCCGAGCTCCTGCGCGACGATCTGGGCGAACGCCGTCTCGTGTCCCTGGCCCTGGCTGGTCAACCCGGTGGACACCAGCACCCGCCCGGAGTTCTCGACCTGGACGTGGCCGCCCTCGTACGGGCCGACGCCGGTCCCCTCGACGTAGCAGGCGATCCCGATGCCGACCGTGCGGCCCTCGGCCGCCGCCGCCGCGCGGACGGACTCGAATCCGTCCCAGTCCACGAGTTCGCGCAGCAGCCGGAGGCACTCCGGGTAGTCGCCGGAGTCGTAGATCAGTGGACGACCGTCCTGGAACGTCAGCCCGTGGTCGTAGGGGAACTCCTCCGGCCGGATCAGGTTGCGCTCGCGGACCTCCGTCCGGTCCAGGCCCAGCGCGTCGGAGATCCGGTCCATGGTGCGTTCCATCGCGAAGCAGCCCTGCGGCCGCCCGGCCCCGCGGTACGGCGTCACGATCACGGTGTTGGTGTAGACGCTGTCCACCGTGCAGCGGTAGGCCCGCGGCTTGTACGGCCCGAGCAACTGGGTGGACGTGATGATCGGCACGATGATCCCGTACGGCGTGTAGGCCCCGTGGTCGTGCCAGATCCGCACGTCCAGGGCGAGCAGCCGGCCGTCGTCGTCGTACCCGGCGGTGATCTCCTGCAGCTGACCCCGCTCGTGCGCGGAGGAGATGAAGTGCTCCCGTCGGTCCTCGACCCACTTCACCGGGCGGCCGAGCAGCCGGGCCGCCCAGGGCACGAGCAGCTCCTCGGGCCAGGGATGCACGATCTTGACGCCGAACCCGCCGCCGACGTCCGGGGCGACGACCTCGACCTTGCCCGGGGACAACTCAAGCTTGGTCGCGATCGCGGCCCGCACCGACGTCGAGGTCTGCGTCGAGCTGTACACCCGCAGCGACCGGTCCTCGGCGTCCCAGCGGGCGTACACCCCGCGGCCCTCCATGGGCATCGACGCGCTGCGCTCGATCGTCTGGCTGAAGCTGAGCCGGTGCGGCGCGCGCTCCAGTTCCGCCACCACGTCGGCATTCTCCTGGACCAGCCGGGCACCGACGTTGTCCGGCACGTCCTGGTGTACGAGATGCGTCGCGCGCCGCGCGGCGTCGATGCCGACGACGACCGGCAGCGGCTCGTAGTCGACGTCGATCAGGGCGGCGGCGTCCTCGGCGACGTAGCGGTCCGTGGCGACGACCATGGCGATCGGTTCGCCGACGTGCCGAACGATCCCGTTGGCCAGCGGGTAGCCGGTGCGTCCGGCCACGAGGGCGGGGTGCGGGATCAGCAGCGGCAGCGGGTCGGCCAGCGGGCCGGACAGGTCTTCGTAGGTGTAGATGCCCAGCAGCCCGTCGACGTCCAGGGCCGCGGTGACGTCGACGTCCCGGACCCGGGCGTGCGCGTGCGGGCTGCGCACGAACGCCACGGCCGCGGCGTCGTTGCCGAGGTCGTCCAGGTAGCGGCCGCGCCCGGTGGTCAGCCGGGCGTCCTCACGGCGGTGGACCGGCTCGCCGAAGATCTGCGTCATCCGGCCGCCCCGGACCGGCGCAGCTCCGCGGCCCGCAGCACCGCCCGGCGGATGTTCTGATACCCGGTGCAGCGGCACAGGTTGCCGCTGATCAGCTCCGTCGCCTCGTCCTCGGTCGGCGCCGGATTGTCCTCGAGGCCGGCGGCGATCGTCAGCAGGAAACCCGGTGTACAGAACCCGCACTGCAGCGCATGGCACTCGGTGAACGCCTGCTGCACCGGGTGCAGCGTCCCGTCCGCGCCGGCCAGGCCCTCCACGGTAGTGATCTCGGCACCGTCCACGCTGACCGCGAGCAGCAAGCACGAGCGCACCGGCCGGCCGTCGAGCAGCACGGTGCACGATCCGCACACCCCGTGCTCGCAGCCGACGTGCGTCCCGGTCAGGCCGAGGTCGTGCCGGATCGCGTCGGACAGCAGCCGGCGGACCGGGATCGTGACGCGGTGCCCGACGCCGTTGACCACGAGGGTGACCGGTCGCTGCTGCTCGGGACTCATCGCACCACCGACGGCGCGTCGGCGGCCGACCCCCCGGCCGCGGCCGCCGCCTCGACCAGTGCGCGAGCGGTCAGCACGCCGACCAGGTGCGCGCGGTAGGACGCCGTGGCGTGGATGTCCGGCTCCGGCGACACCTGGGAGCGGGCCAGCGCCCCCGCCGCCGCCCAGTCCGCGGTGGCCGCGGACGTGCCACCGACCGCGTCGGTCAGGTCCAGCACGAGCGGGGTCGGATCCACCGAGATGTACGCCGTCCGCACGCTGGTCACCAGGCCGTCCTTGTCGAGGCCGACCGCGGCGGCGACGCCGCAGAGCGCGTAGTCACCCTTGCGGCGTGCCACCTCGACGAACGCCGTACCGGTACCCGACGGGAACGCCGGAAACGTTGCGCTGCACAGCAGCTCACCCGGCCCGAGGCAGGACTCCAGTGGACCGACGAAGAAGTCCGCGGCGGACAGCTCGCGCTCGCCGGCGGCGCTGACCAGTCGCACCGTCCCGCCGGTCAGCGCGAGGACTGCGGTCATCTCACCGGCCGGGTCGGCGTGCGCGAGACTGCCGCACGTCGTACCCCGGTTACGGATGGCCGCATGCGCCACCAGCCGCAATCCCTGGCGCAGCAACGGTTGTACGCGGCTCGCGGCGTCGTCGCGTTCGACGTCGGCGTGCCGGGCGGTGGCGCCGACGGTCACCGCATCCGCGGCGCTGTCCACCGCCGCGAGTCCCGGGATCCGGTTGATGTCGACCAGGTGGCCCGGTGCGGCCAACCGCATGTTCAGGATCGGCAGCAGGCTCTGCCCGCCGGCCAGCACCTTGCCGTCCTCGCCGGCCTCGGCCAGGACCTGCAACGCCTCGGCCAGGGTCTCCGGGGCGTGGTAGGTGAACGCGGCGGGCTTCACGGATCGCGTTCCCCTTCGTCGTCGTACGGCGGTGTCTGCTCCGTTCTACCGGGTCCGGCGCTGGTCCGTCGGGCCGCCACCTGCGGTCTCGTCGTAGCCGGGCTCGCGGTGGACACCGGCGCGGCCGACCGCGGGTCCGGTCCCGCCCTGGTAGCCCTCCAGGGCGCTGCGCTCCAACTGCAGCGATTCGCGCATCTGCGGCGGTGCCAGCACGCGTGCGACGTGCCAGCCCACCACGGCGACGATCGTGCCGAGGGCGATGCCCTGCAGCGAGAAGCCGCTGTTCACCACGAGGGTGACGTTGCCGATCGCAATCACGATTCCGGCCGCGAGCGGCACCAAGTTGATCGGGTTTGCGAAGTCGACGCCGTTCTCCTTCCAGATCTTCGCGCCGAGCAGGCCGATCATCCCGTACAACACGACGGTGATCCCGCCGAGCACACCGCCCGGCGTCGCGGCCACGAGGGCCCCGAACTTGGGGCACAGACCGAACAGGATGGCGACGAGCGCGGCCACGTAGTAGGCCGCGGTCGAGTACACCCGCGTCGCGGCCATCACGCCGATGTTCTCGGCGTACGTCGTGGTGGGCGAGCCACCGACCGCGCTGGCGATGACCGTCCCGACGCCGTCCCCGAAGATCGCCCGCCCGAGGACCGGGTCGAGGTCGCGCTTGGTCATCTCCCCCACTGCCTTGACGTGCCCGGCGTTCTCGGCCAGCAGCGCAATCACCGCGGGCAGCACCAGCAGGATGAAGTTGACCTGGAAGCTCGGGGCATGGAAGGCGGGCAGCCCGATCCAGTCCGCCGCGGCCACCCCGTCGAAGTTCGTCCGGAAGTGCGCGACCGGATCGCCGCCGGCCGCCGGCTGCGACGTGATCTCGCCGATCGTCGAGTCCAGGATCCAGGACAGCAGGAACCCGAAGACCAGCGCGAGGAAGATCGAGATCCGGGCGAAGAAGCCCGGCAGCACCAGCGCGCCGACGATGACGAACGTCATCGTCAGCAGCGCGACCCACTGGTCCTGCGGCCAGTAGATGGTGGCCACGACCGGCGCCAGGTTGAAGCCGATCAGCAGCACCACCGCGCCGGTCACCGCCGGCGGCAGGACCGCGTGGATGACCTTGGCGCCGAGCACGTGGATCAGCCCGCCGACGATCGCGAGCACCACACCGGCGACCAGGATCGCGCCGGTGACCGAGCCGTTGTCTCCGCCGGCGGCCCGGATGGCGACGACGCCGCCGACGAACGAAGCACTCGTCCCGAGATAGCTCGGCACCTTGCCCTGGACGATGAGCAGGAACACGATCGTCGCGACCCCGGACATCATGATGGCCAGGTTGGGGTCCAGGCCCATGATCAGCGGGAAGACGAACGTCGCCCCGAACATCGCTACGACGTGCTGGGCGCCGATGCCGACCGTGCGCGGCCAGGACAATCGCTCGTCCGGTGCCACCGCCTGACCCGGCGGCGGGGTACTGCCGTCGCCGTACAGCTTCCATCCGAATGCCACTGCCGACCTCCTCCGCGCCGCGACGCGCGTCCCGGCGGGCCGCACGGAACGCAACAACCGGTCCCCCCGCGGCGGTCATTGTGTCGGTGCCGGGACCCCGCTGCGCCATGATCGGCAGCGACGCGCCGAGCAGGCTCTGCGGAGTCGGCGCCGGACCGTCCCGGCAGGCGATGCCCGGGATTGGCACACTGGCCCGATGCCGTACCCGACCGCGGACCCCGTGACCCTCCCTGTCGCCGCGAGTGCGGGCCTGGCCGACCTGCTCACCGGCCCCGAACGTGCGGTACAGGTCGCCGGCTGCGGCAGCGGGGCAGCGTACCTGCGTGACGGCGCCGGGTCGGTGGTGGCGGTGCTGGCTCCCGCCGCGCCGCGGCTGCCGTGCGCGGTGGTGGCCGGCGACCGGGTACCGGACTGGCCGCTCGGCGCCGACGGGACGGTCGGGCTCGGCCGGATCGCGGTCGGGTCGTGGCTGCTGCCCGTCGTCCGGTGGTGGGATCCCCGGCCCGCTCTCGCCCCGACCGACCCGGCCCGGCTGGCCGGGGCCGCCGCGCAGCTGCTCGGTCTGGAGCGCGAGCCAGCGTCGCCGGTCATCGCGGACTTGCCCGTGGCCGCTGTCGAGGGCCTGGCCGCGGCCCGGCCGGATGTACCGGCCGCGGTCCTCGCCCTGGCCGGGCGGGGGCCCGGACTGACCCCGCTGGGCGACGACGTGCTGACCGGCTGGCTGAGCACCCTGACCTGCCTCGGGCATCCCGACGCGGTGCCGGTGGCCGCCGACGTCGTCGGCGTCGCGGCCGGCCGGACCACCGACCTGTCGATGACGCTGCTCCGCCATGCCGCGAGGGGTGAGTGTGTCGGCGCGCTCGGCGCGCTGCTGCGGGCCGTCACCACCGGCAGGGACGTGCCGCGGGCCCGGATCGCGCTGGCAGCGGTGGGGCACAGCAGCGGCACCGGACTGGCGTTGGGCGTCCGGCTCGGTCTCGACGCGATGGCCGGCTCACGCTCGCCGGCGACCGTCGGGGCCGGATCGGTGCCCCGATGAGCCGGTACGTGGACGTGCGGTCCGGGCGGTACGTCGACTCGGTCCGGCTGATGCAGGTCAGCCGGGCGGTGGCGGCGGCGGACGGGGTCAGCTCGGCCCTCATCGCGATGGCCACCGAACTCAACCTCGACGTGCTGGCCGGAATGGGTTTCGACGTACCGCAGGCGGGACCGAACGACCTGCTCGTGGCGATCGACGCCGACGCCGACGCGCTCGACGCGGCGCGGGCCGTGGCCGACGCCGAGCTCGCCGGCACGGCGAGGGCCGCGGGGACTGCAACGGGAGGTACGGCGGTGCCGCCGCGGACCACCGCGTCGGCGCTGCGCGGGTCTGCGGCCTCCCTCGTCCTGATCTCGGTGCCCGGGCCGTCGGCCACCGCCGAGGCGATGGACGGGCTGGCCGCGGGCCGGCACGTGATGCTCTTCAGCGACAACGTGCCCGTCGAGCAGGAGGTCGCGCTCAAGACCGAAGCACAGCGGCGCGGGCTGCTCCTGATGGGGCCGGACTGCGGCACCGCCGTCGTACAGGGGGTGGCGCTCGGCTTCGCCAACGTCGTCCGCAGCGGTCCAGTCGGGGTGGTCGCCGCCTCCGGGACCGGGGCTCAGCAGGTTTCCTGCCTGCTGGACGCCGCCGGCGTCGGCATCAGCCACCTGATTGGCGTGGGCGGGCGGGACCTGTCCGAGGCTGTCGGCGCCCGGGCCACGGTCCAGGCGCTCCGGTTGCTCGCCGTCGACCCGGCCACCGAACGGATCGTCGTGGTGTCCAAGCCCGCGGCGGAGGCGGCCGGACGCCGGGTCGAGGAGGTGGCCGCCGACCTTGGGCTGCCGGTACACCTGGCGCTGCTCGGTGCGGGCCACCCCGACCTCACAGCCGCCACCGAGGCGGTACTGGCCGCCGCCGGGGTACCGCGGCCGAGCTGGCCGGAGCGGTTGCCGGCGGAGCCCTCCGGTGCCCGTAGCGGCGGCCACCGGCTGGTCGGGTTGTTCGCCGGCGGGACCCTCGCGGCGGAGGCCGCCCTGCTCGCCGCACCGCTGGGCCGGGTGCGCTCCAACGTCGGGGCCGACGCCGACCTCGGCGCTGCCGAGATCCTCACCGGTTTCCCCGCGGGGCACCTCGTCGTGGACTTCGGCGCGGACGAGCTGACCGGCGGGCGGGCGCACCCGATGATCGACCCGGAGCTGCGGCTGGCCTCGCTGGCCCGGTGGGCCGCCGATCCCGCGACGGCGGTCGTGCTGCTCGACGTGGTGCTGGGGTACGCGGCCGACCCCGACCCGGCGGCGTCGCTGGCGCCGGCTATCCGGGCGGCCCGGGACTCCGCCGGCGGCGCGCTGCCGGTCGTGGTGTCGCTGTGCGGTACGCCGGACGACCCGCAGGGCTGGCAGCGCCAGGCCGAGGCGCTGGCCGCGGCGGGCGCCGAGGTGTACCTGTCCAACGCCGCCGCGACCCGTCGAGCCGTCGCCCTGACCAGCTCCAGCCCCCCCACCACGGAGTCGCCCATCCCCGACGCCGTCACCCCCGACGTTGCCCCTGCGGTGGTCGCCGCCTCCGACGGCGAGGCCGACGCGGGGGCGCGGGCCGGCGCCGCGGAGCTGCTGAGCGAGCCGCTCGCGGTACTCGCCGTGGGCGCCGAGCTGTTCGCGGACAGCCTGGTGGCGCAGGCGTGCCCCGTCGAGCGGGTGGACTGGCGACCACCCGCGCTCGGGCGCCCGGAGGACATCGCCAGAGTTGCCGTCGACCCCCGCCGGGACGAGGCCAACCGGAGCGCGCTGTCCCGGCTGCTGGCGGCGGGGGCGGAGCTGGTCGACGTCGTACCCGCCGCCACCGCGCTGTCGCTGCCCGAGCGGACGTTCCTGCACGCCGGCCCGCCGCTGACGTGGGATCGGGCCAGCGGGCCGATGCGGGGCGCGCTGATCGGCGCGGTGCTGCTGGAGGGGCTCGCCGACTCGCCGGAGGACGCGCAGCGGCTGCTAGAGCGGGGCGGGGTCGCGCTGGAGCCCTGCCACCACCACCGCACGGTCGGTCCGATGGCCGGCGTGGTCACGCCGTCGATGTGGATGTTCGAGCTGCGCGACCCGGAGCACGGCGGGACGGCGTACTGCTCGTTGAACGAGGGACTGGGAAAGGTGCTGCGCTACGGGGCCTACTCCCCCGATGTGCTGGACCGGCTGCGCTGGATGTCGGCCGTGCTCGGCCCGGCGTTGCGGGCGGCCGTGCGCGGGCACGGGCCGGTGGACGTCAGGGCGATCGTGGCCCAGATGCTGCAGATGGGCGACGAGGGGCACAACCGCAACCGGGCCGGCACCCTGATGCTGCTGCGCGAGCTGCTGGGTGAACTCGTCGGCGCGGGCGGCCCGCAGGTCGCGGAGGTGGTGCGCTTCGTCGCCGGAAACGACCACTTCTTCCTCAACCTCGTGATGCCGGCGGCGAAGCTGGCCCTCGACGCCGCCCGCGACATCCCCGGCTCGTCGATGGTCGTCGCGATGTCGCGCAACGGCACCGACTTCGGCATCCAGGTGTCCGGGACCGGTGACGACTGGTTCACCGCCCCGGCGGAGGTTCCCGACGGGCTGTTCCTCGGCGCCTTCGGGCCGGCGGACGCCAACCCCGACATCGGCGACTCGGCGATCACCGAGACGGTGGGCCTCGGCGGGTTCTGCATGGCCGCCGCACCGGCGATCGTGCGCTTCGTCGGCGGCGACGTCACGCTGGCCCTGTCCACGACGCGCTCGATGTACGAGATCACGCTGGGCGAGAACCCGGCGTACGCCATCCCGATCCTGGACTTCCGCGGTGCCCCCACCGGCATCGACGTGCTGGCGGTGGCCCGGACGGGGCTGCTGCCGCAGATCAACACCGGAATGGCCGGCAAGGTGGCCGGCACCGGCCAGGTGGGTGCCGGCCTGGTCAAGCCACCGGCGGAGTGCTTCGCCGCAGCCCTGCGCGCTCTGGCCGAACGGACGCCCGGTTCCCCCGGCGCGTCGGCCGGGCCCGGAACCCCGGTTACGCGGACGACCCTTGGGGGGAGTTGAATCGGGCGGGTCCGGTCGAGACTCAACCGAGGAGAGCCGATGAGCGCCCCCCCGAAGATGGACCCCACCTTCTACCGAAGCCCCGGCGACGCCGCCGCAGCGCCCGCGGAGAAACTGGCCTACGTCGTCGCGTTTGACCGGGCCGGTGAGAAGAACGACGCGCTGACCGTTGTCGATGTCGACCCGGGATCGGAGCAGTACGGCCAGATCGTGGGCTGGGCCGACCTGCCGACCAAGGGCGACGAGCTGCACCACTTCGGCTGGAACGCCTGCAGCAGCGCGCTGATGCACGAGGGCCACGACATGGGCGAGGACGGCCTGCAGCGGCGCTACCTGCTGCTGCCCGGCATCCGCTCGTCCAACATTCACGTCTACGACACCCAGCCGGACCCGGCGAACCCGACGCTGGTCAAGACCATCACCCCCGAGGAACTGTCGGACAAGGCCGGCTACTCCCGGCCGCACACCCTGCACTGCGGCCCGGACGGCATCTTCCTGTCCTGCCTCGGGGGCGCGAACGGCTCGGAGGGTCCGGGCGGGATCGCGCTGCTGGACCACAACACCTTCGACGTCCTGCGCGCGTGGGAGACCGACCGCGGCCCGCAGTACATGGCCTACGACGCTTGGTGGCACCTGACCCAGAACACGCTGATCACCAGCGAGTGGGGTACGCCGTCGATGATCGAGAACGGCGTGGTCCCCGAGCTGCTGCTGGCCGGCAAGTACGGGCACTCGCTGCACTTCTGGGACCTGGCCGAGGGCAAGCACCTGCAGGAGGTCGACTTCGGCGTGGAGAACCAGATGGTGCTGGAGCTGCGCCCGGCCCACGACCCCGACGCCTCCTACGGCTTCGTCGGCGTCGTGATCAGCACCGCCGACCTGTCCGCGTCGGTCTGGCGCTGGTTCAAGGACGGCGAGAAGTGGGCGGTGGAGAAGATCATCACCATCCCCGCCGAGCCCGCGGACGCCGACGACCTGCCGCCGGCGCTCAAGCCGTTCGGTGCGGTCCCGCCGCTGGTCACCGACATCGGCCTGTCCGTCGACGATCAGATGCTCTACGTGTCCTGCTGGGGGATCGGTGAGCTCAAGCAGTACGACGTCAGCGACCCGGCGCACCCCCGCGAGGTCGGATCGGTGCGGCTGGGCGGGATCACCGGTCGCGTGGCGCACCCCTCGGCCCCGGGCGAGGAGCTGCTGGGCGGACCGCAGATGGTCGAGGTGAGCCGGGACGGCAAGCGGGTGTACGTCACGAACTCCCTGTACGGCGCCTGGGACGACCAGTTCTACCCCGCCGGGGTCGGCGCCTGGATGGCCAAGATCGACGCGGACCTCGCCGGTGGACTGAGCGTGGATGCGAACTTCTTCCCGCACGGAGAGCACTTCCGGGGACTGCGGGCCCACCAGATCCGGCTGCAGGGTGGGGACGCGTCCTCGGACTCCTACTGCTACCCCTGAGATTGACCGAGGCCCGGCCGGCGTCGTGCAGCCGGCCGGGCGCGCACCCCGACCACACGACCGTTCTGCCTGCCCGCTGGCGCCCCGAAAGTTCTCGGCGTCGGCGGCTCAGCCCAGCCGCCGCAGCTGCGGCCACAGCTGGGCCCAGGACGCGGTCGGCTCCCGGCAGACCCATACCGGCGTGCCCTGCTCGTCGTTGTCCAGCCCGACGCCGTTGTCGATCCGGGCCGCCTCCGAACAGGACCTGAACCAGCCGTCCAGTTGCTCGTGGTCGTAGCCGACGACGACCGTCGTGGTCGCGCTCTCCGGCGGCGGTCCCCACTCGGCATACGCATTGTGCCCGCTGTACGCCGTCGGCAGCCCGAACTCGGCGGCGTACCGGTCGACGGCGCCGGCCTCCCCGTAGTTCCGGGTGAGCACCACGGCGGTGCCCCGTTCGGCGGCCGGGAGCCCGGCGTACACCC
>JBBPYA010000218.1:0-7397 GCA_038200385.1 Mycobacteriales bacterium
CCATGAACGAATCTCCCGCACTGCCGATCCCACTGGCCGGGGAACAGCGGCGAGGCGCCATCTCAACGCCCACATCATCGCTGTCGGGAGGGACGCCCGCTCACTGGTGCACCCTGGTGTTGTCGGTGGTTGAAGGACCGCCGATGCACCCGAGGTGCCGCCGGGTCATCGCCCTGCTCGCTTGACGCTTCGACGTCCGGCATGAGTTCTGCGGGGCCCGGCGGTCACCCAGGACACGCCGACCGTCGACAGGGCTGAGCGCCGTCGAGCGCCGATCAGTGAGCGAACCGGCAGCCGCGTCCTGGCACCGCAAGTCGGGTGCCTCCCCACTGGGCTTAGCAGCGAGGAGGCTGTGATGAAGGATGCCCCGAACACCTCGACCGGCGCCACCTTGGCCAAGGATCCGCCCGGTGGTCTGACCGCCGGCCTGGACTGGGCCAAGGATGACCACGTCGTGGCCGTCGTCGGCTCCGCCGGTCAGGTCACCGACCGGTTCGGCGTCGCCCACACCGATGCTGGTCTGGGCGAGCTGATCAGGCGGCTGCGGAGGCTGGGAGTTGCCGAGGTCGCGATCGAGCGGCCGGACGGGCCGGTCGTCAGCGCGCTGCTGGAGGCCGGGCTGAGGGTGGTCGTCATCAGCCCGAACCAGTTGAAGAACTTGCGTTCCCGCTACGGCTCGGCCGGCAACAAAGATGACCGGTTCGACGCTTTCGTGCTGGCTGACACCCTGCGCACCGACCGGGCCCGGCTGCTGGCGCTGACCCCGGACAGCCCTGCCACGGTGACGCTGCGGGCGACCTGTCGGGCCCGCAAGGACCTGATCGGGCACCGGGTCGCGTTGGCCAACCAGCTGCGCGCCCACCTGCAGACCGCCTTCCCCGGCGCGGTTGGGCTCTTCCGCGACCTGGACAGCCCGATCAGCCTGCGGTTCCTGGACCGCTTCGACCGCCAAGACAGCGCCGACTGGCTCTCGCCTAAACGCCTCGGCTCCTGGCTGCGCTCGGTCGGCTACAGCGGTCGGGTCGACCCAGGCGTGCTGCACGCTCGACTCGCCGCCGCACCACGCGGAACCACCGCCGCGGACGGGCGCACCCAGGCACACATCACCCGGGCGCTGCTGACCGCGCTGAGAGTCCTGGTCGAGCAGATCAAGGTCCTCACCGAGCAGATCGGCGAGCAACTCGACCTGCACACCGACGCGCACATCTTCACCAGCCTGCCCCGCTCCGGCACCGTCCGCGCCGCCCGGCTGCTCGCCGAAATCGGGGACTGCCGCGCCCGCTTCCCCACCCCCGAATCGCTGTCCTGCCTGGCCGGGGTCGCACCATCCACCCGCCAATCCGGCAAGACCAGATCCGTCGGATTCCGCTGGGCCTGCGACAAACAACTCCGCGACGCCGTCTGCGACTTCGCCGGCGACAGCCACCGAGCCAACCCCTGGGCCGCACACCTCTACACCCAGGCCATCGCCCGCGGCCACGACCACCCCCACGCCGTCCGCATCCTCGCCCGCGCCTGGCTCTACGTCATCTGGCACTGCTGGCAGGACGGAGTCGCCTACCAGCCGGCCCGGCACGGCGCCCTGCAGCGCCTGCTCGCCGACCAAGCCGGACCGGCTCAGGCGGCCTGAGTGAACCGTCAACCCCGCCTTGACGCCAGACCGATCCGCTGCGCTAACGCCCAACGACCGGCTCAACGGCCCCACTGCGAACTCACCGCGGTCATCCGCTACGGCGCAGTGGCCTTGTGCACCGACTGCGATGCGCGCCGCTCCACCCTGGGCAAAGCCGTACCTGCCCAGCGACTGCCTGCCCAAGGCCCCCTCGACGTCTTGACCTGGGTAGCCCAAGCCGAGGAACAGATACGCCAAGCCCAAACCGAACTCGCCGCCGCGGTCTGCCGGGCCCGCACCCAAGGACACTCCTGGAACGCCATAGGCGCGAGGCTGAACATCACCCGACAGGCCACCCAACAGCGCTTCGGACAAGATCACCCAGCCCGACGTTGACACAGGGCTACTCATGCCGGCTCGCCCCGGAACCAGGCCGCGGCCGGCGTACTGAGCAGCGCCGACACCACGGTGACCGCGACGCCGAGCGCGCCGACCGGGATGAGGAGCGCGAGCAGGCTGCCGACGCCCGCGACGAGGTACTGCACGCCGAGCACCCCGAGCAGCACACCGATCGCCACGCCGAGCCAGCGGGCCCAGGGGATCCGCCGACGGATCAGGGCGCCGGCGATGATCGCGAGCGCGCCCACACCGACGAACACGGAGGCGACCAGCGCGAGACTCGTGGCCACAGCCGCCGGATCGGTCGGAGTGACCGAGGCGGTGCTGTCCAGCGAGTCCGCGATCCGGCCGCGTACGGCAAAGATGAGCACGCCGGTCAGTGCCAGGATCGCGCCCAGGGCCAGCAACAGCGTGCTGGCCAGGCTGACCTGCGACGGGACCGGACCGGGTCGGGCGACACTCACCGCGATGATCGTGGCCGGTCGAAGAACGGCGCCACCGCGCCCTGCATGAGCAGTGCGACGATCCCGACGGATGCCCCGAGCAGCAGGACGGCGAGGAACCCGGCGCCGGCCAGCGCACCGACCCCGCTGAAAAGGATCAACGTCCCACCACCGACGAAGGCCAGCACCCGGGCCCACTGCCGCCCGCGCCGCAGGAACATCGCAGCCAACACGAGCAGGCCACCGAGCACGAGCAGGATCGCTGCCGAACCGATCAGGATTCCGGTGATCTGGCCGGCGGGCACCATGTCGCCGAGTTGTTCCTGCGCCGCCGTTCGCAAATCGCCCAGGAAGGCCACCGCGAGCACGGCGTTGACCAGCAACACGGCGCCGACGGCGATCAGCAGCGAGGTGGCGATCCGGACCTCGCGCGGTGGCGGCGGTCCGGCCGGGCCGCTACCCCCCTGCAGCGCCTGCCCCTCGCCGTACTGGCTGCCACCGCTCATCAGCGACAACCTACCCGGCCGGGCGGCCGGCCCTACCCCACGCATCGAGTCGAGCGACCGGCCGCCCCGCGGCCGAACACCTAGGGTGGTTACTCCCAGCGACCGCAGCACCGGCCAGCCGAAGGAGCAGACCGTGACGCAGGACCCGAACCAGTACGGCGATCGTCCGGGCGGATCGCCGGGCCCCGAGCAGCCCTCCGGCGGCGGCTACCCGGGATCGCCGGACTACACCGGGTCGCCGGACTACACGGGATCGCCGCAGTACTCCGGATCGCCGCAGTACTCCGGCGGCGGCTACTCGCAGCCGGGATATCCGGCGGCATCGGGACCCGGCGGATACGGCGCACCGTCGCAGAACCCGCGGAACGGCCTGGGGGTCGCGTCACTGGTGCTCGGCATCCTGTCGATCCCGTTCGCGGTCTTCTTCTTCCCGATCGGCATCGTGCTCGGCATCGTCGCGGTCATCCTCGGCGCGGTGGGCATCAGCCGGACGAAGAAGCGGGTCGCCACGAACCGTGGCGTGGCCATCGGCGGGCTCGTCACCGGCATCGTCGGGACCGTGATCGGCTTGATCCTGCTGTTCGTCACGATCTCGGTGTTCAACACCTGCCGGGACCAGGTCGGGACGACGAGCGGCAGCGCCTTCCAGAACTGCATCAGCAACCAGGTCGGCAACTGAGACCGGTCACTGGACGGTGAGCTGCACCCGGTGCCATCCCGATGAGGCGTTGGGGTAGGGCCCGCGCTCGTCGCCGCTCTGCACTCGACCCTGGCCGTCCACCGCGCGCACGCTGAGCACGTGCCCGCCGGACTCGGCCTGCCAGGGCAACATCCACTGCCGCCAGGTCTGCACGCTCGTCGCCGGTGACAGCTTCGCCGGTTGCCAGTCGGCCCCGTCGATCTTGACCTGGACCTGGCTGATGCCCACCGCGGAGTAGGCGACCCCGGCAACCACCGACTGTCCCGCCTGGACAGCGCCGCCCTGGGTAGGGGTGTCGATCCGGGAGAACGTCTGGATCGGGGCGATCGCGTCCCAGCCCCGCTGCACCCAGTAGGCCGACGCCGCCCCGAACGTGGTCAGCTCCATGTCGACCAGCCACTTGGTGGCGGACACGTACCCGTACAGGCCGGGAACGATCATGCGCACCGGGAAGCCGTGCTCGACCGGGAGGAACTCGCCGTTCATGGTCAGGGCCAGCATCGCGTTGGGCGTCTGCTGGCAGTCCGCCGTCGGTGTGCCGCAGGTCCAGCCGTCGATGGAGGTGGTGCGGACCTGGTCCGCGCCGGCCTGCACCCCGGCCTCGGCGAGCAGGTTCGCCAGCGGGACACCGGTCCAGTGCGCGTTGCCCGCGAGCGGGCCGCCGACCTCGTTGGACACGCAGGCCAGGGTCAGGTCCGCCTCGATCAGGTCGGAGCGGCCGGTCAGGTCCGACATGGACAGCCGCAGCTCCCGGTCCACCAGCCCGTGGATGCGCAGCGACCAGTCTGCGGGGGAGATCTGCGGAACCGCGAGCGCGGTGTCGATCCGGTAGAAGGCGGGGTTCGGGGTGATCAGCGGACTCAGCCCGGGCACGTCGGAGAAGCCGGCCGCCGAGGGCGTAGCGCCGGAGGTCTTCCCGGCCAGCTCCGGCAGGGCCAGCTGGGACCGGGCCTGGTTGACGTCGAACCGGCGGCGCAAGAGTCCCCCCGCTCCGGTCGTCACTACCGCGACACCGGCGACCGCGCCGCTCATCAGCACGAACCGGCGACGGGCGAAGACGCCTTCACGGTCGGTGTCGGACCGGGCCGGACTCCGCCGCGCGGTGCCGAGCCGGCCCGGGTTCCGCCGGTCCGGGTCGGTCCGGTCGGTCCGCGCGGCGCGGGCGGACGCTGCGCCGGGTTGGGGTCGGGACCGCCGGGCCATCGGCTGGATGGCAGCCGGTCGGGAGGCGCCTTTGCGCCCGGCCGGCCGCGGGGATCGCCGATCCGCTGCCGCCCCGCGCGACTGCGGCGTACCGGATGCGGGTTCCTCGACCGGCAGGGGCAGTGCCACGACGAGCAGGCGTAGCGCCAACACGGCCACGACGCCGGCCAGGATGGAGGGCAGCACGTCCCAGATCGCGGCCCCGGGGCTGCTCAGCGCGGCCCCCGCACCCACCGCGGCGAGGACGGCGAAGCCGACCGGTCCGGCCAGCGGACGGCGCAACGTGAGCAGCCCCAGCCCGAGCCCGATCAGGGCTAGGACGACGAGGATGCCCAGCAGCAGGGCCTGCTTGTCGTTCGAGCCGAACTGCGTGATCGCGAACTCGGTCGTGGACCGGGGGCTGAGCCGGACCGCTGCGGCTCCCACCGCAAGCACCGGCCCACTGTCCGGGCCGAACACGGCGCCGAGCAGTTCCCCGACGCCGAGCCCGGCCGCGAGGGCCAGCAGTCCGGCCAGCGCCGAGCGGGCACGGGTCGACCAGGTCATGCCCGCATTGTCGGTCACCGGTGCCGGGGGAAGATCGGTTTCGGTGTTACAAGGATCTGTCAGCCGACTCTGCACCAGCGACCGTGAGCGGCTGCTCGACGCGGCGAACCGTCAACGCGTCCGCACCGGGCTCGACGTCGACGCGTACGGCGTCACCGTCGCGGATCCCGCCAGCCAGCAGCCCGGTGGCGAGCTGGTCACCGATCGCCGACTGCACGAGCCGGCGCAGCGGGCGGGCGCCGTACATCGGGTCGAACCCGCCGAGGGCGAGCCATTCCCGCGCCGCGTCGCTCACCCGCAGCTCCAGCCGCCGCCCGGCCAACCGCCGGGCCAGCACGTCGACCTGGATGTCCACGATCGCGGCCAGGTCCTCCGAGCCGAGCGAGGCGAACACGACCACGTCGTCGAGCCGGTTGACGAACTCCGGCTTGAAGTGGGTCCGGACCACGCCGAGCACCGCGTCACGGACCCCCGGCGCGTCCAGGCCGGATTCCGCGATCAGCGTCGATCCGAGGTTGGAGGTCAGGATCAGGATCGTGTTCCGGAAGTCCACGGTCCGGCCCTGGCCATCGGTCAACCGGCCGTCGTCGAGTACCTGGAGCAGTACGTCGAACACGTCGGGGTGCGCCTTTTCCACCTCGTCGAGCAGGACGACGGTGTACGGGCGGCGGCGGACGGCCTCGGTGAGCTGCCCGCCTGCGTCGTACCCGACGTACCCGGGCGGGGCGCCGACCAGCCGGGCCACCGAGTGCTTCTCGGAGTACTCGCTCATGTCGATACGCACCATCGCCCGGTCGTCGTCGAAGAGGAACTCCGCCAACGCCTTGGCCAGTTCGGTCTTGCCCACCCCGGTGGGGCCGAGGAACAGGAACGATCCGGTCGGCCGCTCGGGGTCGGACACCCCGGCGCGGGCCCGGCGAACGGCGTCGGAGACCGCGCGGACCGCCTCGCCCTGCCCGACGACGCGGGCGCCGAGGACCTGCTCCATGCGCAGCAGCTTCGCGGTCTCGCCCTCGAGCAGCCGCCCGGCCGGGATGCCGGTCCACGCACTGACGACGTCGGCGACGTCGTCCGGGCCGACCTCCTCCTTGAGCATCGCGGTCTCGGCCGGTGCCACCTCGGTGAGAGCGGCCAGATCCCGCTCCAGAATCGGGATCCGCCCGTAGCGCAGCTCGGCCGCGCGGGCCAGGTCACCGTCGCGTTCGGCCCGCTCGGACTCGCCGCGGGCCGCCTCCAACTCCTCCTTGAGGACCCGGATCCGGTCGATGCCGCCCTTCTCCTGCTGCCACCGCGCGGTCAGCCCGTCCAGAACCTCGCGCCGGTCGGCCAGGTCCGCACGCAGCCGCTCCAGCCGCTCCCGGGAGCCGGCGTCGTCCTCCTTGGCCAGCGCCATCTCCTCGATCTCCAGCCGGCGCACGATCCGCTCGACCTCGTCGATCTCGACGGGGCGGGAGTCGATCTCCATCCGCAGCCGGGACGCCGCCTCGTCGACCAGGTCGATGGCCTTGTCCGGCAGGAACCGCGCGGTGACGTAGCGGTCGGACAGGGTGGCCGCCGCGACGATCGCCGAGTCGGTGATCCGCACGCCGTGGTGCACCTCGTAGCGCTCCTTGAGCCCGCGCAGGATGCCGATGGTGTCCTCCACGGAGGGCTCCCCGACGTACACCTGCTGGAAGCGCCGCTCCAGCGCGGAGTCCATCTCGATGTACTTGCGGAACTCGTTCAAAGTCGTCGCACCGACCATTCGCAGCTCGCCGCGGGCCAGCAGCGGCTTGAGCATGTTGCCGGCGTCCATCGCGGACTCGCCGGTCGCACCGGCACCGACGACGGTGTGCAGCTCGTCGATGAAGGTGATGACCTGTCCTCCCGAGTCCTTGATCTCGCTGAGAACCGCCTTCAGCCGCTCCTCGAACTCGCCGCGGTACTTCGCGCCGGCCACCATCGCGGCGAGGTCGAGCGATAGCAGGCGTCGGCCGCGGAGCGACTCG
>JBBPYA010000219.1:0-11313 GCA_038200385.1 Mycobacteriales bacterium
GGACGCCGCCAACCGCGTCCTGGACCTGCTCGGACCGGCCGGCCCGGACGGCATGACCGTCGCGGCCATCGAGTCCGAGACCGGGCTGCGCCGCGGCCGGCTAGAGGCGCTGCTGAAGATCCTGCGGGTCGACGGCGCGGTCGATCGGTCGGGCAGCGCCTGGGCCGCGACCGGTACGCCGTGGTACTACGACGCCGCCAAGTACGCCGCCGTGGTCGCGACCCGCCGCGCCGAGGCCGACCTGATGCGGGCGTACGCGGCCGGCAGCCAGTGCCTGATGCAGATCCTCACCACCGCGCTGGACGACCCCGCCGCGGCCGAGTGCGGACGGTGCTCGGTCTGCACCGGCGAGCTCCCGGCTCCCGCCCAGACCCCCGAGCCAACGACGGTCGATGTCGCCCGGCGCTACCTGCGGGGCCGGAACCATCCCCTGGAGCCCCGCAAACTGTGGCCTCGCGGGGTGGCCCGGCGCGGCCGGATCGCCGGCGCGGCCGAGGGCCGGGCGATCGCGTACGCCGACGACCCGGCCTGGCCGGAGCTGATCTCCGAGCTCGCCGGCCCCGACGGGCCGCCCGGCGCCGAACTTCGCGACGCCCTGGTCACGCTCCTCAGCCGATGGCGCCGCGACTGGCCGCAGCGCCCGGTCGCCGTCGTCCCGGTCCCGAGCCGGGCGCACCCGGTCCGGGTCCTGGGGATGGCCGCCCACATCGCCGAGGTAGGGCGACTTCCCCTCGTCGAGGCGCTTCGGGTCAGTGGGCCACCCGGGCCGACCGATGTCTCCTCGACCAGACGGGTCGCCCACCTGCTCGACGCGCTCGCCCGGACCGACGAGGCCGTCCCCCCGGGACCGGTCCTGCTGGTCGACGACATAGCCCGGTCACAGTGGACCCTCACGGTGGCCGCGGCCCTGCTGCACGACGGGGGAGCGGAGGTGGTGCTTCCCTTGGTCGGCCACCGCCGCCCGTAGCGGCCGGCCCGAGTCCCGGCCTGCGTCGGAACGGCCGACGAGGCTCAGCCGGTGTTGCGCAGCCCAGCCGCGATGCCGTTGACGGTGAGCAGCAGCGCCCGCCGCAGTTCCGGGTCCACGTCCTCGCCGCGGGACTGCTGCTCCCGGACCCGGGCGAGCAGGTCCACCTGCAGGTAGGACAGCGCAGCCAGGTAGGTGTCCCGGACGCTGAGCGTGCGCTGGAGCACCGGCTGCCTGTCGAGCAGGTCGTCCTCGCCGGTCACCGCGAGCAACTCCGAGCGGGTCAGCTCGTACTCCGCGGTCAGCACGCCGTACAGCCGCTGCAGAGGCGGCCGCACCAGGGTGTCGACGTACAGCCCGGCGATCGTCAGGTCGGTCTTGAAGACCGTCATCTCCACGTTGCTCAGGAACGCCCGGAAGAAGTGCCACTCGGCGTGCATCTCGGCCAGGGTGTCGCCGAGGCCGTCCTCGCGGGCCGCGCGCAGCCCTGAGCCGACCCCGAACTAGCCCGGGACGATCTGCCGGGACTGGGTCCAGCCGAACACCCACGGGATCGCCCGCAACCGATCTTGAGCCAGCCCAACTGCTCGACCGGCGTGGAGGCCAGGAAGTAGTCCGGCAGGTCCGCGTCCTCGACCAGCTCCCGGTAGGCCGACTGCGCCGCGTCGCTGACCCGGTCCATCGCGGCGTCCCACCCGGCCAGCTGGTCGGGTCCCTGCCGGGACTCCCGGTGCAGCGCGGAGGCCCGCAGTACCGCGGCGACGGTCAGCTCCAGGTTCTCCCGGGCCAACTCCGGCAGCAGGTACTTGTCGGAGATGACCTCACCCTGCTCGGTGAACTTGATCTCGCCGTCCAGGACGCCCCACGGCTGGGCCAGGATCGAGTCGTACGTCGGGCCGCCCCCGCGGCGAGCACGTCGTCGGCGCCGCGGGTCATCGACACGATGTAGCTCTCGATCACCTCCGGGCCGTAGGTGTGGATCGCCTCCCGGATCGCGACGAACACGTCGAACGTCGCGGTCCCCGCCCCGTCCAGCGGGGACGGGGTCGGCGCCAGCGGTCGGCGCGAGGCGAGTTCGCCGGACAACAGCGCGAGCCGGTCGGTGCGGCGTACGTCGGCGTAGGCGGTGTCGCGCTCGCCGAGCCGGTCAGGAGGGAGCCGACGGCGTGGTGGTGGGCGTCGGCGTGCTCGCGCACGTCCATCGCGGCCAGGGTGAATCCGAACGTCGCGACCAGGCGGCGGACCCGGGCCACGCTGCCGTCGGCGATCAGCGCACCCCCGTGCTCGCGCAGCGACGAGCCGATCAGGTCGAGGTCGGCGAGCAGCTCGCCGGCGTCGCGGTAGTCCACGCCGGGCTGGTGCGCGGTGCCGTCGACGACACGGCGTTGGACGTTGCGCAGCTTCAGCCGGACGCAGCTCAGCTTCAACCGGTACGGCTCGGCCCTCCGCGCCGGCGTCCTCGACGACCGCGGCGTCGACCGAGCTCAGCCAGCCCTCTTCATCGCTTCGTCCCCGCAGCCCGCGCACCCGGTGTACCTGCTCGGCGATGTTGGCCAGCTGGAAGTACGACGAGAACGCCCGGACCAGGTCGATCGTGACGTCCAGCGGCAGCCCGGCGAGCAGCTCACGGGCCTGTCGCTGGGCCCGCTCGGCCCGGCTGACAGCCGCGTCGCTCGCGCCCGCGCCGATCCCGTCCTTGATCGCCGACCGGATCCCCCGATCCGGCGGACGTCGGCGCGCAGCTCCGCGTCGTCACCACCGGCCGCCTCCACCGACAGGTCCACCCGGCTCACGTCGGCACGGTCCGGTCCGCGGCGTCCAGCGCGACGTCGCCGAGATTCTCGCGGCAGGTGTACGCCGCCCGCTGCGCGGCCGCCCCCGTGCCCCGGCCCTTCAGCTGTCCGAGCAGGTCGTCCACCACGGCCAGGTCACCGGCGTCCTCGAGGGAGTCCCGGACGTGCGAGCGCAGCCGGTCGATGGCGGTCCACGCCGCCACGGCGGCACCGGTCAGCGGGTCGACCAGCTCGTCGGTGATCCCGGACCGGCCGGCCCGCCACATCGCGAGCCGGAGCACCTCGGTGCGGACCGGCTGCGGCGGCCGGTCCGCCGCCCAGTCCCGGGCCGCGGTGTCGACCAGCGCGCGGGCGAGCGCAGAAAGGAGTACCGCGTCGTCGGCGTAGAGGCACACATCGGCGACCCGGAGTTCCAGGGTCGGCAGGCCCCGCCCGAGCCGCGCGTCGAAGTAGGCCATCCCGTCGTCGAGCAGCGCCCCGGTCGCCAGCGCTGCATCCAGCGCCTGCCGGTACGCCCGCTCGGAGCCGAAGACCTCCGTCGGGCCCGCGACCGGCCAGCGGGCCCAGACCTGGGAGCGGTAGCTGTCGTGGCCGGTGTCCTGGCCGTGCCAGTACGGCGAGTTCGTGCTCAGCGCCAGCAGAATCGGCAGCCAGGGACGGACCCGGTCCAGGGCGCCGACGGCCTCCGCCGGGGATGCCGTCTCCACGTGGACGTGCATCCCGCAGGCCAGCTGCTCGGCGGCCACCACGCCGTACAGCCGCATCATCTGCTCGTACCGCGGGTCGGGGGTGATCGTGGGATCGGCCGGTACCGGGCTCGTCGCGAGCGCCGCCAACCGGTGCCCGGTCGACTGCGCCGAGCGGCCGGCATCCGAACGCAGCCGTCGGATCTCGGCCCGCAGCTCCGCCAGCGAGTGCACCGGCGCGGTCCCGGTCTCCACCTGCTCCCGGGTCAGCTCCTGGTCGACGTTCCGCTCCGCCGCGCCGGCAGCGGGCGGCGTACGGCGGAGCACCTGGCCGGCGACCCCGGCCGGTGCACCGGTCGCACCGTCGACCAGGAGGAACTCCTCCTCGACCCCCACCCGGCGCGCCGTCACCCGCCCAGTCTGCCGACCCGGTGGCCGGCGGCGGCGCTCAGGAGAACCGGACGATGCAGATGACGCCGGCGACGAGGCAGTAGATCGCGAACGGGGTGAGGGTCCGGGTCTCGAAGTAGCGGGTCAGAAAGCGCACCGAGAGGTACGCCGCGACCCCGGCGACGAGGGCGCCGACGACGACCTGGCCCCCGATGCCGGCACCCGCGGGTCCGGCCAGCGACGGCAGCTTGAGGACACCGGCGGCGAGGATCACCGGGGTGGCGAGCAGAAAGGAGAATCGGGCGGCGTCCCGGTGGGACAGCCCGCGGGCCAGGCCACCGACCATGGCGATCCCCGACCGGCTGATCCCCGCGAACAGGGCAAGGGTCTGGAACAGCCCGATGATGCCCGCCTCCCGGTAGTGCAGGGTGGCCAGCTGGCGGGTTCGTCCCGCCACCACATCCGGGGAGATCGCCCGGTGCCGGCCCTCCACGTCGGCGCCGTCCGCCGCCACCCCGTCCGGTGCAGCTCGATTCGGGACCGCTTGCTCGACGGATGTCCGCTGCGCCGCGCCGGCCTCGTCGGACGGGGCGTTGCGGCGCAGCCGCTCACCGGCGAGCAGGATGACGCCGTTGACGGTGAGGAAGATCGCCGCGGCCAGCGGCTTGGCGAAGATCGTGCGGAACGTGTGCTCCAGCGCCAGTCCGGTGACGCCGACCGGGATGGTGGCGACGACGATCAGCCAGGCCAGCCGCTCGTCGGAGTCCCTCGTCACCAGCCGGCGGGCGGCCACGCTGGGCCCGAGGGTGCGGAAGAATGCGCGGATGATGCGGGCCCAGTCGGCCCGGAAGAAGATCAGCAGCGCCACCGCGGTGGCCACGTGCAGCGCGACGATGAAGGCGAGGTACGGGCTGGTCTCGCTCGTCGTCGTGGAGGACTCGGTGACCAGGTGCTCCCAGCTACCCCCGATGAACGCCGGCACGAGCACGGAGTGCCCGAGGCTGGACACCGGGACGAGCTCGGTGACCCCCTGCAGCAGGCCGATGACGACGGCCTGGAAATAGCTGAGCATGGCTACCGCTTCCTGTCAGCCGACGCGTTCGCGGCGTCGGCGGCGGATCACGAACACGATGACGGCCACGACGATCAGGGCGAGGATCGCCTCGCTGGCCCAGCCGGCGGCCTGGGCGACCTTCTGGTAGCTGGCGCCGGCCACGTACCCGAGCAGGGTGAAGCCCAGCCCCCAGACCAGGCCGCCCGCGGCGTTGAAGGTGAGGAACCGGGGGTAAGGCATCCCCGCGGTACCGGCCAGCCCGGGCATGACCGCCCGCAGGAACGCGGTGAACCGGGCCAGGAACACGGCTTTGCCGCCGTTGTCACGTAGCGTCTGCTGGCCCTTGTCCAAACCCTTGCGGCGACGGGCGAACAGCCGGCTGGCCAGCAGCCGGGTCCCGAACCGGCGGCCGACCTCGTACCCGACGCTGTCGCCGGTGATCGCCGCGAGCACGGCGACGCTGGCGATGATCGGCAGCGACACCTGGTGCTGGTAGGCCAACACGCCCCCGAGCAGGACTGCGGTCTCCCCCGGCAGCACGAAACCGACGAACAGCGCGGCCTCGGCGAAGGCCAGCCCACCGACCAGGCCGTACGCCGGGAGGCCGTGCAGGCCGAGGATGCTGTCGACGACGGAGGTCAGGACTCCCACTCGTGCCACCTCCCGGTCAGCTCCTACGCAACTGTAGGAGGATAGCTCCTACGGTACTGTAGGAGTAACAATCGGCAACCAGGAGGGTCGGGAGCGACGGCATGGGCAGACGGCGGGCCTCGGGCAGCCTGGAGTCGGAGGTGCTGGCGTCCCTCTGGGCCGCCGACGAGCCGATGACGGCCGGCGAGGTGGCCGACGCGCTCGGGGCCGGGCTGGCCTACAACACCGTCCAAACGATCCTTTCCCGGTTGCACGCCAAGGGGGCCGTGCACCGCGAGCAGCACGGCCGCGCGCACTCCTACACGCCGGTCCTGGACGAGGCGGGGCTGGCCGCGCACCGGATGCGGGCGATGCTCGACCGCGGCGGGGACCATGCCGCCGTGCTGAATCGCTTCCTCGGCACGCTGTCCGCCGAGGAGGAGTCCACCCTGGCCGGGCTGCTCCGCCGGGAGCATCGGACCGGAGCGGGCGGATGAACCTGTCGGTGTACGTGCCGCTGCTGCTCACCGCCGCGTTCGGGCTCGTCGCGCCGGGTGCCGCCCGCCGGCTGCCGCCGGCGGTGGCCACCTGGCTGCTGGGTGTGGGCGGTCTGCTCGCCGCGACGGCGTCGGCGGCGGCCCTGACCCTGCTCGGGATGACCCTCGTCGGGCAGAGCCCCCTGCTGGCCGCCGAAGGGCACTGGTCCCACACCGCGCTACGCCACGCCGACCCCGTCTCGTTGCCGCTGGCGGCTGCCGCGCTGGCCGTGCTCGCAGTGCTCACCGGTCGGGTGCTCGTCGCCGGCGTACGACGGGCGACGGCGTTACGCGACGCCTTTACGCTCGCTGCCGGTCTGCCCACCTCCGGAGGCGAGCTGGCCGTGCTCGACGACCCCCGCGAAATGGCGTACGCCGTCCCCGGCCGGCCGGGTCGGATCGCGGTGTCCGCCGCGCTGCTGCGCCGCCTGGATGCCGCCGAACGCCGGGCCCTGCTAGCCCACGAACGCTCGCACCTGGTCCACCACCACCACGTGCACCAGAGCCTCGCGGTGCTGGCCGCCGCGACCAATCCGCTGCTGTGCCGGCTCCCCGATGCCGTCGCTCTGTCCACGGAACGCTGGGCTGACGAGGACGCGGCCGGCACTGGCCGCCGCGGGACGGTGGCGACCCTGCTGACCCGGACGGCCGCCGCGGCCGGTGTCCAGGCCCGCCCAAGCGTCGTGCTCGCCGCGGCGCTCACCCACGTGACCGCCCGGGTGGCGGCCCTGCACGCGCCGGCACCCCGGCTCGCGGTGTGGCGGGTCGTCGTGCTGCTCGGCCTGCTCGCCGCGAGCGCCGCGGCGTTGCTGAACGCCGCGAACGAGCTGGAGCGGGTCTTCGAGTTCGCCCAGTCCGCCTACCTCCTCGGAGGGCGCTGACCCCGCGGTCCGCCGCAGCGGTCAGCGTGCCTGCAGCCCGCGGACGGCGGAGGCGAGTTCGCCGTACACCGCCAGCTCCGCGCGCAACGGCGCCAGCACCAAGTTGTCGGCCACCTCCCCCACCCGCCCGGTCAGCTCCCGTCCGGCCCGCCGCCGGCGCCGGCGGGCACCCATCGCGACGAACGGCCGAGCGAGCACCCGTAGCAGCAGGCCGCCGACCAGGCCGCCGACGAGCAGCACCGTCGGCCAGGCGAACGGGCCGAGCGAGGGTGCTCGCAGGTCGATCTGCAGGTACCCCAGCACGGCCAGCAGGCCCAGCCACACCGCGCCCGCGACCGCCACGGCGAGCAGCACCCACTGCGCGAAGGCCGCCGCGCGCCACCACCGGGGCGGGCGGTCCATGCCAAGGTGCGCGCCCCCGACGGCCCGGTCCAGCGCGTCGGCGATGTCGGCGTCGCGGGACCGGGCGGCCGCCCGCAGCACCCGCGACCACGGGTCGGGTCGCCCTTGGGCGGCGGCGTCGGCGATCGTCCGGACGGCGCTGTCCACGCCGGCCCGCGAGACCGCGGTGCCCGCCGGCATCGACGTACGCCGGAGTACTGGATCGGCCGCCGTGGTGCTGGATCGGCCCAGTCCCAAGCGCCGCAACGGATCCGGCCGCAATTTGGACAGCCAACGCAGGGGTGGCCAACCGACCGCGGCCACCCCGCGCCGCTCGTGCGCGCGCCCCACCGCGTCCATCACCGCGGGGACCCCGGCCGCCCGGCCCAGTGCCTGGCGCAGCGCCGCCGACTCCGTGCGCAGCGCCGGATCGGAGCGCGTCGGGGGAGCCAGCGGGGCGAGCCGGCCGGCTAACCCCGCCAGGTCCCCCTCGATCCGCGCCGTCCGGGCCCGGTGGTCGGCCACCGTCGAGGCGAGGAACTTGTGCAGCGGCGCGGTTCCGGTCGGGGTCAGCGCCGAGGTCGCGAGCACGGGAACCCCGTCGAGGCCGTCCTCGGCGAGCAGCCGGTGCAGGTCCCGGACGCAGGAGGCGACCTCGGAGTCGGCCAGCCGGTCGGCCTGGTTGAGCACCACCACCATCACGTCCCGGTGGGCGGCCAGCGGGCGCAGGTAGGCGTCGTGCACCGCCGCGTCGGCGTACTTCTGCGGGTCGAGGACCCAGACGAACGCGTCCACGAGCCGGACGAGACGGTCCACCTCCGCCCGGTGCGAGACCTCGGTCGAGTCGTGGTCGGGCAGGTCCAGCAGGACCAGTCCGGACAGCTCCGGCAGCTGCTCGCCCGACCCGTGCCGGCGGCGGTCCACTGCGAGCCAGTCGAGCAGTTCCGCGGCTGCGTCGGGTCCCAGCACCACCGCCTGGGTCGAGGACGTCGTCGGACGGCGGGCGCCGACGGCCGCGAGCTGCGCGCCCGCGACGGCGTTGAACAGGGAGGACTTCCCGCTGCCGGTGGCGCCGGCGAGCGCGACCACGGTGTGCTCCCCGGACAGCCGGAGCCGGCTGCCCGCCCGGGCGGACACCCCGCGCGCGTCCTCGACCAGATCGGGCGGCAGCCGGCCCGCCCCCAGCGCGACCACCGTCTCCAGGGCGTCCAACCGCCGGGCGAGCCCGGCCTTGCTGCGACTCACCGCGAGGCCGCCAGCGCCGCCGTCACCCGGTCCGCCGCCGCCCGCAACTCGTCCCCGGTGACCGCCGCCGACCCCGCGGCGAGCAGGTCGCGGTAGCGCCACGCGTCGTGCTCGAGCAGGGCCTCGACGCGGGTCAGCAGCTCGTCGCGAGCCTGCCGGGCCAGGCCCCGCACCGCCTGCTCGCCGAACATCGCCTCCAACACCTTCTGGCTGGCCACCGACGTACCCCCGGCGATGGCCACCTCAGCGCCGGTCAGTCCCGCCGTCTGGCTGAACACCGCGAGCATGACGACCAGGCCCGCGCCGTTCACGCCGTAGGAGGCCAATCGGGCACCGGACCGACGGGACGCGCCCTCGGTCCGCACGAGTTCCAGCACGAAGCCCTGCCAGTCCCGGACCAGGATCTCCACGGCCTCCGGGAGCCCGTCGGCCGGCCGGGCGAGACCCTCGGCGAGCAGCGCGGGACCGGCCGGGTGCCGGGCCCAGCAGGCGTATGTGGACTCCGCCGCGTCCTCGGTGGCAGCCCGCACCACGGTGGCGATGCCCGATTCCAGTGCCTGCTCCAGCTCGTCCGCGGGTCCACGGCGGCCGGTCACCGCCGCGGCCACCCTGTCACGCAGCCGACCGATCCGGCTCTCCAGCTTGCGCAGCAGCTCGCCGGTCCCCACCACGTCCTGCCAGCGGGCCAGTACCTCACCGCGCAGCAGCGCGCCGTCCCGGATCGCACCGTCCACCCGCGACAGTGCCGCGCCGTACGCCGACGCCACGCAGGCCTCCAGCTGCCCGCCCACCGCCCGCTGCTCGTCGGCAGCCGCTGCCATGTTCCGCACCCGGGGCGCGAGGCTGGCCAGCGCCCCGTCCCGGGTGTGTCGGACGACGGCGGCCCGGGCCCCGGAGTCCGCGGTGAGTCCGGCCAGCCACGTCCGGATCGCCCCGACCGCGGGCTCCCGCAACCGCCCGTCCCGCAACGGTTCCTCGGGTACGACGAACAGCGGCGCCGCCCCGAGTCCACGTGCGGTCAGCATCGCCGACAGGTGACCGCCCACGTCGTTCATCGCCGGCGGCGGGCAGCGGTTCAGGACGACGGCGATCGCCGTACCGCGCTCCCGCGCGGTCTGCAGCAGGGTCCACGGGACCGCATCGGCGTACCGCGCCGCCGTGGTCAGGAAGATCCAGAGGTCCGCCGCGGCCAGCAATGTCGAGGCCAGCTCGCGGTTGGTGGCCACGACGGAGTCGATGTCCGGGGCGTCGAGCAGGGCCAGGCCCGGTCCGACGGAGGGGTGCAGCACGATCCGCAGCCCGCCGGCGTCCCCGGTACCCGTGGTGCGCGCCAGGCCCGGGAGGATCCGCCCGTCGGTGAACCAGGCGGCGTCCGCGGGGTTGCACACGCACACCGGCCCCCGGGTGGTCGGACGCAGGACGCCGGCCCTGGTGACTTCGTCGCCGACCAGGGTGTTGATCAACGTGGACTTGCCGGCGCCGGTCGAGCCGCCGACCACCGCGAGCAGCGGGGCGTCCAGACGGCGCAACCGGGGCAGCAGGTAATCCTGCAGCTGGCCGGCCAGCCCCCGGCGGTCCCGCTCGGCGGGTGCGGCCCAGTCCGCCGGCAGCGGGTAGGACGTCCGGTCCACGGTGTCGGCCAGCCCGGACACCGCCTGGAGCAGGTCACCGGCAGCGCTCACGCCACTCAGCCTGCCTCATCCCCCGCCCACCCCGCGCCGCCGGACGCCCACCCCGGTCACGGCCCGCGGTCCGGGCTCGACCGAGCGTGCAACCTTTGCCCCTGCAGTGAGCGTGCTTTGTGATAGGGAAGGCGCGCGGATCGGAGGCCGGGTGGGTCACAGCGGAGACGACTCGTTCCGAGAGTTCGTCGCCACCTGGTCACCGCGCCTGCTGCGCACGGCGTTTCTGCTGACCGGCGACGACGGCCACGCCGAGGACCTGGTGCAGAGCGCGCTGCTCAAGGTGTCCCGCCGGTGGGACCGGATGGCCAACCCGGACTCGGCGTACAACTACGTCCGGAGGGTCCTGCTGAACACCCACATCAGCGGACGGCGGCGGCGGCGAGTGCCCGAACTCCTCGTCCGGGACGTCCGGGAACTGGCCCCGGCCCCCCACGAACACTTCGCCGAGTCCGAGCGGACCGCGGCGGCCTTGGCCGCCCTGCCGCCCGGCATGCGCGCGGTCGTCGTCCTGCGGTTCTACGACGACCTGTCCGAGGCCGACACGGCGGCCGCGCTGGGCTGCTCGGTGGGCAACGTCAAAAGCCAGTCCTCCCGAGCTCTGGACCGGTTGCGCCGGCATCTCGACCCGGCCGACAGCTCCAGCGACGAGAACGCGGCGGAGGCGCACGGATGAACACCGACCAGCTGCGGGCGGACCTGCGTCGGCGCGCCGAACAGGCACCCGCTCCCCCGCCGGATCTGGCCGCCCAGGTCCTGCGCCGGCGGCGACGGGCAAGGCGCCAGCGGGCCGGCCTGCTCGCGGTAGCGATCGCGGTCGTGCTCGTCGTGACGGCGATCCCGCTTGCCCTGACCGTCCTGCGCGCCCCGGCCGTCGCCGGCCGGATCTACACCCTGCCCACCCGGGGCTCCCTCGCCGACGACAGAGCGCTGCTTGCCGAGCTGGTCCGGGCGCCCTGGAGCTCCAAGCTCAGCTACGTCGGCAGCGACGGCTCCGCGTACGTCGCGGGCACCGACCTCGCCGCCGGGATTCCGGCCTCGGACCGCATGGTCGTGTTCGCCGGTGAC
>JBBPYA010000220.1:0-16197 GCA_038200385.1 Mycobacteriales bacterium
GATCAACCATCAGCTCGATCTCGGCCTCTACGTTGAACCGAACGTCTGGGTCCGCCACCTGACCTAGGTCCCGCGCCAGTGGACCGACCACAACATCGCATCGTGCGATCGGCAGGCCGTCTTCCCGCGAACTGTTGACGCAAGACCAGCACCCCTGAACTCGTCCGAGCGCTAGCCTTGCGGGGTCACAGTTTCAGCTTCGCGTTGCGTCGACCGCTCGATTCCGCCCGACCTTCACCGGGCATTATTGCGGGCGGGTGTTGTGGGGATCGACGTCGCCGCGGGTACCGCCATGTCTGACGCTCCTGCCAACCGTCTCGGTTGTCCCGTAGCACGTTCGGCTTCCGGGACCGCCGGTCGACGCTGTGGCGGATGTAGTGGCGCGCTGCTGGTCGCCAATCGCCCTTTGCCGCCTGGGTGGAGGCACCGCGTGTGCGGTGTCGAGAGTACCGATCGCCAGCCCGGTAGCAGGGCATCACTGCCTCGTCTGGGCGGCGTCGCCACGTCCACACGATGGCAACCGTGGTTACACTCTGGCGAGACCGGAGCGAGTGAGGAGCCCGCCATGCTGTCTTGGGGTGCCATCGCTTACGGCGCCGTCCTGTCCGCCGTGTTCGCGGTCTTGCTGGTGCCCCTAGCCTGGGAGCGCCGGCCGGCCGTACTGGCTGTCGTCGCACTGGGGGCCGGTGGTAGGCCGGTCGGGTGGAACGCGATCCTGCGCGCCACGGACGCCAACCAGTTCTTCCACGACGCCCCGATCGCCATCTTCCCGGTCAGCTGGGCAAGACACCGGCTCGGGCGTGTTCTCGCTCGCCACGCTCGGCGTGCTCCTCGGACTGTTCGCGTTTGCCGACCGGTTCGGGCGCCGCATCGCCGCCCTCGCCCTGCTGGGCGGTCTCGGTGCCCTACTCATCGATGTCTACGCCTACTGACGCCATCGACACCGCGCCGGCAGGTCGGAGCGGCCGAGCTCGTGGACTCGATGCGGGCGCGTTGGATGTCGGCAGCCGGCTGCATTGGCCTGTCGAGGGAGACCGGGCTCACCCGCCCCACGGCTCTCCGGTCTCACGGTTGTGCGCCCGCCCTGGCGGCCCGGTGCTAAGCCAGTGCTAGGCCAAGGGGCTGCTGGCCAGGCCGAGCAGGGCGCAGACGCCAAGGGTGCGCAGGACCGACCATCGCAGCCGGAAGATCAGGAGCGCGGCGATGATGCCGATGGTGAGGGCCACCGGTCGCAGGGTGGACAGGTCAGGCAGCTCGACGTGCAGGGGTCCGAGGTCGTGCCGGCCGGTCCTGGTGAACAGGGTGTGCACGGCGAAGTAGAGGGCGAGGTTGGCGATGACGCCGACGACGGCGGCGGTGATCCCGGACAGCGCCGTGGACAGAGTCCTGTTGCCGCGTAGTCGTTCGACGTAGGGGGCACCGAGGAAGATGAACAGGAAGCACGGGACGAACGTCACCCAGGTAGTCAGTAGCGCGGCGGTGGTGGCGGCGACCCAGGGGTTGAGGGTGCCGGGGTCGCGGTAGGCGCCGACGAACGCCACGAACTGCACCACCATGATCAGTGGCCCAGGGGTGGTCTCGGCGAGCGCGAGGCCGCGGACCATCTCGCCGGGGGCGAGCCAGTGGAAGACCTCGACGGCCCGCTGGGCGACGTAGGCCAGCACCGCGTAGGCGCCGCCGAAGGTGACGACGGCTGCGCCGGAGAAGAACAGGCCCTGCTGGATGAACACGCTGCGGGTGCCGGTCAGGGCCACGGCTGCCAGCAGCGGTGCTGCCCACAGCGCGAGCCCCACGATCAGGACCTTGGCGGCGCGGCGGCCGGTGGGTCGTTCGGTGTGCAGCGCCTCGTCCGAGATCACCGGTGCCGGGCCGCCGTCGTCGCCGCCGTGCCCGGCCCCGGTGGCCATGACGCCTGGGGCGTAGCGGCCCAGCGCCCAGCCCGCCGCGGCCGCGACGGCGATGACGACCGGGAACGGGACGGTGAACACCGCCAGTGCCAGGAACGCGCCGACCGCCAGGGCGATCATCGCCGGGTGGGCCAGGGCCCGCTTGCCGACCCGGATCACGGCCTGGGTGACGATCGCCAGGACCGCCGGGGCGAGCCCGGCGAACAGCGCGATGACCGCGCTGGTGGTGCCGAAGCCGACGTAGACGGCGGACAGCGCGAGCAGCGCGACCACCCCCGGCAGGACGAACAGGGTCCCGGCGGCCAGGCCGCCGCGGGTGCCGTTGAGCAGCCATCCGATGTAGATCGAGAGCTGCTGGGCCTCCGGCCCAGGCAGCAGGGTGCAGTAGCTCAGAGCGTGCAGAAACCGCCGCTGGCCGATCCAGCGCTTCTCCTCCACCAGCACCCGCTGCATCACCGCGATCTGGCCGGCCGGGCCGCCGAAGGTCTGCAGCGAGATCGCGAACCAGGTCCGGACCACTTCGCCGAACGGCACCAGGTCCGCCGTCAAGGGAACAGCCGATGCCGATGCCGATGCCGATGCCGCCGACGGCGCGGCGGTGCGGTCGCTGGGGCTGGCGGGAGTGGGGTCGGTGTGACTCATGGCGGTCCCGTTCTGCGTGCGGCGGGTCATGCTGGTTCGCGGCCCAGCAGCAGGCTGCGCCGGTAGAACTCGTAGAGCCCGTCGAAGACGGCGGCCGACACGGCCAGGGTCTGCTCGTCGCTGCCGACCAGCGACAGGCCGCGCACGGCGGTGTCCAGACCGGCGGCCTCGGGGGCGTCGTAGCGGCCGTCGTCGAGGTCGGCTTCGTGCACGACCTGGGCCAGCCGCCACAGCACCGGGTCGGTCAGGTCCTGTCGGCGCAGGATCGTCTCGAACGTGCAGTCCGACCCATGGTGTGACAGCTCGGCGCCGCGCATGTCAAAGGCGGTGGCGTCCTCGGGCACGTGCGCCGGGTCAGTGACGAACACGAACTTCGCCGCCGGGTCGACGAAGCGCCGGATCAGCCAGGCGCACGCCGCCCGGTCGACGTGCACCCCGGCCCGCGTCGCCCACCTCACCGCGGCAGCCCGGTTCGGACAGGACCTGTGGGCAAGATCCGGGCCGCGACCTCGCCGAGCGCGAGCAGCGCCGCACCGGCCTGGTCGCGCTCGGCGGGCGGGACGTAGTCCCGGCGGGTGATCTCCCGCCACTGCCGGCGTAGCCGAGCCACCGCCCTGCCCAGGCCCGGCCCGGTCTGGCCTGACGCCGCCTGGGCGGCAGCGGCAAGCTCGATGTACTCGACGGCTCGGGCGGCGGCCATCGCGGTGGCGAGCGCGCGTTCCTGGCCCAATGTCGTCGGACGCGCCAGCCAGACCGCCGAGGTCCCGCCGCCCTCCAAGACCAGCTCGGCCAGCCACTCCATCTGCTCGCGGGTGCGTGCGTCCGCGGGCAGCGCCACCAGCCCGTCCGCGACCTGCGCGACCCCGAGCGCCTTGAGCCGGCGCCACAGCGCGATCCGCGGCGTGGACGGCTCCCGCGGCAGACGGTAGCTCAGGAGCACCCACTCACCAGGGGCCGCCGCCTCTGCCCCACCCGCCGCCATCCAAATATGTAACCACGGTTGCGGCTTACCGGGAAGGGGGGCGGCGCCGGCTCCTGCAAGGACGAACGGCGACAGGTTGGCGCCAGCGCCCCGGCGGGGATGAGTCCCAGCAGGGCCAGCACCATCCAGGTCTATGGAGGTGGGCCGCCTCGGTAGACAGGCATCGCGGTGTCGGCCAGATAGCGCTGCGAGAACCGCGCCAGTTACCGGTGCAAGTCACAGTCGCTCGCGCCGAAGATCATGTTGTGGTGTCCCGTAGATCGTTCAGCCTGTGGGACGCCTCACGGATCAAGCGACGGCGAAAGCGCTCGCGATCGACTCGATGTCCTCGGGTCTGTCCTCTGGTGCAGTGACGCGCAGCACAGGTTGCCCGCCGTCGAGCAGGACGGTCCAGGCCACGAACGCGCAGCACTGCGCCTCGGCGGCAGCGAGCGCCTCAAGTTCCTCCTGAACGCCCGGCCCGGGCTGAAACCGAACCTCGAGCTCGCGACCGCTTCGGCGCGCAGTGGGCGTGGCACGTTCGCCGAGCTGTTTCCAGCGACGCATGCGTTCGGCCCCGTCTTCCAGCCCGAGCGTGCATGCGACGGGGAGATCAACACGGTCCGCCGGGCCGTTGGCGTCCACATCTTCAATTCAACGCGAGTCACGCCGCGAGGGCCAGCTTCGGCCGTCGATCCTCGCCGGTGGACGAACCGCTTGCGGGCGCTTGGCACCTTTGACGAGCGACCAACGGACCGTCTCGGGCACCGCGGCCCGATGTTCCGTTCGCACCGGCCGTGCGACCCTGATGCACATGACGAGCGTGTACGAGGCGGCAGGTCAGATGCCCGGGCTGACGCAACTGGCCCACGCGTGGCACGAGAAGGTGATAGCCGACGAGGTGGTTAGCCATGCGTTCAGTCACGGCTACCGGCCGGACCACACGCAACGGCTCGCGGCGTACTGGGCCGAGGCACTCGGCGGCCCCGCGGCTTACACGCGCAAGTACGGCGACGAGACGGCGGTCGTGCGGACGCACAGCGGCAACGGCGAGCACGAGGAGATGGACCGGCGGGCGATCGCATGTTTCGACGACGCCCTCGTCGACAGCGGGCTGGCCGGCGACGATCGACTACGGCAGGTGCTGCACGACTACTTCGTCTGGGCGACGACCACGACGATGTCGCGCTATCACCGGTCGGAGGACGACGTCCCCACCGGGCTGCCGCTGCCCCACTGGTCCTGGGACGGGCTCGTCGACCCGGCCGCCGTGTCGCGATGACCTCCGACGCCGTGACCTCCGGCGCCATGGGCACGCTGGGCTACGGCTACCCGGCGACGGCGGGTTGGTGACCGCCTCGTGGCCGCTGCGCCGGCGACGGCGAGCCGGTTGGCCGGCCCGTCACCCCGGGGCCAACTCGGGTTGACACAGCCATGTGGTGGGTCTCCGACGCCGAGGTCGCCGAGATCGGCTTCACCGCGTTCACCGGAGGACGCAAGGCCGAGCACGTGCCCTGCCGGCTGATCGTGCGAGGCGTAAAACGGCTCCAACCACGCGCCGCCGGTGATGGCACTGAGCAGGGTGAGCTGTTCGCGGCCTACCGTCCGGGCGCTACACGGCCAACGCCGCCTGGCTCGCGAACGCGGTGATCGCGTTCAACCTCGCCCGCGCCACCGCCGTCGCCGCCGATCAGCCCAAATCGCGGCGGGCGACCCTACGCCCCCGGATCATCAACGTCGCAGCACGGATCGCGGCCACCGGCCGACGCCTCATTCTCCGCCTGCCCCGTCACTGGCTCTGGGCGCCCGGGTGGGAATCGCTGTGGTCCACTGCGACCGGGCCACCAACCACCGCCACCACCTGACCACCCAGCCGACAACGGCACAACCAAGGACGCAAGTGGAATAGCCGGACCGACCGGCAATCCATCCCTGCCCGTGATCGACCCGCCACCTCCCACAACCCGATGCCAGCCGATCAACATCACCGTAGGTGGATCAGGGCTCAGGCCGGCAGCAGCCGGACGCCCCACGAGACGGTCGCGGAGGCACCCGGCTCCAGCCGCAGCAGGCCCACCCCCGAGCGCAGCAGGTTCGGCGGCCCGGTCATCGGCTCGCAGCCCAGCCCCTGCCGGCGGCGCTCCGGTGCCAACGTGTCGGCGGTGTAGATCTCCACGACCGGGTATCCCCGGTCCACCCACAGCTCGACGCAGCGGCCGTCCGCGCCGGTGAGCCGGACCCGGGTCAGCCCGTCGGCGTCCCGGTCGAGGTCGGTGAACGCGGAGTCGATCTGCTGCGGGCCGATCCGGTGGCCGCCCCTGAAGTCGTGGTCGGTGTCCTGCACCGGTTCGGTGCCGGTCGGCAGTTGGCGTTCGGGATCGGTGCGGATCCGGGTGGCGGCAGGCAGCTCCAGGGTGCATCCGTCGACCGGCCCGGCACCGGGGGACAGGTAGGGGTGCTGCCCGCAGGCGTACGGGCAGGCCTGCTCGCCGACGTTCGTTGCGGTCGTCTCGACCCGCAGCCCCGTCGCGGACAGCGCGTAGTCCACCCGGACGTCCAGCGTGAACGGGTAGCCCGTCAGGGGATGCAGCCGGGTGCCCATCACCACCCGGTCGGTCTCGTGCGACTCCGGGCGCCAGGACCGCCAGCGCAGGAACCCGTGGATGGCGTTGTGCTTGTCCGGCTCGGTCAGGGCGACCTGGTACGACGTCCCGTCGAAGTCGTACCGCCCGTCGGCCAGCCGGTTCGGCCACGGCACCAGCGGGGCGCCGTGCGCCCCGTCGCACATCGCCTGCTCCGGGTACGGGTGCAGCACGTCGCGCCCGCCGTCGGCGTACCTGCGGATGCCGCCGCCGACCTCCACGATCGTGGCCCGCTGGATGCCCCACAAGATCTCGTACTGCTCGCCCGACGGCGGTGTCGACATGCCGTCGTTCATACCCGCGCCGCACCGGTCCCAGTCACCCGGGTGGGGTAATCTGCAGGGGCTGACGATCCCGCCCGGGAGAGTCCCGGTGCCGCGCGCACCGGGCGCCGAAGGGGCAACACCCCGCAACCTCTCAGGCCACCGGACCGGACGGGTCAGGCGACTCTGAACGGCACGCCCGGACAGAGGGGGATGCGCCCCCGGAGACCCCGGCGGCGCCCGTCCCGGAGGCCGCCGATGCCCGCCACCACATCCCTCCCGCTCGCCGAGCTGGACGCTGCTGCGCCCTTCGCCACCCGGCACATCGGCCCGGACCGGGCCGAGCAGCAGCGGATGCTCGACGCCCTGGGGTACCCGACGCTGGACGACCTGGTCGCGGCGACCGTGCCCAAGACGATCCGGGCCTTCGAGGAGCTGACCGTCCCGGCCGCGGCCAGCGAGCCGGCGGTGATCGCGGCCCTGCGGGAGCTGGCCGGACGCAACGTGCTGTGCACACCGATGATCGGCCTGGGCTACTACGGGACGCACACGCCGGCGGTCATCGCCCGCAACGTCCTGGAGAACCCGGCCTGGTACACCGCGTACACGCCGTACCAGCCCGAGATCAGCCAGGGCCGGCTCGAGGCGCTGCTGAACTACCAGACGATGGTCGCCGACCTGACCGGGCTGCCGGTGGCCAATTCCTCGATGCTGGACGAGGCCAGCGCCGCGGCCGAGGCCATGACGCTGGCGCTGCGCGCTGCCCGGCGGCGCCCCGGCCAGCCGGCCGGGCGGTTCCTGGTCGACGCCCAGTGCCTGCCCCAGAGCATCGCTGTCCTGCACACCCGCGCCGAGCCGCTGGGCATCGAGCTGACCGTCGCCGACCTGCGGGCCGGCCTCCCCGCCGGGGAGTTCTTCGGGGTGCTGGTCCAGTACCCGGGCGCGGACGGGGCGATCCACGACCTCAGCAGCCTGGTCGCGGCCGCGCACGAGCAGTCCGCGCTGGTCGCCGTCGCCGCCGACCTGCTGGCCCTGACGCTGCTGCGCCCGCCCGGTGAGATGGGCGCCGACATCGCGATCGGCACCACCCAGCGCTTCGGCGTGCCGCTGGGCTTCGGCGGCCCGCACGCGGCCTACCTCGCCGTCCGGGGGTCCTTGACCCGCTCGATGCCCGGTCGGCTGGTCGGCGTGTCCGTCGACGCCGACGGCGACCCGGCGTACCGGCTGGCGTTGCAGACCCGCGAGCAGCACATCCGGCGGGAGCGGGCCACGAGCAACATCTGCACCGCGCAGGTGCTGCTCGCGGTGATGGCCGGGATGTACGCGGTCTACCACGGGCCGGACGGGTTGCGCACGATCGCGACCCGGACCCACCGCTACGCCGCCGTGCTGGCCGCGGGCCTGCGTTCCGGCGGGGTTCGCGTCGAGCACGACGCGTTCTTCGACACCGTCGTGGCCGTGGTGCCGGGGCGGGCCGGCGTCGTCGTCGAGGCGGCGCAACAGCTGGGGGTCAATCTGCGTCGGGTCGATGCCGACCGGGTGGGGATCAGCTGCGACGAGACCACGACCGGGCGCGAGCTGGCCGCGCTGTGGGACGCCTTCGGGGTCACGGTCGCCGACCCGGTCGAGCTCGACGCCGCCACGCCGGACGCCGTCCCGGGCGGTCTCCGCCGGGAGACCGACTTCCTCACCCACCCGGTCTTCAACACCCACCACAGCGAGACCGGGATGCTGCGCTACCTACGCCGGCTGGCCGACAAGGACATCGCGCTGGACCGGTCGATGATCCCGCTGGGCTCCTGCACGATGAAGCTGAACGCCACCACCGAGATGGCTGCGATCAGCTGGCCGGAGTTCGCCGCCATCCACCCGTTCGCCCCGGCGGCGCAGACCGCGGGGTACCGGTCGCTGATCGCGGACCTGGAGCGCTGGCTGGCCGAGCTGACCGGCTACGACGCGGTCAGCGTCCAACCCAACGCCGGCTCGCAGGGTGAGCTGGCCGGTCTGCTCGCGATCCGGGCCTACCACCGGGACCGCGGCGACGACCAGCGGGTGGTGTGCCTGATCCCGGCCAGCGCGCACGGCACGAACGCCGCCAGCGCCGTCCTGGCAGGCCTGCGGGTCGTCGTCGTGGGCTGCGACGACCAGGGCAACGTCGATGTCGGGGACCTGCACGCCAAGATCGACACGCACCGTGCCGAACTGGCCGCGATCATGGCGACGTATCCCTCCACGCACGGCGTGTTCGAGGACACCATCGGCGAGATCTGCGCCAGCGTGCACGAGGCCGGCGGCCAGGTCTACGTGGACGGGGCGAACCTCAACGCCCTGGTGGGGCTGGCCAAGCCCGGTCACTTCGGTGCCGACGTGAGCCACCTCAACCTGCACAAGACGTTCTGCATCCCGCACGGCGGGGGCGGGCCCGGGGTGGGGCCGATCGGTGTCCGCGCGCACCTCGCGCCGTACCTGCCCGGCCACCCGCTGGTCACCGAGGCAGGCCCGCAGGGCGGCCAGGGACCGGTCACGGCCGCCCCGTGGGGTTCGGCCGGAATCCTGCCCATCTCGTGGGCCTACGTCCGCCTGATGGGCCCGGACGGGCTACGCGCGGCCACCGAGACCGCGATCCTGTCCGCCAACTACCTGGCCGCCCGGCTGGGCGAGCACTATCCGGTGCTGTACACCGGCGCGAACGGCCTGGTCGCCCACGAGTGCATCGTCGACCTCCGGGGGATCACCACCCGGACCGGAGTCACCGTCGAGGACGTCGCGAAGCGGTTGATCGACTACGGCTTCCACGCGCCGACGATGAGTTTCCCGGTGGCCGGCACGTTGATGATCGAGCCCACGGAGTCCGAGGACCTGGCCGAGCTGGACCGCTTCGTCGACGCGATGGCCGCGATCCGGGCCGAGATCGGATGCATCGAGGCGGGGGAGTGGGACCGGGCCGACAACCCGTTGCGCGGTGCGCCGCACACCGCGGGGATGCTCGCCGGCTCGTGGGAGCGGCCCTACAGCCGGGAGCAGGCCGGCTATCCGGCTGGAACGCATCGGGACGGGAAGTACTGGCCACCGGTACGCCGCATCGACGGCGCGCACGGGGACCGGAATCTGGTGTGCAGCTGCCCGCCGATCGAGGCGTACGCCGAGGACTGAGCCCGGCTCAGGCGGCGCTGTGCGCGGTGGAGGGTCGTCGGGAGGCGATGATGCTGCGGTCGGGAAGGATCTCGCCGTTGTCGTCGAAGCGCACCACGCCGTTGCAGAGCAGCGACCAGCCCTGCTCGGGGTGGCTGGAGACGACGTGAGCGGCGTCGCGATCGGGACTGTCCGCGGCCGGGCATCCCGGGTGATGCAAGCACATCGTGGTGAACATCCTCACTAGCAGAGCTCGAAGGTCGGCCTGGGCCTCGTCGGTCCACCCGAGAGTGTGACCCATGTAACGGCTTGCATCAACGCATTCGCCGGCACCGTTACCGCAGCGTGTCGCGACACTTCTGACCGATCGACGGGCTGCACGTCCGCCTACGGTACTCCGCTTAGGTGCGGCCCTGCCGTTCCTGTGCCTGGTGCAGCCGCGGCGAGTACGGCAGCCAGTCGGCCAGCAGGGGAGTCAGACCCTCGGCCCGGACCATCTCCACCACGGCCGGGTCATCGTCGACGACGAGGGCGATCCGGTGGGTCCGGCGCAGCGCCCGCAGGTGGGCCCGCTTGGCCTCCCGGGCGGGGCGGTGGTCCCGGTCGGCCCGCATCAGCAGCGGCCGATCGGGCAGCCCCTGCTCGATCAGCCACCGCTCGGTCAGCTCCCGGTTGCGCTCGGGTCGCCCGGTCAGCCAGCACAAGCCGTGCTCGGCGGGCAACCCGTGGACGAGCGCGACCCCCTCGGTCAGCGGTGGATCAGTCGCGGCCGCGGCGAAGAAGTCCTCCCAGCGCCGGGGGTGGCGGTCCAGCAGGTGCAACCGGTGACTGACGTCGGCCACCACCCCGTCGATGTCGACGACGACGAGCGGGCGCTCGGAATCTGGTAGCTCGGGATCGGGCACGGGCCCGAACGCTACCGGCCGTAGCATCCGGTGCTGTGTTCACGGTTGCCCAGCAGCGCCCTGCTCGACCGGCTGAGCGGTCGGCCTGCCGAGTTGAGTTGCTGAACCGGCGCGCCCGCGGCGGCTTCGGCAAGCTGATCGTGGGGCTCGCGCTGTTCGCCGTCGGGGTCACGATGACCGTGCAGGCCGAACTCGGGCTGGCGCCCTGGGACGTCCTGCACTCGGCGGTCAGCCGAAGTACCGGTCTGGGCTTCGGCACCGCCTCGGTGCTCGTCAGCGCCGCCGTACTCCTGCTGGCCGTCGCGCTGGGCACCCGGCCGGGGATCGGCACCGTGCTCAACACGGTGCTGATCGGCAGCGGCATCGAGGTGCTGCTCCGCGTCGGCTTCCTGGCCGGCGCGGACGGCTGGTGGTGGCCGCTGCGGCTGACCCTGCTGGTCGCCGGGCTCGCCGTGATCGCGATCGGCAGCGCGCTGTACATCGGTGCGCACCTCGGTTCGGGGCCGCGCGACAGCCTGATGGTCGCGGTGCACCGACGTACCGGCCTGCGGATCTGGCAGGCCCGGACGGCGACGGAGGGTTCGGCGTTCCTGCTCGGTGCGCTGCTGGGCGGCGCGGTGGGGATCGGCACGGTGGTCTCGGTTCTGCTCATCGGCCCGCGGGTGCAGCTGGCGTTCGCGCTGCTACGACAGACCCCGACCCGGCCGGAGCCGACCGCCGGCTGAAGGCCGGCGCCGCTGATGGGACCGGCCTGCACAGCCGGACGCCCGGACGGTCAGTGCCGTCCGGGCGTCCGGTGTGGGTCGTGCTGGTGGGATCAGGCGGGGCGGACCTGCTCGGCCTGCGGACCCTTCTGACCCTGCGTCACCTCGAACTCGACACGCTGGCCCTCGTCCAGACTGCGGTACCCGTCGGACTGGATGGCCGAGTAGTGCACGAAGACGTCAGGTCCTCCGCCGTCGACGGAGATGAACCCGAAACCCTTCTCGGCGTTGAACCACTTCACGGTGCCTTGTGCCACTTGTCGTGCTCCTTGCATGAACTGATGTGTCGGAAGCCACGGTCGCGGCATCCGGGCCGACTCGACGGCCCGGGTCTTGACCCGGGGGTACCGGGTCAAGTCGGGGTCCGCGCTGAAGTTCCGCGGGCGTTGACACGATCAGGGAACGACGACCGGGATGAACGTTAGCACCTGCGTGGGTGGGTAGCGCGGTGGCGCGATCGGGTGACAGCAGTACCCGAGCGGGTTAACCCTGGCGCAGCTCCACCAGCTCGTACGTCGTCACCCGCTGGGTCCGGGCGCCCGCCGCGCAGGTCAACCGCGGTAGCGGCGCGCTGATCCGCGACCGCACCGTCACCTGTAGCGGACGCTGGGGACCGGACAGGTGCACCCGCCAGGTGGCCTCGTCGACCTGGTCCACCCGCCTCGGGAGCAGGGCGTCGATCCGCCGGTCGCCGGTGGCGGCGCGGGCGTGGTGCTGGGCGGCCTGCACGGCCGGTGGCAGCGCGCTGCGCCCGCGCAGCAGGGCGGGCAGCACGAGGCCGGACTCGGTGGCCAGCACCAGGTCCTCCGCCGCGTCGGGGGTGACGGTCCCGTAGTACAAGCCGTGGGGCAGTACGACGACGTTCGCGGCGAACCGGTCCCCGCCGGTGTGCGAGCACTCCCACACCTGGCCGGGTCGGAGGCCGGCCAGCGCGCGGGCCACCGGACGTCCCCGGATGGCGCAGCACGCGTCGTGCCGGGAGTGGGTGCAGACCAGGTACGTCGGCGGGCCGGCAGCCGGCGCGGCAGTGGGGTGCGGCGTGGCGAGATCGATCCCCAGCAGGTCGGCGTCCACCACGTACTCGCCCCAGTCGAGGCGTTCCGAGCCGGGCCGCGAATCGGCGAGACAGAACCGCCGGGCCGCGCCGGCCGGGGTGCGGCCCACCCGGCGGATCAGCATCGGGCGTACGCCGGCCGTCCGGCAGCGCCCGTCCAGTGTCGCGGCGACGTCGGCGTCCAGTCGCGAGGACAGCAACGCGTCGCGGCCCCAGGGGCCGGGCTGCTCGATGAGCAACCAGCGCCGTACCGGCGCCGCGGTCGCGTGGCGCTGGTCGCCGCGGTCGAGCGAGGCCGGCGCGCAGCGCGTCGGGAGGCCGCTCACTCCTCGTCGGCGGCTGCGGCCGTCACGAGTCCCTCGCGCAGCAGCCGTGCGATCAGCGCGCGGCGGTCGGCACCGCCCGGTCCCGGCAGCTCGGACACTGCAACCGGCGCACCGGCCAGTGCGCACTCCAGGGCCGGCGCCGCGGATCCCTCGAAGCGCAGTCGCCGGTCCGGCAGTACCACGACGACCTCGTCGCGGTCCCGGTGGACGTGGCAACGCAGGTGCCGGCGGCGGGTGAGCACCGTGGAGTCCGTGACTCGCGCTGCCGCAGCCGCCTGCGCGATCGGACCGACCGGCGCCGCGCGGACACCGGCCCACAGCTGCCGGCGCAGTTGGTCCCCGACAAGCGCGGCGTCGGCAGCGTGCAGGGCCGCCACGAGTTCCTTGACAGTGGCTGCCACGACGTCGGTGAGTGCCTCGTCGGCGTCCAGATCCAGCCCGAGCGGCAGCGACTCGCGCAGCGCGGGGACCGCCGCCGCCTGGCGCAGCAGCGCCTCCACCACGGCGTGCCGGGTCAACGGGTGGATCCCGACGGTCAGGTGGATCGAGACCTCGCCCAGGGCGGTGGCCGAGTGCAGCCAGCCGCGCGGGAGGTACAGCGCGTCACCCGGTGCCAGCTCGGCGGTCAGCACGGGCGCTCCGGCCGCGGCGGCGGCGACCTCGGCGCCGCGACCGGTCCAGGGTTGGTCCCGCAGCGGCGCGGTCAGGACCGGCTGGTGTACCGCCCACGTCTTGCCGCCGGCGATCTGCAGCACGAACACGTCGTGGACGTCGTAGTGGGCGGAGAATCCTTGCGACTGGGGCGGCGTGACGTAGGCGTTGATCTGCACGGGATGGCCGAGGTCGGCGACCAGATCCGCGGCGAAATCCAGCAGTGGCGGCCAGTTGCGGTGCAGCCCCTGGAAGACCAGCGTCGCCCCGTCGGCGAACAGCCGGAGCACCGCCTCGTCGTCGATCTGGTCACCGATCTGGGCCCCGGCCCCGCCGGACCGGGTGTACCGGGCGGAATCGATGACCGCGCCGTCCTTGGCAATGCGCAGGAACGGCGTACGCAGGCCGCGTCGGCTCAGCAGCTCGTCGGCGGCAGCCGGGCCGAACAGGTCGGCGAAGTTCCCGGGCAACCGCGCCGCTTCGGACAGCAACGGGCGTCGCCCCCAGATGTCGCGGGCGAACTCCTCCGGGTCGACGGCGAGACAGCGGCGCAGCGCCGGGTGGATGGGCGGCTGTGCCCCATCCACCCGGCCCGAGGGGGTGTTGCGGATCAGGCCGAGCCGTCCGCCCCGCCGTCGGCGCCACCATCGGCGCCACCGTCCTGCGTACCGGGCGAACCGCTGGCACCGCCGTCGGCCGGGCCCTCGGAGCCGCCGTCGGAGCCGCCGTCGGAGCCGCCGTCCTGCGTACCGGGCGAACCGCTGGCGCCGCCGTCGGCCGGGCCTTCCGCCCCGCCGTCGGCCGAGCCGTCGGCCCCGCTGTCACTGGTCGTCGAGGTCATGTCGTCGTCGAATGCCATGCCGTACCTCCTCGTTTCGGTGATCTGGTGCGCACACTGTGGCACGCCGTCCGAGCCGGTGCAGTCCGAGCGCGACGACGCTGCCAGGCGAGCTGTTTCACAGCCGCCGCAGGCGGATCCGGCGCACCGAGTGGTCCGGTCCCTTCTGCAGGATCAGGCGGGCCCGGGACCGGGTGGGGGCGATGTTCTCCTCCAGGTTCGGACCGTTCACGGCCGCCCAGATGCCCTCGGCGATGGACGTGGCGGCAGGTTCGGACAGGTCGGCGTACCGGTGGAAGTAGGACTGCGGGTCGGCGAACGCGGTCTGCCGCAGCGCGAGGAACCGCTCGACGTACCAGCGCCGGATGTCCGCCTCGTGCGCGTCGACGTACACCGAGAAGTCGATGAAGTCGGACAGGAACACCCGCTGCGGCCGCCATCCGGGGTTGGCGCCGTGCTGCAGGACGTTGAGGCCCTCCAGTACCAGGATGTCGGGTTGGCCGATAACCTGCGGCCCGTCCGGCAGGACGTCGTAGGTCAGGTGCGAGTACACCGGGACCGTCGTCTCGCGGCGCCCCGCCTTGAGCCCGGACAGGAAACGCACGAGGGCGCGGCGGTCGTAGCTCTCGGGGAATCCCTTGCGCTCCAGCAGGCCGCGCTCGACGAGGGTGCGGTTGGGCAGCAGGAAACCGTCGGTGGTGACCAGCGCCACCTCGGGATGGTGCGGCCAACGCCGCAGCAGCGCGGTGAGCAGCCGGGCCGTCGTGCTCTTGCCCACCGCCACGCTGCCGGCGACGGCGATCACGAACGGGACCTTCGCCTCCTGGGATCGGAGGAAATGCCGTTGGGCGCCCCACAGTTGCTGCGCGGCGGCGACGTACAGGTTCAGCAGCCGGGACAGCGGCTGGTAGACGGTCTCCGCCTCGTCGGTGTCGAGGATGTCCCCGAGGCCGCGCAGCCGCTCCACCTCCAGGCCGGTCAGCGGCAGTGGGGTGGCATCGGCCAGTGCGCGCCAGTCGTCGCGGGTGAAGTCCACGAACAGTGAGGGGCTGTCCTCCCGCCCGTTCGCGCCGCCGGTCACGCGGTCATCTTGGAGGGTCGGGACGGATCCGGCGAACCGGCCCCGGTCCGGGTCAGGCGACCGGGAAGCGGTAGACGTGGTCGTCGCCGGCGCGCGGCTCACCGCGGCTGGTGTTGCTCGTGGTCAGCCACAACGCGCCGTCCGGGCCCTCGGCCACCGTGCGCAACCGACCGTAGGCGCCTACGAGCCGGGGGACCGGTTCGCCGAGCCGGCCGGGTCCGGTGATCGGCACCGCCCACAGCCGCTCGCCCTGCAGCGCGGCGACGTACAGGGTCTGCCCGATCACAGCCGCGCCGGAGGGGGAGGCCTCGTCGGTGGTCCAGGTCACCAGCGGGTTGGTGAAGCGGCCGCCGTCGGTGTCGCCCCGGCCCTCCACGACCGGCCAGCCGTAGTTGCGTCCCGGCTGGATCAGGTTCACCTCGTCGAACCGGCTCTGGCCGAACTCCACGCCGTACATCGCCCCGCTGCCGTCCCAGGCCAGTCCCTGCACGTTGCGGTGACCCATCGTGTAAACGTACGAGTGCGGATCGGGGTTGTCCGGAGGGACCTGCCCGGCCGGGGTCAGCCGCAGGATCTTGCCGTTCAGGCTGTCGGGGTCCTGCGCGTGGTCCGGCTCGCCGGCGTCCCCGACCCCGGCGTAGAGCATTCCGTCCGGGCCGAAGGCGATCCGGCCACCGTCGTGGTTCTGGGCGTTGTCGATGCCCTGCAGCAGGACCTGGGGTTCGCCGCCGAGGGTGAAGCGGGCGATCCGGTTGTCCTGCTCGGTCGTGTAGTAGGCGTAGACCAGCCCGTCGGAGGCGTAGTCGGGGGAGGCGGCCAGACCGAGCAGACCACCCTCACCGAGGTCCGCGACGCCGGGCACCGTCATTACCACGCTCTGCGCACCGGTTGGGGTCAGCCGCAGGATCCGGCCGGTGGGCCGTTCGGCCACGAGGGCGTCGCCGCCGGGCAGGAACGTCAGACCCCACGGGACGGCCAAGTCCGACCCGACGGCCACCGGTGACCCGAACCCGGGGAGGGGGACCTCGGCC
>JBBPYA010000221.1:0-9714 GCA_038200385.1 Mycobacteriales bacterium
ACGTCGGTCTCGGTGACACGCCAACCGGCGTCGGCGGCTGCGGTGACCATCTCCAGCGGATACCCGAAACGCCGGTCGGTCAGCGCCAGCCCGATCAGGGCCTCCCGGCGTACCGCGCGCATCGGCCCGAGGTCGCGCAGCGACAATCCGGTCCGGCGCCGCAGCCGGTGGCTGAGGACGGCATTGGCGGCGCGCGCGTGCAGGGGCCAAGCGGCCCGGCCGATCGGCCGGCGGCGACCCAGGACCAGGTCGGCCGTCCCGGCCGTGACCGGGTCGGCGACCCGGGGCAGCTGGCGTGGATCCATGGAGGCGTCGGCGTCCATGAAGCAGACCACCGGTTGGGTGGCCGCCAACAGCCCGGCGTGCGCCGCGGCACCGAAACCGCGTTGCGGGACGCTCACGACAACCGCCCCGAGGTCCCGGGCGATCCGGTCGGAGCCGTCGGAGCTCCCGTTGTCAGCCACGATGGCGGTGTAGCCCTCCGGTAATCGGGACAGCACCCACGGCAACGCCTGTGCCTCATCAAGGCATGGTAGGACCACGTCGGGCATGAGCCGACTTTACGGACACCGGACACGCGGTGTCGGAAAAGCTGCTTACGGACTGCCACCGTCGCAGCTCAGCGGGGCGAAAGCGGGCTTAGAGTCGCACCCGTGGTGACGGTGACCGATCGGCGCGAACGGGCGCCCCTGGTCGCGGTGGGCATCGGCGCGGTCCTCGTCGTGGCCTCCATCGGCTATGGGCTGGTGCTGCGGGCGCAGTCGGTCCGGCTGTACCTCGGCGGCCCGCTGCTGGCCGGCTCGTGGCAGCCCCGGATCGGTGCCGCGGTCGTGCTGCCGGTGACGGTGGCGGTCCTGGTCGTCCTGGCCTCCGGTACGGCGCTGCAGCGGATGTCCTGGACGCGGCTGGTGCCCGCGGCGGTCCTGGCCGCCGCCGCGTGGGCGGTGTCGCTGGCGCTGGTCGACGGCGCGTCCGGCCTCACCGGCGGGCTGGAGAGCCGGCACGACTACCTCGCCAATGTCGACCGGGTACACGGCTGGGGTGAGTTCCTGTCCGGCTTCGTGGCCCACGTCCCACTGAGTTCCGTCCAGCCCTGGACGACCCACGTCGGTGGCCATCCACCCGGTGCGTTGCTGAGCTTCGTCGCCCTGGACCAGATCGGCCTGGGCGGCCCGGGCTGGGCTGCCACACTCTGTATCGGTGTCGGAGCCAGCGCGGTCGCCGCCGTGCTGATCGCCACCCGGTCGGTGGCCGGGGAGTTCGTGGCGCGGACGGCTGCGCCGTTCCTCGTTCTCACGCCCGCGGCGATCTGGCTGGCCACCTCGGCCGACGCGTACTTCCTCGGGGTGAGCGCGTGGGGCGTGGCGAGTCTGGCCGTCGCAGCTGCCGGCCCTCCCGGCCGTCGCGCTGACGCGTTCGCCGCCGCGGGCGGTTTGCTCCTCGGATTCACCTTGTTCCTGTCCTACGGGCTGGTGCTGCTGGCGCCGGTGGCGCTGGCCGTGGTCGCGGTCCGGCGGCAGTGGCGGGTGCTGCTGATCGGCGCGCTGGCGGTGGCGGTGGTGTTCGCGCTGTTCGCCGCGGCGGGATTCTGGTGGTTCGCGGGGCTGTCCGCGGGTGCCCAGCGGGTCAACGCGGGCGCGGCGGCGATCTCCCGTCCCACCGAGTTCTTCCTCATCGCCAACCTGGCCGCGGCGGCGATCGCGATCGGCCCGGCCGGCGTCGGGGCGATCGGGCGTCTTGCCACCCGGGCGGGAGGGCGTACGGTCGGCGCCGTGCTGCCGCTCGCCGCGCTGGCCGGAGTGCTCGTCGCCGACGTGTCGCTGCTGAGCAAGGGCGAGGTGGAGCGGATCTACCTGCCGTTCTTCGCCTGGATCCTCACCGCCACGGCGCTGCTGCAGCCCCGCTGGCGGGTTCGCTGGCTGGCCGCGCAGGCCGCCACCGCGTTGGCGGTCCAACTTCTGGTGCGGACCTCGTGGTGAGCGAGCGCACCCAGGTGGTACCCACGGAGACCGGCGAGCGGTCCAGCCCGCGGATCCTCGTCGTGGACGACGACGCGACCGTCAGCGACGTCGTACGCCGCTACTTCGAGCGGGCCGGGATGGCCGTCCAGGTCGCGGCCGACGGGCGGCAGGCGCTGGACCTCGCCGCCCGCTGGCTCCCCGACCTGGTGGTCTTGGACCTGATGCTGCCGGGGATGAGCGGCCTGGATGTCTGCAGCGGGCTGCGGCTGACCCGGGATGTGCCGGTCATCATGCTGACCGCGCTGGGCGAGGAGGCGGACCGCGTCCTGGGCCTGGAACGCGGCGCCGACGACTACCTGACCAAGCCGTTCAGCCCCCGCGAGCTGGTGTTGCGGGTGCAGTCGATCCTGCGCCGCGTGGCGGGCCCGGAAACCGGCGGGGTGCTCACCGACGGGGACCTCGTCGTGGACCTCACCGGGCGGCAGGCGACCTGCGCCGGCGTACCCCTGCAGCTGACCGTCCGCGAGTTCGAGCTGCTCGCCTTTTTCCTGCGCCACCCCAGGCAGGCGTTCGGCCGGGACCAGTTGCTCCAGCAGGTGTGGGGCTGGTCCTTTGGGGACAGCGCGACGGTGACGGTGCACGTCCGCCGGCTGCGGGAGAAGGTCGAGCGCGACCCCGCCCGGCCCGAGAAGATCGTGACGGTGTGGGGCGTGGGCTACCGCTACGAACCGGCCCTCTGATGATCCCCGACATCCTCTGGACCGGGGGCATCGCGCTGGCCTGCGGTGTCGTCGTGGCCGGGCTCGGGGTGCTGCTGCTGGCCCGCCTGCGGCACCGCTCGGTCTCGGCCAGCGTGTCGGCGCTGGTCGTTGTCTCGGTTGGCGCGGTGATCGTCAGCCTGATCGTCGCCCAGCAAGCCATGATCATCTCCACTGCCGATGCGCCACGCCTGATCGTGATCGTGCTGGTGGACGGGCTGGTCAGCCTGATTTGTGCGCTCTGGCTCGGTCGCCGGCTGGCCGCGGAGAGCATGTGGGCAGACGAGGTACGCCAGCACGAGCGGCAACTGGAGGCCTCCCGCCGCGAGGTGGTGGCCTGGATCAGCCACGACCTGCGCACCCCGCTGGCCGGGATGCGCGCGATGACCGAGGCACTGGAGGACGGGGTCGTCAGCGATCCGGCGACGGTGCACGAGTACCACCGCCGGATGCGGGGCGAGACCGACCGGATGACCCGGCTGGTCGAGGACCTGTTCCAGCTGTCGCGCATCAACTCCGCTGCGCTGAGCCTGCTGTTCGAGCCGGTCTCGCTGTCCGACATCGTCTCCGACGCGGTGTCCGCGGCGACTCCCCTGGCCAGCGCCCGGGGCGTCGGACTGACCGCCGACGCGGCCGCGCTGCCGGAGGTGCTGGGCAGCGAGTTCGAACTCAACCGGGTGGTCCGCAACCTGCTGGACAACGCCATCCGGCACTCCCCGGAGCGCGGCACGGTCACCGTGCGGGCCGGTAGCAATCAGGGCCAGGTCTGGTTGTCGGTCTCCGACGCCTGCGGCGGCATCCCGGCCGAAGATCTGGACCGCGTCTTCGACGTGGCGTTTCGCGGCGAGCCGGCCCGGACCCCGGCCACCGATGATCGGGTCACCGGCGGCGGCGGGCTCGGGTTGGCGATCGCCCGCGGTTTCGTGGAGGCGCACCACGGGCAGATCGAGGTGGGCAACGAAGGGCCCGGCTGCCGGTTCCTGGTCCGGCTCCCCGCGCTGGTCTGAGCCCGCCGGCCCCCGGCGGCCGGGTCAGCCGCGCAGCGGGGCGGTGGCGAATTCGCGCATCCCGTCGTCGAAGGGCACCGTCGCAGTGAAGCCCAACTCCGCGGAAGCCCGCTCCGCGCTGGCCACGATGTGCCGGACGTCGCCGAGCCGGTACTGCCCGGTGACCTCCGGGGACGGACCGCCGTACGCCACGGCCAGCGCACCGGCCATCTCCCCGACGGTGTGCGGTGTACCGGAGGCGATGTTGAAAGCCCGGGCCTGACCCGGCGGCACGTCGTGGCGCAGCGCGGCCAGGTTCGCCGCGGCGACGTCCCGCACGTGCACGAAGTCGCGGCGCTGCCCGCCGTCCTCGAACACCCGCGGCGGCTGCCCGGCCTCCAGCGCCGAGCGGAAGATCGACGCGACGCCGGCGTACGGCGTGTCCCTGGGCATCCGCGGGCCGTAGACGTTGTGGTACCGCAGCGCCACGGCAGTCCCGCCGGTGCTGCGGGCCCAGGCCGCGGCCAGGTGCTCCTGGGCGAGTTTGGTGGCTGCATAGGTGTTGCGCGGATCGGCCGGCGCGTCCTCGGGGACGGCCCCCGGCTCCAGCGCCTCGGCACACTGCGGGCAGCGCGGCTCGAATCGACCGGCGTCCAGGTCGGCCGCGGCGCGGGCACTCGGGCGCACGATGCCGTGCTCGGGGCAGGTGTAGCGACCCTCGCCGTAGATCACCATCGAACTGGCGAGCACCAGCCGTCCGATGCCCGTCCGGTCCATCGCCGCCAGCAGCACGGCGGTGCCCAAGTCGTTGATGCCGGCGTACTCGGGCATGTCCTGTACGTCCAGGCCGAGGCCGACCATCGCGGCCTGGTGGCAGACGGCCTCCGTTTCCGACAGCGCCTGGTCCACGGCGGCCGGGTCCCGGACGTCGCCCACGATCACGTCGACGCCGACGGGGTGCTCCGGGCGGCCGGCCGGGTAGGACGGATGGACGGCGGGAAGCAACGCGTCCAACGCCCGCACCTCGTGCCCGGCCGAGAGCAGTTCCTCCGCGATGTGCGAGCCGATGAAGCCGGCGCCGCCGGTGACGAGCACGCGCATGGCCGGGAACCCTAGTCCGGCGGCGGCCGGGGCCAGAACACCGCCTGCCGCCCGCGCTCCTCGAAACCCAGTACCGCCGCAAGGCGGCGCGAGGCCGTCAGGTCGGTTCGGGTGCGCCACTGCGGGATGAGGCCCTGCTCTACTGCGTCGGCCACCGCCGCACCGGCGACCCGGCGGCCGTGCCCCTCCCGCCGGTACGGCCGATCCGTAAGCACGCCGAGGTGGGCGAGGCTGTCGGCCCAGACCTGGAAACCTGCCGCTGCGACGATCAGGCCGCCCTGGGCGAGCACCCGCACCGGCGAGGACCACGCGCCGATGTCGCTCTCGGCGGCTTCTTCAGGACCGCAGCGCTCGGCCAGGGCGAGCAGGCCGGGGTCGTCGCCGTCGACGGTGATGAGGCCGCCTGGATCCTGCGGGGTGACGCGCTCGCCGTCGAGGTAGCCGAGGACGGCCGGTCCGAGGGTGCGTTCGATGGGACCGACCAGGCGGGCCATGGTGGTCTCCTCGGCCAGCGTCTCCGGCGGCTGATGGTTCTCCAGCGCGGCCCGGACGCTCTGCGGAGGCGCGCAGAAGACCGACACCAGAACCCGGTCGAACAGCACCACCACGCTGACCGAGTCGTCGTGACCCTCGGTCCGGACCCGCACTGTGGTCCCGGGCTCGCGGAAGGCGTCGGCGTCGTCCAGCTGGGCCCGCCACGCCTCGAACACCGTCTCCATGGGGTCATCCTCGTTGATCCGCGGGCCCGGTGTAGGAAGGTGCGCCATGCAGCGCTGCGCATGGGCCGGCAGTGCCCCGGAGTACCTCGCCTACCACGACGACGAGTGGGGCGTGCCGCTGCACGGGGACGCTGCGATGTTCGAGCGGCTGGCCTTGGAGGCATTCCAGGCGGGTTTGTCCTGGATCACGATCCTGCGTAAGCGGGAGAACTTCCGGACGGCCTTCGACGGCTTCCACATCCCCGCTGTCGCGGGCTACGACGAGGCCGACGTGCGGCGGCTGATGGGTGACGCGGGGATCGTCCGCAACGCCGCCAAGATCGCCGCCACGATCTCCAATGCCCGGGTAGCACTGGAGGTCCCTGAGGGACTCGACGAGCTGTTGTGGTCCTTCGCCGAGCCGGACGCCCCTCGGCCTCGGCCGGCGACGATGGCCGACGTACCGGCGACGAGCCCGGCCTCGGCGGCCATGGCGAAGGAACTCAAGCGGCGCGGATTCCGGTTCGTCGGCCCGACCACGGCGTACGCCCTGATGCAGGCGACCGGGATGGTCGACGACCACCTCGTCACCTGCTGGCGGGCCGGCTGAGGCTCAGCGCCCCTCGAACGTCGCCTGCTCCTTGGCCACGAAGGCGTTGACGGCGGCCCGGTGGTCCGCGGTCTGCCCGGTGCTGGCCATGTGCTCGGCCTCGTTGGCCAGGGCACCGGCCAGGTCGGTGCTCGCGCTGAACGCCAGCGCCGACTTGATCGCGGCGTAGGCCAGCGTCGGTCCCGCCGCCAGGCTGGCCGCGAGGTCCGCGGCGCGCCCGGCCAGCTCGTCGTCGGGGACGACCTCGGTGACCATCCCCAGCGCCAGCGCGGTCTCGGCGTCCACCGGCTGGGCCAGCAGCATCAGTTCGGTGGCCTTGGCGTGCCCGATCAGCCGGGGCAACGTCCAGGTGGCCCCGCTGTCGACGGACAGGCCGATCTTCGCGAAGGCCATCAGGAAGCGCGCGCCGGCGCCGGCCAGCCGAAGATCCGCGGCGTAGGCGAACGACGCGCCGGCCCCGGCTGCCATCCCGTTCACCGCGGCGATCACCGGTTTCGGCATAGTCGCGATCGTGGTCACGATCGGGTTGTAGTGCTCGGAGACGGTGCTCAGGGGGGCCCGGTCGCCGGTGGTGATCAGCGCGACGTGCTCCTTGAGGTCCTGCCCGACGCAGAATCCGCGGCCCGAACCGGTCAGGACGACCGCGCGGACCCCGGGATCCGCGGCGGCCTTGCGCAGCGCGGACAGCAACGCCCGCTTGGCGGACAGGTCCAGCGAGTTCATCGACTCCGGACGGTTCAGGGTGATCGTGCAGACCGCCCCGTCCCGGACGGACAGCACGGGATCGGTCGGCGTACCCACGTGGCTCACCCTCCTCGGCCGGCAACCGCACGCTAGCGGCAGCCCCGCTCCGGGGGGCTGCGGGGCCGCGGTTTCTCCTTTGCCCCCGGGATGCGAGATAATGGTCCGAACATCGCGTCGGCCGCCCCTCCCGGGCGTCGGCGTTCTTGCAAGGCCAGTGCACGGGCCGGTCGTCGGGACCGGCCTGACGGAGGAGGAACGCATGGCGGCCATGAAGCCGCGGACGGGTGAGGGTCCGCTGGAGGTCACCAAGGAGGGGCGCGGCATAGTCATGCGGGTCCCGCTGGAAGGTGGCGGTCGGCTCGTCGTCGAGATGAGCCCGGACGAGGCGACCGCGCTGGGCGACGCACTCAAAGGTGTCACCGGCTGACCTGTCCGACGTTCCCGGCCCCGGTCCCGCAGCATGCAGGAGCCGGGGCCGTGGACTGTCCGGGGCCGCGTCGGTACCCCGGCGAGGCGGCATGATCGCGGGCATGCCGGTCATCGATCTCAACGCCGACCTCGGGGAGGGCTTCGGCAGCTGGCCCCTCGGCGACGACGACGGCCTGCTCGAGCTCATCACCAGCGCCAACGTCGCGTGCGGCTTCCACGCCGGTGACCCGGTCATCATGCGGCGGGTCTGTGCCGCGGCCGTGGATCGCGGCGTCGTGATCGGGGCGCAGGTCGGCTACCGCGACCTGGCCGGCTTCGGTCGTCGTTTCCTGGATGTGGCCCCGGCCGAGCTGACCGCCGACGTGCTGTACCAGCTGGGCGCGTTGGAGGCCTTCGCCCGGGTGGCCGGCGACCGGGTCCGCTACGTCAAGCCGCACGGCGCCCTGTACAACGCCCTCGTCGACCACGAGGCCCAGGCCGCCGCCGTCGTCGAGGCGGTGCGCCGTTACGACTCCACCCTGCCGGTGCTGGGGCTGCCGGGCTCGGCGCTGCTCCGGTTGGCCGCTGAGGCGGGGCTGACCGGCGTCCCGGAGGCCTTCGCCGACCGCGCGTACACCGCGGACGGGACCCTGGTCTCCCGGCGGGAGGCCGGCGCCGTCCTGCACGACGCCGACGCGATCGCCGACCGGTCGGTGCGGATGGCGGTGGCCGGGGAGGTCGTCGCGGTGGACGGAAGCATCGTGTCGACCCGCCCGCGCTCGCTGTGCGTGCACGGGGACACCCCGGGTGCGGTACGGCTGGCCGGCCGGGTGCGGGCCGCGCTGTCCGATGCCGGCGTCGACCTGCGCCCCTTCGCCGCCGCCGCCGCCCTCGCCGCCTCCGCCCAGCCCCCCGCTCCCGCCCAGCCCCCCGCTCCCGCCCAGCCCCCCGCCCCCGCCGGGGCCCCCGCCCGGCCCCCCTTCCGTGATCATGGGGATCCGCCGGTCAGGACCGGCGAGATCCCATGATCACGGCAGGTGGGGGGAGCCGGTGATCGAGGTCCGGCCGTACGGCGAGCACGCTCTGCTCGCCCTGCTACCGGCCGACGGTGCCGTCCTGGCGCTGGCGGCCGCGCTGACCGACGACCCGGTCGACGGGGTCGTCGAACTCGTGCCGGCCGCGCAGTCGCTGCTCCTTCGGCTGGCGCCGGGCAGCGAGCCGGCGCGGGTGGCCGAGCAGGTCCGCGGCCGCAGCGTCGATCCCGCGGCAGCGCCGACCGGGGAGCTGGTGCGGATCCCGGTCAGCTACGACGGGCCGGACCTGCCCGAGGTCGCCCGGCTGTGCGGGCTGAGCGAGCAGCGGGTCGTCGAGCTGCACACCGCCGCCGAGCTGACCGTGGCGTTCTGCGGGTTCGCCCCGGGCTTCGGCTACCTCACCGGACTGCCGCCCGAGCTGACCGTCGATCGCCGCCTCGAGCCGCGGACCCGGGTACCCGCCGGTGCGGTCGGTCTGGCCGGAAACGTGACCGGCGTGTACCCGCGGGAGTCCCCGGGCGGCTGGCAGCTGATCGGACGGACCGACGTCGTGCTGTTCGACCTCGACCGGGATCCGCCGGCGCTGCTGCGCCCGGGCGGCCGGGTCCGCTTCGAGGCGCGCTGAGCGATGCTGGACATCCTGGATACCGGGCCGCTGTCGACGGTCCAGGACCTGGGCCGGTTCGGGTACGCCGACCTCGGGGTTGGTCGCTCCGGGGCAGCCGACCTGCCCTCGCACCGGCTGGCGAACCGGCTGGTCGGCAACCTCGAGCGGGCGGCGACCATCGAGGTGACGTTCGGGGGGCTTCGGGTCCGCGCTGTGACGGATCTGACGCTCGCGGTGACCGGCGCCCTCGGCCCGGTACACCTGGACGGGCGCCTGCAGGCGGCCAACTCCCCGTTGCGCCTTCCGGCCGGCACCGAACTCGCGCTCGGCCCGCCCGGGGTGGGACTGCGGACCTATCTCGCCGTCCGCGGCGGGATCGACGTCGAGCCGGTGCTGGGTTCCCGCTCGACCGACCTGCTGTCCGGTCTTGGACCGCCGCCCCTGCAGCGCAGCCAGCGGCTGGCCATCGGCACCGACACCGCCGCCGATCCGCTCGTCGACCACGCGCCGGTACCACCGCTGCCGGCCGAACCCGTCCTCCGGGTGCTGCCCGGTCCCCGCCCGGAGCAACTCGGGGACGGCGCGCTGGACCGGCTGCTGGCCGCGACGTGGACCGCGACGCAGGACAGCAACCGGGTCGGCGTGCGCCTGGACGGTCCCGCCCTGCTCGCCGACGTGCCCGGCGACCTGCCCTCCGACCCGCTCGTACCCGGCGCGGTCCAGGTCCCGCTCAACGCCCGTCCGCTGATCTTCCTGGCCGACCACCCGGTGACCGGCGGCTACCCGGTGCTCGCGGTGGTCCGGGCG
>JBBPYA010000222.1:0-11043 GCA_038200385.1 Mycobacteriales bacterium
ACCGCGATCAGCGACACCGGGAACGGCATCTTCGGCAGCGCCACCCCGAACGCCTTGACGGCGACCACGGCGAGCGCGATCAGGATCAGCAGCAGGGCCACGACGCCGGCGCCGGTCTGGACGCCGAGCGCGCTGTCCGAGCCGGAGGTGCCCGGGATGTTGAGGTTCTGCCCGAAGTCGAAGTTGAAGTTGACCGAGTACCACGGCAGGAACGTCGCGATCAGCGCCACCAGACCGGCCGCGAGGTAGCCCAGGTCATGAGTGGTGAACGCCTTGACGTTGAACCCGCCCTTGCGGGCCGTTCCGCCCTGGCCGGGCTGGCCGCCCGGCTGTCCGTAAGGGCCGGCTCCCGACGGTGGGCCGTATCCAGGGGGTGGGCCGCCCTGTTGGGACGGGCCGCCGTACCCGCCGGGGGGCGGGGGGCCGGACGCCGGCAGTGGGCCGCCCGGCCCGCCCTGCCCACCCGGTCCGCCTTGTCCTCCAGATCCGCCCTGCGGGCCGCCCGATCCGACGGGTCCGCCCTGAGCTCCGCCGGGTGGGCCGTACCCGCCCGGTCCGCCGTGCCCGCCCGGTCCGCCGTACCCGCCGGGTTCGCCGTACCCACCGGGCTGGCCGTAGCCGCCCGGCGGCGGAGTTCCGCTGCCCGGTGCACTCATGATCCATGGCTCCTGTCGGTCACCGTGAGTACTGGCTGATCGCTCACGCGGAGGGCCAGCATGGTGGGTCCGCGCAGCCACGGCAAGGACGCTCGCCGGGGGCGGCGGCTCAGTCGAGCAGCTCCCGCACCAGGCTTGCGGCCGCGCTGGGGGTGCGTCCCACCCGGACGCCGGCGGCCTCGAGAGCCTCCTGTTTGGCCGCCGCGGTCCCGGACGAGCCGGACACGATCGCGCCGGCGTGACCCATGGTCTTGCCCTCCGGGGCGGTGAATCCCGCCACGTAGCCGACGACCGGCTTGGTGACCTCGGCGGCGATGAACTCCGCGGCCCGCTCCTCAGCGTCGCCGCCGATCTCGCCGATCATCACGATCGCCTCGGTCTGCGGGTCGTCCTGGAAGGCCCGCAGGCAGTCGATGTGGGTGGTGCCGATCACCGGGTCCCCGCCGATGCCCACCGCCGTGGAGAACCCGAGGTCGCGCAGCTCGTACATCATCTGGTACGTCAGCGTCCCGGACTTGCTGACCAGTCCGAGCGGGCCGGCCTGGGTGATGTCGGCCGGGATGATCCCGGCATTGGACTTCCCGGGACTGATCAGGCCGGGACAGTTCGGGCCGATGATCCGTGACGCGCTCCCCTGGGCGTGGGACCAGAACGCGGTTGAATCGTGCACCGGGATCCCCTCGGTGATCACCACCACGAGACCCACCCCGGCGTCGACGGCCTCGATCACGGCGGCCTTGGCGAACTTCGGGGGGACGAACACGACGCTGACGTCCGCGCCGGTCGCCTCGACCGCCTCCCCGACGCTGCCGTAGACCGGTACGGCGGTGCCGCCGAGGTCCACCTCCTGGCCACCCTTGCCGGGGGTCACGCCACCCACGATGCGGGTCCCCGAGGCGAGCATCCGGGTGGTGTGCCGCCGGCCCTCCGAGCCGGTCATGCCCTGCACGATGACGGAGCTGGACTCGGTCAGGAAGATCGCCATGCGTCGCCGTCCCTACGCGTTGGAGGAGGAGGCCAGTTCGGCGGCCCGGCGGGCCGCCCCGTCCATCGTGTCGACCTGTTCCACCAGCGGGTGGGCGGCCTCGTTCAGGATCCGCCGCCCCTCGTCGACGCTGTTGCCGTCCAGCCGCACGACGAGTGGCTTGGTCGCCTCCGCGCCGAGCATTTCCAGCGCGTGCACTATCCCGTTGGCTACCTCGTCGCAGGCGGTGATGCCGCCGAAGACGTTCACGAACACGCTGCGCACGTTCGGGTCGGACAGGATGATCCCCAGCCCGTCGGCCATCACCTGCGCCGAGGCGCCCCCGCCGATGTCGAGGAAGTTGGCCGGTTTCACCCCGCCGAAGTCCTCGCCGGCGTACGCCACGACGTCCAGGGTGCTCATCACCAGGCCCGCGCCGTTGCCGATGATCCCGACCTGGCCGTCGAGCTTGACGTAGTTCAGGCCCTTGCCCACCGCCTCGCGCTCCAGCGGGTCCACGGTGCCGGCGTCGTCCAGGTCGGCGTACTCGGGATGACGGAATCCGGCGTTGCCGTCCAGGGTGACCTTGCCGTCCAAGGCGATGATCTTCCCGGCCGGGTCCTGCACCAGCGGGTTCACCTCGACCAGGGTGGCGTCGGCGCCGACGAAGACCGCCCAGAGCTTCTGCGCCGCGTCGACCACCTGGTCCGCGACCTCGGCCGGGAAGCGGGCCGCGGCGACGATCTCGCGGGCCTTGGCCTCGTCGACGCCGACCGTGGCGTCCACCGGGATCCGCGCCAGCGCCTCCGGGTTGGTTGCCGCGACCTGCTCGATCTCCACACCACCCTCGACCGAGGCCATCGCGAGGAACGTCCGGTTGGCGCGGTCGAGCAGGTAGGAGAAGTAGTACTCCTCGGCGATCTCACTGGCCTGCGCGACGAGCACCCGCTGCACGGTGTGCCCCTTGATGTCCATTCCGAGCATCTCGCGCGCGGTGGCCTCGGCGGCCTCCGGACCGTCGGCGAGCTTGACCCCGCCTGCCTTGCCGCGGCCCCCCGTCTTGACCTGCGCCTTGATCACGACCGGGCCGCCGATCCGCTCGGCGGCGGCCCGCGCCTGCTCCGGGGTGGTTGCTACCGCGCCCGGCAGGACCGGGACGTCGTAGCTCGCGAACAGGTCCCGCGCCTGGTACTCGAACAGGTCCATGAGCTCCTCCGCGACCGCCGGCCGGGAGGGTCCCGGGCCCGCTGTGGGGTTCCGCTGCGCGGGCCGCTGCTCAGCCGCGCTGTCCTGCGCGGAGACTAGCGAGCCGCCGCCAGAAGGCCGCCGGTACGGGTTCGGTCAGGCCGATGTCCGGGCGACGTGGGCGCGCACCCAGTCCACGATCGCGGTGGTCGTCGCCCCGGGCGTGAAGACCTTCGCCACTCCGAGCTTCTCCAACTCGGGGATGTCGTCCTCGGGGATGATGCCGCCGCCGAACACCACGATGTCTGTGGCGTCCCGCTCCTCCAGCAGCGTCATGATGCGGGCGAACAGGGTCATGTGCGCACCGGACAGGACCGACAGCCCGACGCAGTCGGCGTCCTCCTGGATGGTGGTCTGCACGATCTGCTCGGGGGTCTGGTGCAGCCCGGTGTAGATGACCTCCATGCCGGCGTCGCGCAGCGCGCGGGCGACGATCTTGGCCCCCCGGTCGTGCCCGTCCAGGCCGGGCTTGGCCACCACGACGCGGATGCGATCGGCCATCAGGGATCCCTTCCGCAGCGCGAGGACGTGTCCGCAGCCTATCCGTCGCCGAGCAGGGCGACCTGCGCCGGCGGGGTGGGCGCCCGACCGGGCACCCGCCAGCACCACACCGTCAGCGCGGCGAAGTACCCGCCGGTGATCAGCTGGGCAAGGGCCCCCGGGCCGACGACCACGTCGGCGGAGCGAGCGGCGCCGACCAGCAACTCGGTGGACGAGGACAGCAGGTACGCCGACAGCACGCCAAAGGCGCCCACGGTGGCCAACCGCGGACACAGGACGGCCGCGGTCAGCGCGAGGGCGAGGATCCCCAGGGCGAGCAACGACGTTCCCACCAGGTCCAGCCCCAGCCGGTCCAGCAGGGACACCTCGCCGCCCTGCTGCACGGTGATCCGCAGCCCCGACGCGTTCTGCACGACCAGGTCCGGCACGTCCTGCGGTCGCGCTGCGACGGCCAGCGCGCCGAGCAACCCGCCCACCGCGGCCAGCCCGGTGACCAGCGGCCGGTGCCCCTCGAACCCGCCGTCGTCGTCCATGCTCGTCCGCGGCCAGGCCAGCACCGCCAGCACGAGCGCGGCGACCAGCAGCCCGTCGCCCGCCAGCGTCCACCAGACCCCGGGCCCGGCGCTCACCGATGTCGTCGCGAGCCGGTAGCTGTAGAACAACTCGAACGCGCGGTGGCTACTCGCGGGACGCAGTTCGTACGCCGTGCGCAGCGCCAGCCCGACGGCCAACGCACCGGCGCCGCCGACCGCGGCAAGCCCGAGTCGCGGCAACCAGGACCGGACCAGTGACGCCCCGGCGGCAAGGACGGCGGCCGGCCAGAGCGCCGCCGCAAGCAGGTCGAGGACCCCGTGCGGAGCGGTCACCGTGACCGGACCGACGGTCACGTACGGGAGGAAACGGGCGACGGCGAGGCTCACCGCGGCGACGCCGGCGACCGCGCCGGCACACCGTGCGAGCACCGGCACCGGGCCCACGATGTGCTCCCGCGGCGGGATGCGGCGCGCGGTCCCGCCCCGGTCGGCTGTCCTGGCCATGCTTAGGCCCGGCTCCGACGACGGCGCCCGCGGCGCGATCCACACCGCGGCGACGCAGCGGCAGACAAGGACTCGAACTCGGGGCGCCATCCGGCGTCGGTTGGCGACACGCAGGCACGGGACGACACGGACAGCGACGCTAACAAGGACCGGCGACGGGTCGGTCGTCCACAGGCCGTGTCACGGGATTTGCCTTGGCCGCCCAGGTTTGGTTACGGTTCGGTCACGGAGCCGCTCTGCGGCTCCTGACTGCTGTCCGGGGCCATTTCACGGTCCGTGATCGGTGAGTGCGGTGAGTGAGTCCGGCGGCCCGGAATCGGCGCCGGGCCGGCGGTGTCGACCGTCCCGCCGCCGAGGTGTCGAAGGGGTCCGTCGTGTCGCGTCATGCTCGGCCGTCTTCGCGTCCCACCCTGGGTCCGCCGACCCGGAAGGCACCGCTGTTACTGACCGCGCTGGTTGCCGGCGCGCTGGTCGCGGCGCTGCCCAGCGGGCTGGGAGCGGCGCAGGACGCCCCGAGCACCATCCCGGTGGCCTACGCGGTGACCGCCCAGGGCGGCGATGCGCGCGGTTCGGCCCCGATCGACCTCGGGGACGACGGGTTGGCGGTAGCACGGCGCGGGTTGACCGCGACCGAGGCGCAGGCTCGCCTCCAGGTGCTCGGCGCGCAGCGGGCCTCCCGCGACGCCAAACGGGTGGCCGACGCCGCCCGCCGGGCCGCGGAGGCAGCCCGGCCGACGACCGTACTACCGGTGCACGGGCGGCTGACCACTTGCTTCTGCATGCGTTGGGGCACCATGCACTGGGGCATCGACCTCGCCGCGCCGATGCTGACGCCGATCAGTGCCGCGGCCGACGGCGTCGTGCTGCAGGCCGGCCCGGCCAGCGGGTTCGGCAACGTCATATACATCCAGCACGAGAACGGCGACGTGACGGTGTACGGGCACATGGAGGTTGTCGAAGTCGCCGCCGGTGACCTGGTCCGCGCCGGCGAGGAGATCGCCAAGGTCGGCTCCCGGGGCTATTCCACGGGGCCGCACCTGCACTTTGAGGTGCACCTGGGCGGCCTGGACGGCACCCGGGTGGACCCGCTGGTCTGGCTGGCCGCTCGCGGCGTCCGGCTCTGAGTCAGTCGCGGACGGTCCCCGTCTTAGTCACCCGGTCGGTCCCCGTCGTGGTGACCGGGGTTCGGCCGGTGCCCAGCCGGGACAGGTAGGCGTTGTACGCCGCCAGCTCCGCGCCCCCGTCGCGCTCGGCCTTGCGGTCGTAGCGTCGCGCCTCCCGGTCCTCCGAGCGGAGCCAGGCCAGTGCCAGCGCGCCGAACAGCACCGCGACCGGGATGTCACCGAGTCCCCAGGCGAGAGCGCCCCCGAGGAACTGGTCGGTCTGCAGTGACGATCCCCAGCTCCGGGGCAGTGCCGCGAACCAGTCGCGGGCCAGCACCTGGGAGTTGCCCATCATCGTCACGCCGAAGAACGTGTGGAACACGAAAGTGACCATGAGCAGCACCAGCCGCAGCGGGTAGGGCAACCGGGCCGGTCCCGGGTCCGGACCGCAGATCACCCAGACGAACACGTACCCGGTGAGCAGGAAGTGTGCGGTCATCAGGACGTGCCCGGTGTGCGTGCTCAATGCCAGGTCGAACAGCGGGGAGTAGTAGAAGACGATCAGGCTGCCGACGAAGAGCACGGCGGCCACGATCGGCTGGGACAGCAGCCGCAGCAGCCGGGAGTGCACGACCAGCAGCAGCCACTCCCGCGGCCCGCGGCTGCCGTCGCGGCGGACCGGCAGGGTGCGCACGGCCAGGGTCACCGGGGCGCCCAGGGCCAGCAGCAGTGGCACCGCCATCGCGATCGTCATGTGCTGCACCATGTGCATGCTGAACAGCACGTTCGCGTACACGCCGGGCGCCGCGTTCGTCGCCCAGATCAGGGTGGCGCAGCCGGCCAACCAGGACACCAGCCGCCCGGTACCCCAGGAGTCACCGCGGCGTCGCAGCCGGAGTACCGCGCGCAGATACCAGCCGGCCGCGAGCAGGGACACGAGCAGCCAGAGCAGGTCCAGCCGCCACTGGGTGACCCACCCGAGCGGAGTCAGCGGACCAGGCATCGGCCGGCCGAGCAGGGCCTCGGCGGCCTGCTGGTCCGGCGTACCTACCGGCACCGTGGCCGGTTCGGTCCGGGCCAGGGCCACCCCGAGCCCGATCGCCACGGCCATCACGAGGAGTTCCGCGGAAACCAACCGACCGAACAGCCGCCCGGCGGCCGCGGTCGCGGCCATCCGCGCGGCCAGCTGCCGACGCTGCGCCCGGCCGGCCCACCCCAGCACCGTCAAGGCCACCACCTTGCCCAGCAGCAGCACGCCGTACCCGGTCCCGAGGGTCCCCCACCCGTCCAGGTTGACCGCGGCGTTGACCACTCCGGTGACGGCGACGAGCAGGAAGCACCACCCGGCGAGAGTCGAGTAGCGGCGCACCGAGACGACGAGGTCCGCGTCCAGCCGTCGGCGCAGCAGCGCCAGGCCGCCCAGGCCGCCCACCCACACCGTCACCGCGACGAGGTGAACGCCGAGCGAGTCCACGGCGATGCCGTGGTTCCGGGCGCCTTCGGCATGTCCGGCCAGCGCGAGGGGTAGCAGCGCGACCAGCGCGCCGGCGGCCAGGATGCCGGCGGTCGTGGAACGGGTGGCGGTCCGGGCGCCGAGTGCCACCACGGCGGCCAGCAGCACGCTCACGGCCAGGGATCGACCCCGATCGTCGGACCCGACGAAGGACCAGACCTCGGCAAGGACACCGCCGCGCAGCGGGCTCACACCGGCCACGTCGGCGTAGGTCAGGATCAGGCCCAGGGCACCGGACAGCACCCACGCCGCGGCACCGGTCCCGGCCCAGCGCACGGCGTCCCGGCGCAGCCCCGTCAGCCGCTTCGGGTCTGCACCGGGGGCCGCCGGCAGGATCGCCGCAGCGAGCACGAGCAGTCCGACGGTGCCCGCCGCCGCGACATCCTGCACCGCGCGCAGGACCGGCAGTCCCCACCGGGTGAGGTTGCCCGAGCCGCCCACCGCCGGGGGAGTACCGACGGCCAGCAGGATCAGCACTGTGGAGACGGGGACGAGCAGTAGCAGGGCGGGCGCCGCCACGGACCAGTGGCGTGTACGTGTCACTGCGATTTCCAGCCCGTCCGTGAGGTCTCCTGCCGGCCCACGATAGCCCGGCTCCCAGCGGGACGGAGGGTCGCTGCCCGGGCCGGTACGGTCGGGGTTGTCCCGGTTGGAGACCGTGCCCTGCAGGCGGTCCGAGCGTTCTGCCCGGCCGGTCCGCGACCGATTGGTGAGTCCTTCGATGTTCCTGCCGTTGCTGCGTGACGGGGTTGATCCGCTACCCGAGCTGGCCCGGGTCCGCAGCGAGCAGCCGGTGCACGAGCTCGACGTGCTCGGGACGACGGTGTGGATCGTCACCCGCTACGACGACGCCCGCCGGGTGCTCGGGGACTCCACCGGGTTCGGCAACGACTTCAGCTACCTGGCTGCCGCCGCCGGCGACGCCCTGCCCGACCTGCCCGACCCGGGCGGGCTGGGCTTCCGCGACCCGCCCGAGCACACCCGGCTGCGCAAGCTGATGGCCTCGGCGTTCACCCCGCGACGGCTCGCCGCGCTGGCCCCGAGGATCGAGCAGCTGGTGGCCGAGCAGCTGGAGCGGATGGCCGAGGCCGGGCCACCGGCGGATCTCGTGACGCAGTTCGCCGGACCCATCCCGGGGCTGGTCATCGGCGAGCTGCTGGGAGTTCCGTCCGAGGAACGCGCGGAGTTCGCCCGGATCAGCTCGCACCGCTTCGACCTGCTGGAGAGCGTGCTGGCGCCGCTGGAATCGGCCAGCCAGTCCCAGGACTACCTCGTCGGCCTGGTTGCCCGACAGCGCGACGCCCCCGGCGACGGGCTGCTCGGGTTGCTGATCGCCGAGCACGGCGACGAGCTGAGCGACCGTGACCTGGCCGGGCTGGCCGACGGCCTGCTCGTCGGCGGCCAGGAGACCACGGTGAGCATGCTCGCGCTGGGCTCACTGGTGCTCCTGCTGGACCCGGTCCGCGCCGAGGGGTTGCGCTCCGGAGTGCTGCCCGCGGAGTCCGTGGTCGAGGAACTGCTGCGCCATCTGACCGTCGTCCAGGTGGCCTTCCCTCGCTTCGCCCGTACCGATGTCGTCGTCGGCGGCCAGCAGATCCCGGCCGGCGCGCCCGTGGTCTGCTCGCTGGTGGCGGCCAACCGGGACGAGAGCCTGGCCCGCGATGTCGACGAGCTCGACCTGTCCCGTGCGCCGACCCCCCACCTGGCGTTCGGGCACGGCATCCACCACTGCCTGGGTGCCTCGCTGGCCCGGATAGAGCTGCGCGCCGCCTACCCGGCGCTGCTGCGGCGGTTCCCGGACCTGCGGCTGGCGGCCGGGCTGGACGAGCTGTCCTTCCCGGAGCTGTCCCTGGTGTACGGCGTACGCGAGCTGCCGGTCACCTGGTAGCGGCCGGGCTCACAGCTTGTCGACCGGGGCGTAGCGCAGCAGCAGCCGCTTCGTCCCGGAGCTGCCGAAGTCGATCGTGGCCTCGGCCCGGTCCCCGACCCCCTGGGTCGCGACCACGGTGCCCAGCCCGAAGGCGTCGTGGCTGACCCGGTCCCCCGCCGCGAGGTCGACGATCGTGCGGTTGCCGACCCCGCCGCGCAGCCCGCCCCGGGACAGCGCGGCACCGGCGACCCGGGCCTGCGCGGACTGGGCCCCGGAGTACGGCCGGTCCCGGACCGGCTCGGTGCGCACCCAGTGCACGAGTTCCTCGGGGATCTCGTCGAGGAACCGCGACGGCGGGTTGTACGACGGCTGCCCCCAGGCGGTGCGGGCCAGCGCGCGGGACAGGTGCAGTCGGCGCTGCGCCCGGGTCAGGGCGACGTAGGCCAGCCGGCGTTCCTCCTCCAGCTCGGAGGGCTCCCCGAGCGTGCGCAGGTGCGGGAAGATCCCGTCCTCCAGGCCGGTGAGGAACACCACCGGGAACTCCAGCCCCTTCGCGGTGTGCACGGTCATCAGCAGGATGGCGCCGGGCTGCGGGTCGTCCGGGCCGGCCTCGTCGGGTAGCTCGTCGGCATCGGCGACGAGCGACACCTGCTCCAGGAACTCCGCCAGCGTCCCGTCCGGACGCTGCTGCTCGAACTCCGCGGCCACCGAGATCAGCTCGTTCAGGTTGTCGACCCGGCCCTCGTCCTGCGGGTCGCTGCTCGCGGCCAGCTCGCGCAGGTAGCCGGTGCGGTCCAGGAGCCCCTCGAGCAGGCTGCTCGGCCCCGCCCCGTCGCCGGCCAACGACCGGAACTCGGCCATCAGGGTGGTGAACTCCGCGATCGCGGCGACCGAGCGCGGGTTGATCCCCGGCGCCTCGGCGGCCCGTTCCAGCGCCTCGGGGAACCCGATCCGGTCCCGGGAGGCCAGCGCCTCCACGCAGGCCTGGGCCCGGTCACCGATGCCTCGGCGCGGGGTGTTCAGGATCCGCCGCATGCTGACCACGTCGGCGGGGTTCGCGAGGGTCTTGAGGTAGGCCATCGCGTCACGCACCTCCCGGCGCTCGTAGAAGCGCACCCCGCCGACCACCCGGTACGGCAGCCCGACCCGGATGAAGATCTCCTCGAAGACCCGCGACTGGTTGTTCGTGCGGTAGAACACCGCGACGTCGCCGGGGCGGATCTGCTCCGCGTCGCCCAGCCGGTCGATCTCGCCGGCCACCCACGCGGCCTCGTCGTGTTCGTTGTCCGCGACGTACCCCTCGATCGGCGCGCCCGCACCCTGGTCCGACCAGAGGTTCTTCGGCCGGCGCCCGGAATTGCGCGCGATGACGGCGTTGGCGGCCTGCAGGATCGTCTGGGTGGAGCGGTAGTTCTGCTCGAGGACGACCGTCGTCGCGTCGGGATAGTCCCGTTCGAACTCCAGGATGTTGCGGATCGTCGCGCCGCGGAAGGCATAGATCGACTGGTCGGCGTCGCCCACCACGGCCAGCTCGCCGCCACCGGGCAGCGCGCCACCGCCGGCCAGCTCGCGGACGAGGACGTACTGCGCCTGGTTGGTGTCCTGGTACTCATCGACCAGGACGTGCCGGAACCGGCGGCGGTAGTGCTCCCCCACGTCGGGAAAGGCCTGCAGCAGGTTGACCGTGGTCATGATCAGGTCGTCGAAGTCCATGGCGTTGGCCTGCCGCAGCCGCCGCTGGTAGCCGCGGTAGGCGTCAGCGAGCACCTTGTCCGGCGGACTGTCCGGCTGGTAGGACTCCTCGTCGATCAGCTCGTTCTTCAGGTTGCTGACCTTGTTGAGCAGCCCGCGGGGCGGGTAGCGCTTGGGATCGAGGTCCAGGTCCCGGCCGACGAGGGTCATCAACCGCTGGGAGTCGGCCGTGTCGTAGATGCTGAAACTGGAGGTGAAACCCAGCTCCTTGGCATGCGATCGCAGGATCCGCACGCACATGGAGTGGAACGTCGACACCCACATCGCCCGGGACCGGGGACCGACCAGCGCGGCCACCCGCTCCCGCATCTCCCCGGCCGCCTTGTTCGTGAACGTGATCGCCATGATCTCCCCGGGCTGCACCCGGCGGTGCTTGAGCAGCCAGCCGATCCGGTGGGTCAG
>JBBPYA010000223.1:0-13646 GCA_038200385.1 Mycobacteriales bacterium
ACACCGTCGTCGGCGTCGTGTCGGTCATCGGCGTCTGCGCCTCGGGCTGCTCCGCGGCGGGAGCCAGGTTGGAGTCGAACCAGTTCGCGGTGTCGATCGCCTCCCCCGCCGGCCGGGGGGAGGACCGCTCGGGCCGCAGCCAGGATCCGCCACCGTCGGCCTCCCCGGCTGCCTCGCCGCCCCCGACGGCGCGACCCAAACCCTCCAGCGCCTTGCTGAACTCGCTGGGGACGATCCACATCTTGTTGGCGTCGCCCTGGGCGATCTGCGGCAGCGTCTGAAGGTACTGGTAGGCCAGCAGCTGCGGGTCGGGGTCGCCGTTGTGGATGGCGGCGAAGACCGTCTCGATCGCCTTGGCCTGGCCCTGCGCCTCCAGGTACCGCGCGGCGCGCTGACCCTCGGCCCGCAGGATGGCGCTCTGTCGCTCCGCTTCGGCGCTGAGGATCGTGGCCTGCTTGGCGCCCTGCGCCTGCAGGATCTGGGACTGCTTGGTGCCCTCGGCGGTCTTGATGGTCGATTCCCGGGCGCCCTCGGCGTTCAGGATCACCGCCCGCTTGTCCCGGTCGGCCTTCATCTGCTTCTCCATCGACTCCAGGATCGTCGAGGGCGGGTCGATGGCCTTGATCTCCACCCGCGCCACCCGGATCCCCCACGTCCCCGTGGTCCCGTCGAGGACCGAGCGCAGCTGGGAGTTGATGTCGTCGCGGCTGGTCAGCGTCTGTTCCAGATTCAGTCCGCCGACCACGTTGCGCAGCGTCGTGACGGTCAGCTGCTCCATCGCCTGGATGTAGTTCGCGATGCCGTACGTCGCGTCCCGGGCGTCGGTGACCTGGAAGTAGACGACGGTGTCCATGCCGACATTCAGGTTGTCCGCCGTGATGACCGGCTGCGGCGGGAAGGAGACGACCTGCTCGCGCAGGTCGATCCTGGCCCGGACCCGGTCGACGAAGGGCACCAGCAGGGCAAGGCCCGGCGTCAGCGTCCGGTTGTAGCGGCCCAGCCGCTCCACCACCGAGGCGGTCGCCTGCGGCACGATCCGGACGCTGCGCGCGAGCACGAAAAGGATGAAGACGAGGATCACGCCGAGAGCGATCAGTGCCGTCATGGTGCCGTCCGTTCCGGCCCGCCGGGGCGGGCCTGCTGGTGCGTGGGGTGCTCGGTCACGCTGAGCACTAGACCATGTCGCCGGAGACCACCGCGGTCGCGCCGCGGATGGACATCACCCGGACCTGCGTTCCGACGTCGAACTGCTCGAGGGAGGTCTGCGCGACCGCCGACCACTCGTCCCCACCGATCTTGATCCGGCCCCGGTGCTCGTCGACCGCCTCGGTCACGGTGCCGATCCGCCCGACGAACACCTGGGCCCCGTCGATCTGCGTCGGGTTGCGCTCGGTGAGGTGCCGGGCGGCGACCGGGCGGACCAGGACCAGCAAGCCGAGTGCGGCCACGATGAAGGTGATCAATTGGAGCAGTACCGGCCCGCCGAGCAGGGCAACCCCGGCCGTGGCCAGGGCTGCGCCGCCGAACATGAGCAGCACGAGATCCAGCGTGAAGATCTCCGCGGCACCCAGCAGCCCCGCCGCGATGAGCCAGATCAACCAGGCGGGCATACCCCATCCAATCACCACCGCGCCCCTCGGGGGCGCCTAGCCGCGCGTGGCGACTGGGCACCGCCACCACGCGCCGTGGTCGCCCAACGGATGCCGAACCGGTCACGACAGGACCGGATCCGCATCCGTGGCGAGCGAGATCCGCGCCGATCACCGAGCCCGGGCGTCGATGATCTGGTCCGGGTCGACTTCGGGCCCGGCGGTGACGAAGTCGATCAACCGCTCCACGGCCCCGAGCAGGGGGGTCTCGAGGTCGGCGTACGACGACACCGCGGCCAGTACCCGGCGCCACATCTCGCCCGGATCGCCTACTCCGAGGGCCTGGCAGACGCCCTCCTTCCACGGCACCCCGCGGGGCACCGCCGGCCAACCGGGGATCCCGACCGCGGCCGGCCTGATCGCCTGCCAGATGTCCACGTACGGGTGTCCGGTGATCAGCACATGCCGGTCGTGGATGCCCGCGACCACGCGACTCTCCTTGGACCCGGGAACCAGGTGGTCCACGAGCACGCCGAGGCGCCGGTCGGGCGCGGGCCCGAACGCCCGGACCAGGCCCGGCAGGTCGTCGATGCCGTGCAGCGGCTCCACGACGACGCCCTCCAGCCGCAGATCGTCGCCCCAGACCCGCTCCACCAGGGCGGCGTCGTGGATCCCCTCGACGTAGAGCCGGCTGGCCCGCGCCACCCTGGCCCGCTGCCCGGCGACGGCGGTGGAGCCGGAGGCGGTACGCCGTGGCCGGGCGTCCGGGCGAACCGTCGGGCGGGTCACTGTCACGGGGGACCCGTCGATCAGGAAGGCCGCCGGCCGCAACGGGAACACCCGGTCCCGCCCATGCCTGTCTCGCAGCGTCAGCGCGTCCGCCGTCCAGGCCACCACCGCGCCGCAGAACCCGGAGCCGGCGTCCTCCACTACGAGTCCGATCTCGGCGGGCCGGACCGGAGCGGGCGGCCGCCGACCCGGCTGGTAGCCGCGCAGGATGTCCGGGCCGTACCGGCCGCCGGCGCTCACGGCCGTCGAACCGGACGGCGGCAGGCGGACCACGCGGCAGGGTTCACCGGGCGACGTTATCCGGCGGGACCCGCAACGGCCGTCGTAGGCTCGCCGACATGGAGCGGCACCGGTGCGGACTGCTGGCGGCCTGGGCGACCGCCTGGCTGCGCGGGCGGGTCTCCTACGACGACGTCATCGACGCTCTGGTGATTGACAGCGATCATCGGGTGGTCGGCCTTGACGCCAGCGCCGACCCCGTCCCATTGGGCTGGGCCCTGGCCGGCTGGCGGGAGCGCGGCGAGCGAAGGATCCGCGCTGCACTGCCCGTCCCCGGCGATCCTCGTGGGTTGCCCGGTCCCGGTCCGCTGACCACGGCGGCACTGCTGGCGGGTCAGGCGGCCTTCGGGGACAGCCTCGGGCTGGTGCCGGAGAACGGACCCGGCGGCGTGCTCTGGACGGCGTACGACATCAGCACCCCCTCGCGGGGTCGGCACCAGCTGCTCGGCGCTGCCGACCCGCAGCCCGATGTCGTCGAAGCCGGCTCGCCCCCCGATGTCGTCGGGGCTGGCTCGCACTCTGACGTCGGGGCTGGCTCGCAGCCTGACGTCGGGGCTGGCTCGCACCCTGAGGTCGTCGAGGCCGGCTCGCACCCCGCCGTCGTCGAAGCCGGCTCCCACCCCGCCGTCGTCGAAGCCGGCTCCCACCCCGCCGTCGTCGAGGCCGACCATGACCTCACCCTCGCCATCCGGGACGCCGCCCGCACGATGAGCCGGCTGGATGTCGCACGCTGGCGACCGGAGGTCGCCGACCTGCTGGCGGGCACCAGGCACGGCCCGCGGATCCGGCTACCGGCTGGTCACGATCCGCGGGCGGTGGGGCTGCTGGACCGGGCATCCCGGCTGGCCGACGCCCTGGATCTGGCCACGGCGGACTCGCCGGGCGGCGCCGTCACCGGGTACGAAGCACGGGCCCGCGACGATGCGCTGCGTCCGTTGGCCGGCGCGGTCCGCCGCGCACTGGTCGCCGCCTACAACAGCTGAGCCCTTCCTGTGCAGGTACCGGTAGTTCTCGACGAAGCCCCGAGCCAGGTACCAGGCATTCGCCGCTGCGTCTTCCCTCGTCCAGGCGTCGAGTGTCTTGATCCCACGCGTCGCAAGGTCGGGCATCGCGTGCTCGAGGAGAGCGGTTCGATAGCAGGACCGTCGTAGTGAGGCCGCTCGGCGACCACATCGTCGTAGTACTGCGTGGTGAAAAAGCTCAGCAGCCGGCAACGCAGCCAGGCGTGGGCGTCCACATAAGCGTAGTCGCGGATCGTCAACGCCACGGTCAGGACGCGGCGGGGCGGCGGCGGGGGGCCGGACAGCAGCCGGCCGGGCACCGTTCGTGGCTAGGGCCCAGCCCCCCCAGCGCGAGTCGCGGCCGATCCGGTTCGATGCGCTCCCGCAGCAGGTCCACCAGCATCGCGACAAAGGCGGGGTGGGTGCCGGCCGTCGCCGCCCGCGCGAACGGCACGCCGAGTTCGGCCGCGGTCTGCGCCGCCTCCGTGTCGAGGTCCCAGCGCACCTCGATGTGGTCGCTGACGAAGCCGATCGGAGCCGCGACCACGCCGGGCACGCCGGCCGCGGCCAGCGCCCGAAGCTGGTCGTTGATGTCCGGCTCCAGCCACGGCATGGACGGCGGCCCGCTACGGCTCTGCCACACCAGGTCCCAGGACAGCGCGGCGTCCACGGCGTCGACCACCAGTGCGGCCGCGGCCCGCAGCTCCCGTTCGTACAGCCCGCCGTCCGGGCCGGACGAGTCCGCCATCGAGACCGGGATGCTGTGCGCGGTGAAGACCACCCGGGTGCCGGCCGGCATGCCGGCCAGGGCGACGCGCAGGCCGTCGGCGTTCGCCTGCACGAAACCTGGGTGGTTGAAGTAGTGCCGGACCTTGTCGATCACCGGCGCGCCGGCACCGGCGCCGGCCCGCGCGCGGTCGATGTCCTCCCAGTACTGCCGGCAGGCCGAGTACGACGAGTACGCGCTGGTCGGCACCGCCAACGCCCGCTGCACCCCGTTTGAGGTCATCCGCGCGACGGCGTCCTCGACGTACGGCGCCCAGTTCCGGTTGCCCCAGTACACCGGCAGCGACAGGCCCTGCCGGGACAGCTCGGCCTCCAAGGCCGCGATCAAGGCGCGGTTCTGCTCGTTGATCGGCGACACCCCGCCGAAGTGCTGGTAGTGGTCGGCGACCCCGAGCAGCCGACCGCGCGGGATCCCGCGGCCACGGGTGACGTTCTCCAGGAACGGCAGGACGTCCTCGGGTCCCTCCGGACCGCCGAAGGACAGCAGGATCATGGCGTCGTACGCCGGTGGGCCCACTGCGGCGCCGGCTACACGCCGACGGCGTGGAAGCCGCCGTCGACGTGGACGATCTCGCCGGTGGTCGCCGGGAACCAGTCCGACAGCAGCGCGACGCAGGCCCGGGCGGCCGGCTCCAGGTCGGTCAGGCTCCAGCCCAGCGGCGAGCGGTCATCCCACACGTCCTCGAACCCGGCGAAACCGGGGATGCTCTTGGCCGCCATGGTGCGCAGCGGCCCGGCCGAGACCAGGTTCACCCGGACCCCCGCCGCTCCCAGTTCGCGGGCCAGGTAGCGCGCGCAGGATTCCAGGCCGGCCTTGGCGACGCCCATCCAGCCGTACGCCGGCCACGCGACCTGCGCGTCGAAGTCCAGCCCGACCACCGAGGCCGGCTCGGCCAGCAACGGGCGTACCGCCTGCACCAGCCCGGCCAGCGACCACGTCGAGACGTGCAACGCCGTACCGGCATCGCTCCACGGCACCGCGGTGAAGTCCTCGCCGAGCGCGTTCTGCGGCGCGAACCCGATCGCGTGGACTACACCGTCCAGCCCGTCGACGTGCTCGCGCAGCCGGTCGGCCAGCGACTCGAGGTGCTCGGCGTCGGTGACGTCCAGCTCGAGTACGGCGGGTTCGGTGGGCAGCCGCTTGACGATCCGGCGGGTGATCGACAGGGCCCGCCCGAAGTTCGTCACGACGACTTGCGCACCCTGCTCCTGCGCCACCCGCGCCGTCGCGAAACCGATCGAGGCCTCGGTGAGCACTCCGGCCACCAGGATTCGCTTGCCCTCCAGCAGACCGCCCACGCCTACTCCGTCCCTCGCATCGTCAGTGCCCCATGCCCAGGCCGCCGTCGACCGGGATCACCGCGCCGGTGATGTACGCCGCGTCGTCGCCGGCCAGGAACCGCACCGCGGCGGCGACCTCGTCCACGGCGGCGTAGCGACCGAGCGGGACCTGGCCGAGGATGTCGGCCTTGCGGGCGTCGCTGAGGCCCGCGGTCATCTCGGTGTCGACGAAGCCGGGCGCGACCACGTTCGCCGTGATGTTCCGGCTGCCGAGCTCCCGGGCGATCGACCGGGCCAGCCCGATCAGGCCCGACTTGGATGCGGCGTAGTTAGCCTGCCCGGCCGACCCGGACAGCCCCACCACCGAGGAGACGAAGACCATCCGGCCCCACCGGGCCCGCAGCATCTTGGCCGCTGCCCGCTTGGCCACCCGGTAGGAGCCGGTGAGGTTTGCGTCCAGCACCCGGGTGAAGGACTCCTCCTTCATCCGCAGCAGGAGCGAGTCATCGGTGATGCCGGCATTGGCCACCAGGATCTCGACGGGGCCGTGTTCGTCCTCGACCGCCGCATAGGCGCTCTCCACGCTGTCCGCGTCGGTGACGTCGCAGCGCACCCCGAACAGGCCGTCCGGGGGCGGGGAGTTGCGGTGCGTCACGGCGACCCGGTGCCCGTCATCGGCGAATCCCCGCGCGATGGCCAGCCCGATGCCGCGGTTGCCGCCGGTGACCAGGACGGATCGACTCACGGCTGCCCTTCCGGCCGGGTGAACGGGACCCGCCGAGGCTAGCCGACCGCCGTCGCGGCTCAGAGCAGCCGGTTGGTCCAGAGCAGCGCCAGGCCGGTGGCCAGGAACGCCAGGATCAGACCGGCCCCGACGAACCAGACGGTGATCTCCTGCGGCTGCGTCGTGTAGCCGATCTGGCTGCCGAGATCGGCGAAGACCTGCTTGCCCTGTCCGGCGGACTCCGCCGACTTGTACGTGCCCCCGGTCGCCTCGGCGATGGCCTGCAGCGACGCCCGGTCGACACGCACCGGGATCAGCTCGCCGTCCAGGTTCAGGGTCCCGGTGTCGGTGCCGAACGCGATTGTGGACACCGGCACCTGCGCCGCCTTCGCCGCGTCGGTGGCCTGGGTCTCCAGCCGGCCGACGGTGCGGTACCCGTCCGACATCAGCACGATCGCCGCCGGTGGAGCGCCCTGCTCGGCACCGGACAGCTGGGACTGGAACGTCGAGATCGCGCTCAGGCAGGTGAAGATCGCCTCGCCGGTGGCGGTCGCCTCCGCCAGCTGAAGGTTGTCGATCCCCGCCTTGATCGCGGCCCGGTCGGTGGTGGGGGGTACGACGGTATTCGCCGTACCGGCGAAGGCCACCAGCCCCAGGTTGATCCGAGCCGGCAACGCGGCCACGAACTCCTCGGCCGCCGCCTTGGCCGCGGTGAACCGGTCCGGGGAGATGTCCGTCGCGCCCATCGACAGCGACACGTCGATGGCCAGCATCACGGTGGCCCGGTCCCGCGGTACCCGCACCTCGGTGGACGGCTTGGCCATCGCCACCGACAGCGTGGCCAGGGACAGCAGCAGCACGGTGAACGCGACGTGCCGCCGCCAGCCCGGTCGCTTCGGGACTATCCCGGCGAGCAGTTCGACATTGCTGAACCGCGCGGCGTAGGACTTGCGGCGCAGCTGCAGCACGACGTACAGCGCGACCAGGACCGCTACCGCGAAGAGCAGCAGCAGCCACCCGGGGGCCTGGAAACTCATCGGAGCGCTCCTCCCGACCCACCGCGCCGGCGGGCGCCGATGTACCTGACGATATCGACCAGCCAGTCCCGATCGGTGCGCAACTGCAGATGTCCCGCCCCGCACCGACGCAGTCCGGCCGCGATCTCCGCCCGCTGCGCGGCCGCGGCCACGGCGAACTGCTCGCGCAACTCCTTCTTGCCGGTCTGTACCTCTATGGTGCGCCCGGTCTCGGGGTCGACGAGGGTGAGTAGTCCCACGTCCGGCAGCGACAGCTCCCGGGGATCCAGGACCTCGATGGCCAGGACCTCGTGCCGGGCGCCCAGCGCTCGCAACGGCCGCTCCCAGGTCGGCTCGCCGAGGAAATCCGACACGACGACGGCCAACCCGCGGCGACGCGGCGGGCGACGAAGCATCTCCAGAGTCGCCGCGAGATCACCGCGCCGACCCTGCTCGGCCCGCGGCGTCTCGATGACGGTGCGCAGCAGCCGGTCGGCGGCCGGCCGCCCGGCGCGAGCCGGGATCCGGATCACCTGCTGGCCGGTCGTGACCAGGGCACCGACCCGGTTGCCGCCGTGCGAGGTGAGGTAGACCACCGCCGACATGCCGGCCACGGCGAGGTCCCGCTTCTCGCAGGCCGCCGTACCGAAGTCCAGGCTGGGCGAGAGGTCGACGACAATCCAGGTCTCCAGCTCGCGCTCGGCGATGGTCTCCCGGACGTGGGCAACGGTGGTGCGGGCGGTGACCGGCCAGTCCATCCGGCGTACGTCGTCGCCCGGGTGGTAGATCCGCGACTCGGCCGCCTCCGAGCCGGCCCCGGGCACCAGCCCGAGATGGTTGCCCTGCAACAGACCGGACAGTCGGCGCCGGACGGTGAGCTCGAGCCGGCGCAGCACCACGTCGGCCGGGGCGCCGGACAGCCGCGGCGGAGACCCGGCTGCGCCGCCCGGCCAGGGCGTCGACGACGGCTCGGTCATCGACGCGTCCTCGACCGGCGGCGCCTCGGTGGTGGAGGACCGGCCGGCCCGTCCCGCCAGTCTCATGCCGACCGGCTACCCGCCTGCGGGCCTACCGACGGATCGCCGTACCCCGGCGGCATCGGGGCGGTGAACTGTCCTGGCACCTGCGGACCCGGATAGCTCTCCGACTTCTGCCGCGGGGTGACCTGCGGGAGCGGGACGGTCTGCAGCACCCGCTTGACGATGTGCTCCAGCGGGACCCCGTCGGCCAACGCGTCGTAGGAGAGCACGAGCCGGTGCCGCAGCACGTCCGGGGCGATGTCCAGCACGTCCTGCGGCAGGACGTAATCCCGTCCCCGGATCAGGGCCAGGGCCCGGGACGCGGCGATCATCCCGAGCGAGGCCCGTGGACTGGCCCCGTAGGAGACCCAGCCGGCGACGTCGGGCATGCCGTGCTCGGCGGGCCGGCGGGTCGAGACGACGACCCGGACGACGTAGTCCACGAGTGCGTGATGGACGAAGACCCGGCCGGTCGCCGCCTGCAGCCGCAGCAGTGTGTCGGGGTCCAGCACCTGCTCCGGGACCGGGGGCGAGACGCCCATCCGGTAGACGATCTCGCGCTCCTCCTCGGTGCTCGGATAGTCGACCACGATCTTCATCAGGAAGCGGTCCCGCTGCGCCTCCGGCAGCGAGTACACCCCCTCGGACTCGATCGGGTTCTGGGTGGCGAGAACGAGGAAGGGCAGCGGCAACGGATACGTCCGCCCACCGAGGGACACCTGCTGCTCGGCCATCACCTCCAGCAGGGCCGACTGAACCTTGGCCGGTGCCCGGTTGATCTCGTCGGTGAGCACGAAGTTGGCGAACACCGGACCCAGCTCGGTGTCGAAGCGCTCCGAGCCCTGCCGGTAGACCCGGGTCCCCACGATGTCGGACGGGACCAGGTCCGGGGTGAACTGCAACCGGGCGAAGCTGCCCCCGACCGCGCGGGCCAGCGTCTCCACCGCGAGCGTCTTGGCGACCCCCGGGACACCCTCGAGCAACACGTGGCCGCGGGCCAGCAGGCACACCAACATCCGCTCGAGCATCCGGTCCTGACCGACGATGACGCGCTTGACCTCGAACATCGCCCGCTCCAGCAGCGCGGCGTCACGGGCCGGCGGCTGCGGCTCCTCCGCGCCGGCACCGGCCAACGCGGACCTGTCGCGATCCTGGTAGGTCCCGGCGTCCGCGGGATGGTCGGCGCTGCTCACGGGGGCTCCTCACTGAGCGGTACGGCGGACGGTCGTCATTGCATCAGCGGGGCCGCGACCGGCTGCGACCGGCTGCGACCGGCTGCGACCGGCCCCCCGCTCCAGCCTGAAGCACACCCGACGGGGCGTGTGTTGAGGGTGAAGCACGACCTGGCATCCGGCGCCGGCGGGCACCGCGAATGGCACCCTCCAGCGCCCGCTCGGTTCACCCGATCTAGGTACGGCCTGCCCGTTGTGAGGTGGTACGTTCGGATTTGCGTCGGGCAGCTCCCCCCGTGGCTGCCCGACGCCTGGACATGCCCGAGACGATTCCAGGGGCCGGCTTCGGTCGGCCCCTGGAATCGTCTTGGGCCCTTCCTGTTTGCCCCGAGTCGGTCCCGACTACCGACTGGTTGCGCTGGCCGCCTGTTGGGCTGCAGCGGTCCCGACGGGCGAGGTCCCGCTGGGCGCCTGTGGGTAGGCGTCCCTACGTGCGACGGGATCCAGTGTGTTCGGTTGCCCGGGTGATCAGGTGCCGGGGCGGACGGCTCCGGCGTACCCGCTCCACCACATCGGAACGACCTCCACGTAGGCCCCGCTGTGCGGCGCGTGGATCACCGTGTTGTTCCCCATCCAGATGGCCACGTGGTGGATCGGGCCGCCGTCGTTCCAGAACACCAGGTCCCCCGGCAACAGCTGGTCGCTGCTGATGTGCTGGCCGCCGCTGTCGTACTGGGAGCCGCTCGTGCGCGGCAACATGATGCCGACCTGGTACCACGCCCACTGGGTCAACCCCGAGCAGTCGAAGCCCCACACGTCGGAGTCGCTGCCGATGCCGTAGCTCGGGCCGCGGTAGTCACCGCCGCCGTAGGAGTAGGGCAGGCCCTCCCACTGCAGGGCCGCGGACACGACCTCCTGACCCTTCTCCGCGGTCCAGCCCCCGCCGGACGGCGGTGGCGGAGGTGGCGGCGGCTCCGGGGCCGGGGGTGGGCTGGGCGCGGGCGGGGGGCTCGGCGCGGGCGGGGGCTTGGGTGCCGGTGCCGGTGGCGGGTTCGGCGCGGGCGGCTTGGGCGCCGGAGCCGGGCCCGGTGCCGGCGGCGCGGGTGGGGCCGGGTGCGCGGCGGCGTCCCGTCGGGCCTGCTCGGCGGCTGCCTGCTGAGCCGCCTCGGCACGTTGCCTTGCCGCCTCGGCCTGCTGCCGGGCCGCTTCGGCCTGCCGGGCCGCCTCCGCCTGCCGAGCGGCCTCCTCGGCCTGCCACTTGTCATACGCCGCCCGGGCGCCCTGCACACCGAGCAGCGCGACCTGTGCCTGGTCCAGCTGGGCCTGGTAGTCGGCCTGCTGTGTCTGCAGCGTCGCCGCCTGGGTGCGGGCCCGGTCCATCCGCGCGGTCGCCGCGGCCAGCGCGGTCTGCGCCGCGGCCTGGGCGTCCTGCTCGTTGAGCACCGCCTGGCGGGCCGTGCTGTCGGCGTTGGCCTGCTGCACCCGGGCCCGCTGCACGTCGGACAGCACGGAGAGATGGCTGGTCGAGATCGACTCCAGGAGGCCGGCCTGCTCGACCAGCTGCGCCGGTCCGTCCGCCGCGAGCAGCATGAAGTCGTTGTCCAGCGTGCTGCCCTGCATGTAGCTGCCCCGGGCGAACACGGCCACCGACTGCTCGGCCACACCGACGCGCGCGGCGGCCTGCTGCGCTGCCGCGGCGGTCCGCGCGGCCTGGTCGGTCGCCGCCGCCAGGTCGGCCTGGGCCTGGTGGTAGGCCTCGGTCGCGATCTCGGCCTCGGCGTACAGCGCGTTGACCTGGGACTGGGCCTGCGCGACCAGCGCGGTCAGCCGCCCCACATCAGCAGCCGCGGCGTCCTTGCTCGCCTGGGCGTCGGCGAGCTGGCTGTTGCTGGGGTTGGGCGGCGCGGGTGCGGCCTGGGCCACCCCCGGAGCGGCGAGGAACGCGGCAAGCAGCGGGGTCAGCGCGAGCAGCAGCGCGGACCGGCGTGGTGCGGACACGCGGCAACCTCCAAGCGGGCGCCGCCGCACGGCATCCCGGATCAGCCCGACCGGTAGGCCGCGGTCCTTCCCCGACAGCGTCCACCGACCGACACACGGTCATGGCACGTCACATAAGCACCGTGTGACGCAGCGATCACAGTGTCACCACTAACCACAGCAGCGCCAGGGGTCACGGGGGATTTTCTGAACTACACGCGTGTCGTTCCCAGGCCAGGGTCGTGGCCCGTGCTAGCGGACTCAGTTGATCTGCCGGTCGCGGCCCTCCCAGTACGGCGCCCGCAGCTTGAACTTCTGGATCTTCCCGGTCGCGGTGCGGGTCAGCTCGTCGCGGAACTCCACCGACGTCGGCGCCTTGAAGCCGGCCAGCTTGGCCTTGCAGTGCGCGATCAGGTCGGCCTCGCTGACCTCGGCGCCGGCGTTGAGCACGACCAGGGCCTTGATGGTCTCACCCCAGCGCTCGTCCGGGACGCCGATGACCGCGACCTCGGCCACCGCCTCGTGGCTGAACAGGGCGTCCTCGACCTCGATCGAGGACACGTTCTCCCCGCCGGTGATGATGACGTCCTTCTTCCGGTCCGAGATCGTCAGGTAGCCGTCCTCGATCGACCCGCCGTCACCGGTGTGGAACCAGCCGCCGTCCAGGGAGTCGTCGGTGGCCTCCTTGTTCTCCCAGTAGCCGCGCATGACGACGTTGGAGCGGACCAGCACCTCCCCGGACTCCGAGGTCTGCATCGTGCAGCCCAGCGCCGCCGTACCGGCCCGGGACAGCTTCGCGGCCCGCTCCACCGGGTCCAGGTCGTCCCACTCGGCGCGGCTGCGGTTGACCGTGACCAGCGGCGCGGTCTCGGTCAGGCCGTAGATCTGGATGAACTCCCAGCCCAGCTCGGTCTCGATCCGGGCGATGGTCCGGCTCGGCGGCGCCGCCCCGGCCACGACGATCCGGACCCGTCCCTTCCCGGGGATCTCGCCCTCCCAGTCCTGCGCGGCGTCGAGCACCATGTTCCACACCGTGGGCGCGCCGCACATCAGGGTGACGCCGTGCTCATCCACCCGGCGCAGGATCTCCGCGCCGTCGATCTTGCGGATCACCACCTGGGGTACGCCCAGGCCGGTGACGCCGAAGGGCATCCCCCAGCCGTTGCAGTGGAACATCGGCAGGGTGTGCATGTACACGTCGCGGTCGGTCACCGCCGTGTGCATCGCGAACGTGACCGCGTTGGTCCAGATGTTGCGGTGCGTGGACTCCACACCCTTGGGGCTGGCCGTCGTACCGCTGGTGTAGTTGATGGTGGCCGGCGCGTCCTCGTCGGGCGTCTCCCACGGCCGCGGTTCGGTGTCGAAGCGCAGCAGGGCCTCGTCGGATTCGGCGCCGGTGGTGAAGCGGTGCTCGACATCGAGGTCGCGGAGCCCGTCGTCCAACTCCGGGTCGACGAGCAGCACCCGCGCGCCGCAGTGCTTGACGATGAACTTCACCTCGTCGGGGCGGAGCCGGAAGTTGATCGGGACCAGGACCCGGCCCGAGCTCGGTACGGCGTGCAGCAGCTCCCACAGCCGGGCGGCGTTGTGGCTGACGATCGCCACCCGGTCGCCCTCGCCGATCCCGAGCTCGTCCAGACCGGCCTGGATGGCGCGCGCCCGCCGCGCGACCTCACCGAAGGTCACCGAGCCGAGGGACTGCGCCGGCTGGTCGGGCTCGTCGATGATCCCGATCCGGTGGGGGTACACCGCGGCCGCGCGCTGCAGGAAGTCTCCGGAACTGAACGGGACGCGCATCGGGGCTCCTCGGGAGGCGTGGTCGGTGCCGTTATTCGACCCCGCGGCGCAGCCCCCGGGCAACCAGTACGCCGCAGGAGATGACTGATCAGCGGCTTGAGCCGGTCACCGGTGATCAGCACCGACGCGCCGCCGTCGATCGCCCAGGCCTCGACGGCCGGGTGCGCCACCAACGCCGCGGCTTCCCCCCGAGATCCTCCTGGACGACGACGTACC
>JBBPYA010000224.1:0-6912 GCA_038200385.1 Mycobacteriales bacterium
CGAATGGCGTCGTGGCCGCCACCGCGACACCGCCTCCGGCCAACGCGGCTGCCGCTGCGATGGCGACAACGGGCATGGTGATCCGAACCTTCACTGGGTTTCTCCTCTACGAGTCACGGTCGAGCGTATGAAGATGACGCTAGATCCGGGCGGTGAAGATGCGGTGAATGCGGTGTGCGGTTATGACGTGAACCGACCAGCTGTCGCTCAGGGGGCGACCCAGCTGCGGCCGTGGTCCGGGCTGGCGTAGACGCGGGCGGTTTCTCCGTCCAGCGTTGCGGCGTAAAGAGTCCGGCCGTCGGCGGAGTATGCGATCGCGGAGGTTCCGCGGGGCGCGCTTAGTGACGTCCAGGTCTGGCCGCCGTCGCTGCTGGAGGATGCGCCAGCCATCCCGACAGCCACGATTCGACGGTTGTCTGTGGGATCCCAGGCAGCCGCCATCGTCCCGCCGGGACCGCCAAGTTGGGTCCAACTGCGCCCGCCATCCGCGCTGGCGACCAGACCCGCTTGCATGTCGGGCGCGATGAGGTGGGAAGGGTCGGCGGGGTCGACCAGAATCGTGCCCATGAAGCCGCGTCCGGCGTCGGCGTTGCGGGCCTGCCAGCTACGGCCGCCGTCACTGCTGGCCAGCAGGCCGGCCCGTGGAGAAGCCAGGTAGACGGTGTCTCCCGCAGCGCCCAACGCGTGCACGTCAGCCACTTGCCCGGAGCCGCTTTCCAGGGCGAAGCTGACGCCGGTATCGCCGGACCGGTAGAGACCCTGGTGCCCGCCCACGAGCAGCGCCTCGGTCGTCTGCGCCCATCCCATCGCGTCCGCGCCCCTCAGCGAGGACACTGGCCGCCATTGCCGCCCGCCGTCGGTGGAGGCCGCCACTCCGTCGTGTCCGCCGACGTAGAGCCGGTCCCCGGCCACGGTCAGGGTGTGCAGATCGCCCCCCACATACGCACCGCTCGCGGCCGCGCCCCCGCCCTGGTTTGCCAGCACGACTACGACAACGGCAAGCGCGGCGGCGGCCAGGGCCAGCGGCAGCAGCCACCGCCGGCGTGACACCGCCCTCGAACGGCCCGCGCCGGTTATGGATCGCAGCGGAAGTCGTGATTGACGCATAGAGGCTGCGGGTGGGCGGCGGGCGCGGGTGACAGAACTCCGCATCGGGCTGACTCCTGATTCCTGGTGACCGTCGGGACAGCAGAACAGCGACCCGGCTGCGACGGGCTGACGCCGGCTCTCAGCGCAGTCGTGCGGACTCTGCTCTACTCCAAGGCAGGCTAGGTGCCGGTTGTGAAGAGTCTGTGAATGCCGCGCTGGTCTGCGGCGAGGGCAGGGGTAACCACACCGTGAAGGTGGCTCCCCCGCCCGGGGTCTCCGCGGCGCGCACCCGTCCGCCGTGCGCACGCACGATCTCCGCCACCACGGCCAGACCGATGCCGGACCCGGCCACCCGCGGTCCCTGTCCGCGGTAGAACCGGTCGAACACGTGCGGCAGGTCCGCAGGATCCACGCCGGGGCCATCATCGCGGACCTGTAGGCGACCCATTCCCTGGCTCTCGTCCACGGTGATGCTGACGTGCCCTCCAGCCGGGACGAATTTGACGGCATTCACGAGCAGGTTGGTGAGAACCTGGGTGAGCCGGTCCGGGTCACCGGGAACCGTGATCGGAGTCAATTGGCTGGTCACCGTCAGGTGCGCCGCGGCGAGATGATCCTGCAGCCCGGCCACCACGGTATCGACCAGTTTCTCCAGGGGCACCGGGCGCGGTTCCAGGCGGAAGGCCGCGGCGTCCGCCGAAGTCATCGTTTCCAGGTCGCTGACGAGCCGGCCCAAGCGCACGGTCTCCTCATGAAGGGAGGCCAGTACCGATGCGGTGGGTTGACTGACACCGTCCTGAACGGCTTCGATCTGAGTCCGCAGGACCGCGAGCGGGGTGCGAAGTTCGTGTGCGACGTCCGACGTGAACGACCGGCGCACCTGGTCTTCGCGCTCCACGGTGTCGGCCATCCTGTTGAACGCCAGCGCGAGTTGGCCGAATTCGTCCTCGCTGGTGACGTCGGCCCGTCGAGTCCGTTCACCTGCTGCCAGGCCACGTGCGGCAGCGGCCAGCTCGGTGACCGGACGAGTCGCCCGTCGTGCCAGCACGATCCCGGCGACCACGGCAATAAGGCCGGCGCCAACGGCACCGCCGAGTATCAGCCGATTGACCGAGTCGAGGAAAGCCTGCTCTCCGACCGGAAGCTCCGCCAGCGGGACGGCCACCTCCATGCTGCCGACCTGGGTGCCCCCGACGCGGACCGGGAAACGGCGCACCGGCCCGATGGGACCCACGTCCATCATCTGCCGATGTCGCTGCCCCATCGCCGTGCCCATCGGGGAATCGGCGCTGGACCACACCCGCCGGCCGCTGCTGTCGTAGATCGTCACCTCGGCGCCGGACATCACCGCCGCCGGGGCCAGACCCGTCAGCGCCTGCGCGTCCCACGACCCCCCGGCATCGACATAGGCCGCGGTCACCACCGCCAGCAGCTGGTCCTCGCGCTCTTGCTGCTGCTGCTGCACGAAGCTGTCGAACCGACTCTGAAATGCCGCGTTGACCAGCAGTGCGGTGAGCAGGGCACCCCCCACACCGGCTAGGGCCAGGGTGAAAGCGAGCCGGCGCCCGAAAGATCGGGTCAGGACAGCCAGTGGGTTACCCATCGCGCTGGACCCCCAGCTTGTAACCGACACCGCTCACCGTGCGCACGAACAGCGGCGTCCTCGAGTCATCGCCGAGCTTGCGGCGCAGGTTCTTCACGTGGGCGTCCACCGTTCGCTCGTAGCCCTCGAACCCGTTACCTTGCAGCCGGTCCAGCAGTTCGTAGCGAGACCACACCCGTCCCGGGCGGGTTGCCAGGACCGCGAGCAGGTCGAACTCGCTGCGGGTCAACGCCACCTCCTGGCCCCGCACCGTCACCTCCCGCTTCTCGCTGTCGACAGTGAGCAGGCCATCGCCGTACGCCGTGGCAGGCCGGGACGGCGTAGCACCCGATCGGCGCAGCACGGCCTCCACCCGGGCCACGAGTTCACGTGGGCTGAACGGCTTGACCAGATAGTCGTCGGCCCCAGCCCGTAGTCCGGCAACTCGATCGGGCTCGCTCGCTCTGGCCGTGAGCACGATCGTGGGTACGTCGGACCGCCGAAACGCCCGCAAGAGATCCTCCCCCTCGATGTCGGGCAAACCGAGGTCGAGGACCACCAAGTCGGGCGATGAACGCCCGATGCTGTCCAGTGCACTCTGTCCGGTGGAAGCCTCGACGACGGTGTAGCCGTCGCGCTCCAGATAGGCGCGGATGAGCTCACGCAGCTTACGTTCGTCGTCGACCACGAGAATGGACTCTGGGCGGTGCTCGAGCACGAGCCTGCCTTCCCGGGATGCCGCCACTGCAACCACAATTGTTACTAAACTACGCCGCAACTCGCCGTGCCCGGCTGCGCCGCCCGGCTGGGGCCAGCGGAGAAGGGACCGATCTGTGTTCGGAGGCCGGCTCTGGCCCAGCGAGGCCTCACACCGACGCCGGGCGCGCAGAATGCGGCTCGTCGTCGGTCTAGTCCTGGTGGCCGCTCTGGCCGGAGTCGTCCTTGCAATCAAACCATCAGCGATCGGATGGACAGGCGCTGCTCAGCCCGTCCTCATTCCGGAACGCTCAGCAGCCCACGCACCCGAACTCAGCGACGGCATCCCGGCCACAGGGCGACGTACGGCGGTGTTCTTCGCCAGCGGCGACGCGTACGGCGCCTTGGCTGAGGCGCTGACGGCCGGTGCCACCGCCCGGTTCGCCGGCACCGACCCGCCAACCGACGTCGTCATCGTCCTACCGGCCCGACCCGGAAGCCCTCTGGTCCCGGCGCCGGTGGCCTACGACCCACTTCAGAAGATCGCCGATGACTTCGGCATGCCGGTGCCCGCTGACGGACCTCGTGCGGAGGGTTGGGCACTGGTGGACTCCCACGGGCTGATCCGATATCGGACCGCGGATAGGGACAGCGCCGACAGCCTCGACACCGTCCTGGAGCTGGCGAACAGCCTGCCATAGCTGCGGCCAGTCGCAGAGGTTGGTTGGGTCGGGGACTGGCGCGGTGACGCTGTGGCGTTCCGTTTCCAGCCCCGCCCGTCGAACCGTGCGTGCGGTTCTCCCGCACACGGCTCACCGACGTCCTTCACCGGCGGTGTTCGACCGGAGCCCGCCAGGGCCGGTCCGGCCTGGGAGCGACGATGATTCCGTTGAGGTCGATCAGGCCGAACGCGTCGCGCGACCGGTAGATCTGGGCGAATCCCCAGGCACGGCCGGGAACCGTCGTCCGGGATCAGCCTTGGCCGCCCGGTAAAGCGCATGCTGGAGGGCACGGACCGCGTCGAGATCCTGGACACCACGGGCGGGACTAGCCGAAACGGCACTCACCGGCCCCTCCTTCACACCAACGCGCATGGACGAAGCAGCGGCCCTTCCCTCACCGCCCCATGCCGGCAACGTGCCTGTCGGCCTCGCAGCGGGCGCGGACTCGGTCGGTGTGCTCGGCGAGTGCGTCATAGGCCGCGCCGAAGGAATTGCCGGCGGCGATCATGCCGCGCAACAAGAGCACAACCGGATACGCAGACCCAAGCGTTCGGACCCGCAGCGGGCCGGCACGCTGCTGTCCGCCGCGACTGGGCGCCCATGCGGCCACGGCCGGGGGTAGGACTCGGCGACGACCGCGGGCCCGCCAGTCGGACGGCGACCGCGACGGTATGCACCGTCCGCCGTGATCGCAAGTCCGGACCCCGCAGCCCCGGGCCCGCCGGCTGCCGGCGGCGGCCGTCGAACGGGGTCTCAGGGCTCAGCTCAGGGCCGGGACAGGGCAGGACATCAGCACCTGCCAGCCCTGCAGCAGCGCCGGCATCGCCAGGGCCACGCCCGGCCCGACCGCGAGGGCGAGCAGCGTGAGGCCCAGCGGCCAGCGCGAGCGGTCCGCGCCGGAACGCAGCCGGTCGATCCGGACCTCGGTCGCCGCACCCGTGGCACCGAGCGCGACATCCGGGACCGCCGCACCGGCCATGGCCGCCAGGGCCTGCGCGAGCGGTTCCCGGCCGCGCGAGCGCACCGCGCAGTCGTCGGCGCAGAGCTCGAGCAGACGCCGGATGCCGCTGTCGGCCGCGACGAACAGCGGGACCCGCGGGAAGCTCGTCGCCAGTGCTCCGGCGGCCCACAGGGCGAGGTGATGCCGACCGCGGACATGGCCGCGTTCGTGGGCGATCACCGCCGCCAGCTGGCTGCCGGTGAGCTCGGCCAGGGCCCCCCGGGTGACGACGATCCGGGACCGGTGCCCCGGGAGGCAGTACGCCAGCGGCGCCTCGCTGGGCAACACGTACGCGCCCAGGCGTTCGTCGTGGCGGGCAACCACCTGCAGTGCCTCACCGTGCACCCGGCGTTTCGCCCGCATCCTCGCCCCCGCCGTGAGCAGGCAGGTCAGGTAGCGCAGCGGCACGGCGACAACCAGCACGACGGCCAGCAACTGCAGCGGCCCGGACGGGGACCCGGAGGCCATCCGGTGCAGGGCGGTCCAGCAGACCCGCAGCAGGTGCGCCAACCCGTCCATCGCCACCGTGTCGGGCAGCGCGATGAGCAGGGCGCCCGCGGAGAAGGACACCAATACCGACCAGGACGCCAGCTGCCAGGCCAGGACGCCCAGCCGCGGGCACCCGCCCGATGCGGTGAGCCGGCGCAGCGCCTGGCCGCCGAACGTCGCCATGACCACGGCGTAGCCCAGCAGCCAGCCCGCGCCGGTCATCGGGCCCGCTTCCTGGACCGGCGGCGCAGCGCCGCGCGGAGGGCCTCGGACTCCTCGCTGCTGATGTCGTCCAGGAAGCGCACGAACACCGCGGCATGGTCCTCGCCGGACTGCAGGGCCTCGCGCATCAGCCGGGCGGCGTACTCCTCGCGGGTCATCCTGGCCTGGTAGCGGAACGCCCGGCCGTCCCGCTGCCGGACCAGCCAGCCCTTGCCGTGCAGGTTGTCCATCACGGTCAGCACGGTCGTGTAGGCGATGACCCGCTGGGTCTCCAGTCGCTCCCGCACCTCACGGACCGAAACGGGGGCATCCGCGGACCAGACGATGTCCATGATGACTGCTTCCAGCTCACCGAACCCGCGCACGAACCGCCCTCCCGCCAGCCGCGACCCTACCGTCGCTAGATCGGTGGCCAGCCCAGACCGGCGTACACGGCGAGCAGCCGACTCATCAGGCGGGTCCAGTCCCCGGTCATCAGGGCCACGCCCATCGCGATCAGCACGAGGCCACCGACAACTTCGATCCGCCGGGAGTTGCGCCGCAGCCAGCCCGGCAGGGTCCGTCCCCGTGCCATCGCGTGGGCGAGCACGACGAACGGCACGCCGAGGCCCAGGGAGTACGCCGCCAGCAGCAACGCTCCCCGCCCGGCGGTTCCGGCGCCCGCGGCCGTGGTCAGGATCGAGGCCAGGACCGGTCCGATGCAGGGCGTCCAGCTGAAGGCGAACGCCGCTCCCAACGGCAGCGCCGCGGCGGGTCCGGGACCGAGCCGATGCAGCGAGATCCGCCGCTGCCGCCGGAGCAGGGGCAACGAGATCAACCCGACCATGGACGCGCCCATCAGGAAGATGAAGCCGCCACCGATCAGGTCGAACTCCCGCTGGTTGCGGACGAGGAGCAGGCCGAGCGCCGAGCTGCCGACTCCCAGCGCGATGAAGACCGCCGAGAACCCGGCCATGAAAAGCAGCGGGCCAAGCAGGGTCGGCCTGCGCAGAAGCAGACCGTGCCGCGCCGAACCGACCCCAGCCGGCGCCCCCAGCCCCGAGACGTAGGAGACGTAGCCCGGAAGCAACGGAAGCGTGCAGGGCGAGGTGAAGGACACCACACCGGCGACG
>JBBPYA010000225.1:0-5010 GCA_038200385.1 Mycobacteriales bacterium
AGTGCCCCGTCCGGGGGGAGGAACTCATCCCGGAACGCCGCATCCACTCCCTGACGAACACCACGAACGGCATCGTGCTTCGACTGGACTGCTACTGCGGGCATCGCCATTCGGTGCGGACCGGACGCCGCGCGCTGGCCGCGGTCTCCTAGGCGCGCTGAGCAGGCCGCTCAGGCCTCGAACTTGTAGCCCAACCCGCGCACCGTCACCAGGTGCCGCGGGTTCGACGGATCGGGTTCGAGCTTGGCGCGCAACCGCTTGACGTGGACGTCGAGGGTCTTGGTGTCCCCGACGTAGTCCGCACCCCACACCCGGTCGATGAGCTGACCGCGGGTCAGGACCCGTCCGGCGTTGCGCAACAACAGCTCCAACAGGTCGAACTCCTTGAGGGGCATGCTGCGCTGCTGCCCGGAGACCGTGACGACGTGCCGGTCCGGGTCCATTCGGACCGGGCCCGCCTCCAGCACCTGGCCGCCGGCCTCGTCGGGATCGCTGAGCCGGCGCAGGACGGCGCGGATCCGGGCAACCAGTTCGCGCGCCGAGTACGGCTTGGTCACATAGTCGTCGGCTCCAAGCTCCAGCCCGACCACCTTGTCGATCTCGGTGTCCTTGGCCGTGAGCATGATGATCGGGACCGCCGAGCGCTGCCGCAACGCGCGGCACACCTCGACGCCGGACAGCCCCGGGAGCATCAGGTCCAGCAGCACGATGTCGGCGCCGGCTCGATCGAACTCGTCGAGGGCATCCGGGCCGGTCTCGGCCACGGCGACCTCGAACCCCTCGCGGCGCAGCATGTAGGACAGCGCGTCGGAGAAGGACTCCTCGTCCTCGACCACCAGAACCCTCGTCATGCGCGCGGCCCCGACCGGGCGCGGGCGGTCACCGCCGGGCTCGGCTCGTAGTCCTCCTGGAGCGGAGCGGGCTGGAAGACCCCCTCCGGGGCCAGCGGGATGCGCAGGGTGAACGTGGAGCCGGCACCGAGCCGGCTGCTGACCCGCACCCCGCCACCGTGGTTGGTCGCGATGTGCTTGACGATCGCCAGCCCGAGCCCGTTCCCGCCGGTGGCGCTGGCCCGGGCCGGGTCGACCCGGTAGAAGCGTTCGAAGATCCGGTCCTGGTCGGCCGTCGGGATCCCCTCCCCCTGGTCCATCACGGCGACCTCGGCGAACCCGGATCGGCTGCGGGTCGCCACCGTGACGCTCGTCGCCCGGTCGCTGTAGGCCACCGCGTTCGTCAACAGGTTGGTCACCGCGGTCACCAGCAGGGCCTCCGAGCCGAGCACCCCCTCGTCGCCGGAGCCGCTCACCGACAGCGTGATCGCCTTGGCGTCGGCCGCGGCCCGGGTCCGGTCCACGGCCTCGGCGATCACCGTCCGCACCGAGACCGGCTCCCGCTCCGGCAGCGGCTCTCCGCCCTGCAGCCTGGACAGGTCGATCAGCTCGCGGACCAGCCGGTTGAGCCGGGTGGTCTCCCGGGTCATCCGGGTGGAGAACCGGCGGACGGTGTCAGGGTCGTCGGCGGCGCCCTGCATGGCCTCGGCGAGCAGCGACAAAGCGCCGACCGGCGTCTTGAGTTCGTGGCTGACGTTGGCGACGAAGTCCCGTCGTACCTCCTCGATCCGGCGCGACTCGGTCACGTCCAGCAGGAGCAGTGCCACCGACCCGCGGCTGTCCAGGCGGACCGCGTGGACGCCGACGGTCCGGGGGCCTGCTCCGAGCAGTTCGGCGTTGAGCCGGACGTCCTCCTGCCGCTGGCCGGTACGCCGGACCGTCGCGGCCAGCCGGATCAGGTGCGGGACGGCCAGTTCCCGGCCGCGGACCACGCCCAGCCCCCTGGCGGCGGCGTTGGCCAGCACGACGGCGTCCTCGGAGTCGACGACCACCGCTCCCGGCTCCATCAGTTCCAGGACACGCCGGCCCACGTCGTACCCGACCTCGGCGCGCTCCGGCTCCTCGGCGGACCGGTGCCGCGCGGACAGGAACGCGATGGTGCCGAGGACGCCGGCCAGCACACCCGCGAGCGCGATCAGGACATCCACACCGCGATGGTAGGTGCGCGAGCGGGCCGATCCTGGGACCGTACCGGCCCGCGGCGCGCTGACCAGGCAATGTTCACCGCGCGGACACCGGGCGTTGTCCCGTGCGACGCCGGCTAGCGGCCCTGGTTGCGGACCGCCTCGATCGCCGCCGCGGCGGCGTCGGCGTCCAGGTACTGCCCGCCCGGGGTGACCGGGCGGAACTCGTCGGTCAGGTCGGAGCGCAGCGGGATGCCGGTAGGGATGTTGAGCGCGACGACGGCCTGCTCGCTCATCCCGTCCAGGTGCTTCACCAGCGCCCGCAGGCTGTTGCCGTGGGCCACCACCAGAGTCGTCCGGCCGACCCGCAGGTCCGGGACGATGGCGTCGTACCAGTACGGCAACATCCGGTCGACGACGTCGGCGAGGCACTCCGTGGCCGGGCGGAGATCCGGCGGCAGCGCGGCGTAGCGCGGGTCGGCGAACTGGCTCCACTCGTCGTCGACCGGCAGCGGCGGAGGAGGCGTGTCGTAGGAGCGGCGCCAGAGCATGAACTGCTCCTCGCCGAACTCGGCCAGCGTCGCCGCCTTGTCCTTGCCCTGCAGCGCGCCGTAGTGCCGCTCGTTGAGCCGCCAGCTGCGGCGGACCGGGATCCAGGCCCGGCCCGCCTCGGCCAGCGCCGGCTGCGCGGTCTCGATCGCGCGGCGCAGTACCGAGGTGTGGACGACGTCAGGCAGCAGGCCGTGCTCGACGAGCAGTTCGCCGCCGCGGCGCGCCTCGACCCGGCCGGTGTCGGTCAGGCCGACGTCGACCCAGCCGGTGAACAGGTTCTTCTCGTTCCAGTCGCTCTGCCCGTGCCGCAACAGGATCAAGGTGCCGATCACCGGCTCATCCTGGCAGTGCCCTCGTCGGGGTCCGTGGGAGGCGCCTGCTCCGACGGGGCGGCGAAGGCGGCGAAGGCCTGCAGGTTGGCCAGGGACTCCCCGCGCCGGGCCCGCCACTCCCACTCGCGGCGGATCGAGGAGCCGAAGCCGATCTCCAGCATCGTATTGAAGTGCTCGTCGGCGTAGCTGAGCACCGAGCCGAGCAGCCGGTCCAGCTCGTCGGCGTCCACGGTGGACAGTGGCAGCCGCCCGGTCAGGTACACGTCGCCGACCTTGTCGATGCTGAAGGCCACGCCGAACAGCCGCGCGTTCAACCGCAGGAGGTACTCCCACAGCTGCTCGCGGTTCTCGTCGGGCTGCCGGCACACGAACGCCGACACCCGCAGCGCATGGGCACCCACCACCAGCCAGCAGTTGGTCTGCAGCTTGCGCTCTCCGGGGAGGGTGACGAGGAAGCGCCCCGGCCCGGGCGACTGGTAGGTCAGCTCCCGCTCCTCCAGCGTCGCCCGGATGACCTCGTCGTGGTCGGGCATCCTCAGCGCCCCACCGGTACGGCGTAGGCCGCCGCGCCCATCGCCTCGGCGTACACCGCGAGCAGGCCGGCGGCGGTGCGGTCCCAGGAGAAGCCGGCGGCGTGCGCCACCCCGCCAGCGCCGAGGCGGCGTGCCCGCCCGGGGTCGCCGACGATCCGCGCGATGGCGGTGGCGTAGTCGGCCGGGTCGTGGCCGGCGACCAGGAGCCCGGAGCTGCCGTCGGCGACCGCGGTCGTGAGTCCGCCGACTGCGGCCGCGACAACCGGCGTACCGCAGGCCTGCGCCTCCAGCGCGACCAGGCCGAAGGACTCGTTGTAGCTCGGGATGACCGTGACGTCCGCGGCGCGGTAGTACTCGGCCAGCCGGTCGGGTCCGACCGGGGCGACGAAGCGGACCCGCTCGCCGAGGCCCAGCTGCGCGGCCAACCGCTGCAGGGCATCCGGCTCGTCCAGGCCGGTCCCGCTCGGGGCCCCGACCGCGACGACCTGCAGCCGGGCAGCCAGCTCGGCGTTGCCGGCGCACAGTGCCGCGGCCGCCCGGATCAGGACGTGCGGGGCCTTGAGCGGCTGGATCCGCCCGACGAAGAGCAGCACCACCGCGTCGTCGCGCAGTCCGGTGGCGGCCCGGGCCTCGGCCCGGTCCCCGGGGCGGAACCGGTCCAGGTCCACCCCCGGCGCGATCGTGTAGACCCGGGCGGGGTCGGCGTCGTAGCGCTCCACCAGGTCGGCGGCCTCCCGGTCGGTGGAGGCGATCAGCCGGTCCGCCTCGGCGACCACCTGCTCCTCCCCGATCAGTCGGGCCCGCGGCTCGGGTTGGTCGTCCTCGGCCAGCGAGGCGTTCTTGACCTTGGCCAGCGTGTGCGCGCTGTGGATCAACGGCACCCCCCAGCGGTCCCGCGCCAACCAGCCGACCTGGCCGGACAGCCAGTAGTGGCTGTGGATCACGTCGTACCAGCCGGGTTCGTGCAATGCCTCGGCGCGCAGCACGCCGCTGGTGAACGCGCACAGCTGGGCCGGGAGGTCGTTCTTGCCGAGCCCCTCGTACGGGCCGGCGACGACGTGGTGGACGGTCACGCCGGGAGCCATCTCCACCACCGGCGGCAGCTCGCTGGAGGTGGCCCGGGTGAAGATCTCCACCGCGATGCCCTGCGCGGCCAGCCGGCGGGACACCTCGACGATGTAGACGTTCATGCCACCGGCGTCCCCGGCGCCGGGCTGGTCCAGCGGGCTGGTGTGCACCGACAGCGTCGCCACCCGACGGGGCGGCCGAGCTCGGCGGGGCGTGCCGTTGACCGAGCTCACACCCACCTCCTCGCGGCAATCCTGCCCCAGCCGAACCCGCGGTGCCGGGTCGGGCAGGATCGGGCCATGACCGACAACGGCGCCGGCAGGGCCTCGCATTCCGCCGGGCGGCAGGCGGGTGCCGCCGGCCCCGACGCCGACCGTCCGGTGGCGGTGGTGACCGGGGCCAGCAGCGGGATCGGGGCGGCCACCGCGCGGCGGCTGACCGCCGAGGGCTTCGACGTGGTCCTCGGTGCCCGCCGGGTGGACCGGCTGGCCGAGCTAGCCGCCGAGATCGG
>JBBPYA010000226.1:0-12529 GCA_038200385.1 Mycobacteriales bacterium
AGCCCGCGATGGCGGCCAGCGCGGTGCGCGCCTCGTGGTCGGGCATCGGCTCGTAGCGCAGGAACGTCCGGCTGAACTGGCCGGTCCCGGCGGTCATGGCGCGCAGGTCGATCGCGTAGCGGGTCAGTGCCGTCTCCGGTACCTCGGCGCGGACCACGGTGCGCTCGCCGGGCACCGACTCGGTGCCGGTGACGTGCCCACGGCGGCCGGACAGGTCGCTCATGATCGTGCCCACGTGCTCGTCGGGGACCATGATGGCCACCTCGTGCACCGGTTCCAGCAGCTGTGTCCGGCTCGCCTTCGCCGCCTCCCGCAGGGCCAGCGCCCCCGCGGTCTGGAACGCCGCATCGGAGGAATCCACGCTGTGCGCCTTGCCGTCGACGAGGGTGACCCGCAGGTCCACGACCGGGAACTCCCCGGACAGTCCCCGGGCCATCTGGGTGCGCACACCCTTCTCCACGGAGCTGACGAACGCGCCCGGGATCGCCCCGCCGACGATCTTGTCCACGAACTCGAAGCCCTCGCCGTGCGACAGCGGCTCGACCTGGATCTTGCACACGGCGTACTGCCCGTGCCCGCCGGACTGCTTGACGTGCCGCCCCAGCCCCTCGGCCGGGATCGCGAACGTCTCCCGCAGTGCCACGGCCACGGGTACGACGTCGAGCTCCACGCCTTGCGAGCGCAGCTTGTCCAGGATGACGTCGGCGTGCGCCTCGCCCATGCACCACAGCACCAGCTGGTGGGTCTCGGGGTTGCGCTCCAGCCGCAGGGTCGGGTCGCCGGCCGTGAGCCGGGTCAGGCCCTTGGCCAGCGCGTCCTCGTCGCTGCGGGTCTTCGCGCTCACCGCGACGGGCAGCAGCGGCTCGGGCATGTCCCAGGGGGCGACGAGCAGCGGCTCGTCCTTGGCCGAGATCGTGTCCCCGGTCTCGGCGGAGGTCAGCTTGGTCAGCGCGCAGATGTCGCCGGCGATGCACTTGGCCATCGGGCGCAGGGTCGAGCCCAGCGGGGACATCAGGTGCGCCAGGCGCTCGTCCACGTCGTGGTCGTCGTGGCCGCGCTCGGACAGCCCGTGCCCGGACACATGGACCGCGGTGTCGGGGCGCAGCGTGCCGGAGAAGACCCGGACCAGCGAGACCCGGCCGACGTAGGGGTCGACGGTGGTCTTGACCACCTCGGCGACCAGCGGCCCGTCCGGGTCACAGCTCAGCGGGGCGTGCGGCGCGCCCTCGACATCGGTGACCGGCGGCAGTCCGTGCTCCAGCGGCGAGGGGAACGCCCCGGTGAGGACCTCCAGCAGGGCGCTGATGCCGAGCCCGGTCACCGCGCTCACCGGCAGCACCGGGTGGAACGAGCCGCGCGCGACGGCGGTCTCCAGGTCGTCGATGAGCGTCGCCACCTCGAGGTCCTCACCCTCGAGGTAGCGCTCCATCAGCGTCTCGTCCTCGCTCTCGGCGATGATCCCCTCGATGAGCGCGTTGCGGGCCTGCTCGATCAGGGCGGTGTGCTCGGGTTCGGCGGCGCGGACCGTCGGTTCCGGACCGCCGGCGCTGTGGTCGTACAGCGACGTACTCAGCAGCCCGATCAGCGCGACGGCCGGGGCCTCCTCGCCCGCCGCGTCGTCGTGGACCGGCAGGTACAGCGGGAGCACGCCCTCGCCGAAGACCCGTTGGCAGACCGCCACGGACTCCTCGAAGTCCGCGCGCGGGTGGTCCAGCCGGGTCACGACCACCGCCCGCGGCATGCCCACCGCCGCGCACTCCTCCCACAGGCTGACCGTCGCCGCGTCCACCCCGTCGACCGCGGAAACGACGAACAGCGCCGCGTCCGCTGCCCGCAGGCCGGCGCGCAGCTCACCGACGAAGTCGGCGTACCCCGGGGTGTCGAGCACGTTCACGGTGATGCCGTCGACCTCGAACGGCGCCACGGACAGGGTCACCGACCGCTGCTGCTTGACCTCGGTGGGGTCGCTGTCGCAGACCGTCGTCCCCTCCGTGACCGACCCCATCCGCGAGATCGTCCCGGTGGCGGCCAGCAGCGCCTCGGCGAGCGTGGTCTTGCCCGCACCCGCGTGGCCGACCAGGGCCACGTTGCGGATGCGGGCCGGATCCTCAGCGGGAGTGACAGACGCTTCCTGTGCTCGAGCCGGCATGGTGCCTCCTGGTGTCCGCTGGGTACCTGCGATTCGACACCCCGCCGCCGAGGGGGGCAAGGGCTCCGGCGGCCCTCGGCGCTCCGATTAGGCTGAGCGCTCACCAGCCGAACGGAAGCGCGATGCTGAACATCTTCGCCCGGGCCACGGTCGCGAAGGCCCTGCGGCCGCTCGGCGCCCGGCTGGCGCGCAGCGGGGTGAGCCCCAACGTCGTGACCATCGTCGGTACGGCGGGCGCGGTGGCCGGCGGGCTGAGTCTGCTGGCGACCGGCCGGCTGTTCCTCGGCAGCGCGGTGATCACCGTGTTCGTACTCCTCGACCTCGTCGACGGGGCGCTGGCCCGGGCCCGCGGCATCACCTCGCCGTTCGGCGCCGTCCTGGACTCCAGCTGCGACCGGCTCGCCGACGCCGCGGTGTTCGGCGGGTTGGCGTGGTGGTTCGCCGGCGGTGGCGACAGCAGGGCGCTGCTGCTGGCAGCACTGCTCTGCCTCGTCCTGGGTTCGGTGACCTCCTACATCAAGGCCCGGGCGGAGGGCGCCGGATTGCGTTGCGACGTGGGGATCGCCGAGCGCTCCGAGCGGCTGATCATCGTGCTGGTCGGGACCGGGCTGTCCGGCCTCGGGGTCCCTTACATTCACGCGATCGCGCTGTGGCTGCTGGTCGGCCTGACCGCGGTCACCGTCGTGCAGCGCACCGTCGAGGTACGCCGGCAGGCCGCCGCGGTCGTTGCCACCAGACCACCTCCGTGACAGCGTCCGAACCGGCGCCGGCGGCCCTGCGTGCCCGGCTCGTCGGCCGGGCCCTGCTGGCCGGCGTCGGGCTGGTCGAGAGGCTGCCCGAGCCCGTGACCCGCGGCCTGGTGCGGGCCGGTACGGCAATGGCCGTACGCCGCGACGGGGAGGGGCCGCGCCAGTTGCGGCGCAACCTGCGTCGCGTGCTCGGCCCGGACGTCGGTGACAGGCAGCTCGACGACGTCGTACGGCGCGGGATGCACTCCTACGGGCGGTACTGGATGGAACTGATCCGGCTGCCGGCGGCCGATCCGGCCGACGTCATCGCCCGGACGGTGGTGAACACCTGGGAGCACGTCGACCGGGTGCGCGCCGAGGGCCGCCCCGTGATCGCGGCGCTGACCCATTCCGGGAACTGGGAGGCCGCGGCGGTGGTCTACCGCGACTACCTGGGCGAGGACTTCGCCACGGTGGCGGAGCGGATCCGCCCACCCGCGCTGTTCGACCGGTTCGTGGCCCAGCGCCGCCGGCTCGGCATGGAGGTGGTGCCGCTCACCGGCGGTCCGCGCCCGGTGGCCGCGGTGCTGACCGAACGGCTGCGTGCCGGTCGGTGGATCTGCCTGCTGGCCGAGCGCGACCTGCTCGGCGGCGGTCTGGAGGTCGACTTCTTCGGCGCGCCGGCGGTCCTGCCGCCGGGACCGGCGCTGCTCGCGGCTACCACCGGCGCGGCGCTGATCCCGATGAACGGCTCGTTCACCCCCGACGGCTGGCGGTTGGACTTCTGCCCCGAGATCGAGATCCCCTCGACCGGACGGTTGCGCGACCGGGTGCAGAACGCGACGCAGGCGCTGGCCCGGGTCTTCGAGCAGGGGATCGCCGCGCACCCTGAGGACTGGCACATGCTGCAGCCGGTGTGGGCCGACGACGTCGCGGCGAGGCCGCGGCGGTGAGGGTCGGCCTGGTCTGCCCCTACACCTGGGACATCCCGGGTGGGGTGCAGTTCCACGTCCGCGACCTGGCCGAGTCCCTCCTCGACCTGGGCCACGAGGTCAGCGTGCTCACCCCGGCGGACGACGAGTCGACGCTGCCGGCGTACGCGGTGTGCGCCGGCCGGGCGGTCGCCATCCGGTACAACGGCGCGGTTGCCCGGATGCAGTTCGGGCCGGTCTCGGCGGCCCGGGTACGGCGCTGGCTGAAGATCAACCGGTTCGACGTCCTGCACGTCCACGAGCCGGCCGCACCGAGCCTGTCGTTGCTGGCCTGCATGCTGGCTACGGGGCCCATCGTGGCCACCGTCCACACGGCGTCCACCCGGCTGTTCTGGCTGGCCGCCGGGCAGGGCATGCTGCAGCCGTTCATGGAGCGGGTCAGCGGCCGGATCGCGGTGTCGGACCTGGCCCGCCGACTGCAGGTCGAGCACCTCGGGCTGGACGCCGTCGTGATCCCGAACGGCGTCCACGTCGCGCACTACCGGGAGGCCGGGACCTTGCCGGGCCTCCCGCGCTCGGGGGGGACCGTCGGGTTCATCGGCCGCTACGACGAACCGCGCAAGGGGATGCCGGTCCTCGTGCGGGCCCTCGCCGCACTGGCGCCGGGCCGTCCCGGGCTGCGGCTGCTGGTCGCCGGTCGCGGTGACGCCGAGGACTTCGAGGACGGCCTGCCGGCGGCGCTGCGAGGGAAGGTCCAGCTGCTCGGACTGCTCAGCGAGCAGGACAAGGCGGCGTTGCTGCGCTCGGTCGACGTGTACTGCGCGCCGAACACCGGCGGGGAAAGCTTCGGGGTCATCCTGCTGGAGGCGATGGCGGCCGGCGCTCCGATCGTGGCCAGCGACCTCGATGCCTTCCGGCGGGTCCTCGACGGCGGGCGGGCCGGGGTCCTGGTGCCCGTCGACGACCCGGACGCCCTCGCGGCCGGGCTCGCCGCGGTGCTGGACGATCCTGGCCGCCGGGCCGAGCTGGTGCGGGCCGGCGCGTCGGTGGTGGCCGAGTACGACTGGCCGGTGGTGGCCCGCCGGATCGTCGGCGTGTACGAGATGGTCGGCGCCGGGACGGCCGGCCGGGTCGAGGCGCGGGCCGATCCCGGCGGTGGTGCGCTGCCCGACCCGACGGCCGACCAGGCCTGAGCCCGACCCGACGCCGAACGGGGTGCGCACACCGGCGGGGTACCGGCCCGTCGAGGTGGTCGGGGTGACCCGGCGAGGTCACTAGCCTGTCGGGATGGGTTGGCTCGTGACCGCGGTGGCACTCGTGGTGCTGATCGCGGTGTGGGTGACCTGGACGGCCAACCGGATCGACCGGCTGCAGGCCCGGGTCGAGGGCGCCCGCGCCTCCCTGGACGCCCAGCTGGTGCGGCGCGCGGCCAGCGCGCAGGCGCTGGCCGACGAGGACACCGAGGTACTCGGCGCGGACCTGGCCGGTCGGTTGCGGAGTACCGCCCGCGACGCCCTGAACTCCGACGACGCGGGCCGGGAGGCCGCGGAGAACGACCTGGGCCGGACCCTCGGTCAGCTCACCGGCACCGTGCCCGACGCGGCGCGCAGCGCCGAGCTGCAGGAGGCGGTCAGCCGGGTCGGTATCGCGCGGCGGTTCTACAACGACGCGGTACGTGATCTGCGGGCGCTGCGCGGGCAACGGCTGCCGCGGCTGTTCCGGCTCGCCGCCCGCCGCCCGCTGCCGCCGTTCTTCGAGATCGACGACCGGCTCTGAGGCACGGATCGTCCCGCCCGGGCGGCTGCCGGGGCGGCCGTGTGCTGGCGCGGGCGGAGCTGGCGCTCGCCGTAGGATGGGTCGTCTGCGCCGCGAGCCCCGAAAGGTAGTGCCGTGTCCACCCCCACCACCCCGTCCGTCACCGGCTCCTCGCGCGTCAAGCGTGGGATGGCCGAGATGCTCAAGGGCGGCGTCATCATGGACGTCGTCAACGCCGAGCAGGCCACCATCGCGCAGGACGCCGGCGCCGTCGCCGTGATGGCACTGGAACGGGTGCCGGCCGACATCCGGGCCGAGGGCGGCGTGGCCCGGATGAGCGACCCGGACATGATCGACCAGATCATCGAGGCGGTCTCCATCCCGGTGATGGCCAAGGCCCGGATCGGGCACTTCGTGGAGGCCCGCGTCCTGCAGTCCCTGGGCGTCGACTACATCGACGAGTCGGAGGTCCTGACCCCCGCTGACGAGGCCCATCACATCGACAAGTGGGCCTTCACCGTGCCGTTCGTGTGTGGGGCGACGAACCTCGGCGAGGCCGTCCGGAGGATCTCCGAAGGCGCGGCGATGATCCGGTCCAAGGGCGAGGCCGGGACCGGCAACGTCGTCGAGGCCACCCGGCACATGCGCTCGATCCGGGCCGAGATCCGGCGATTGACCGGGCTGGACGAGACCGAGCTGTACGCCGCGGCCAAGCAGTTGCAGGCGCCGTACGACGTGCTGCGCGAGATCGCCGACACCGGCCGGCTGCCGGTGGTGCTGTTCACGGCCGGCGGCATTGCCACCCCGGCCGACGCGGCCATGATGATGCAGCTCGGCGCGGAGGGAGTCTTCGTCGGCTCCGGCATCTTCAAGTCCGGCGACCCGGCCAAGCGGGCCGAGGCGATCGTCAAGGCCACGACGTTCCATGACGACCCGGACGTGATCGCGAAGGTCTCCCGCGGTCTGGGCCAGGCCATGGTCGGCCTGAACGTGGAGCAACTCCCCCCGGATCAGCGCTTCGCCGGCCGCGGTTGGTGAGCCGGCGCCTGCAGCCGGGCCGGTCGGGTTCCCGACGCGGCCGGTCCTGCCGGCCCCCGCTCGCCCGGTGACCGCCCGACCGACCATCGGCGTCCTGGCGCTGCAGGGAGACGTCCGCGAGCACCTGGCCGTGCTGCAGCACTGCGGGGCTGATCCGGTCCCGGTCCGGCGGGCCGGGGAACTGGCCGCACTGGCCGGACTGGTGCTGCCCGGCGGTGAATCCACCACGATCGCCAGGCTGGCCGCCGGCTTCGGGCTGCTCGACCCGCTGCGCGCCGCGTTCGGTGCCGGCCTGCCGGCGTACGGGTCGTGCGCGGGCATGATCCTGCTGGCCGACCGCCTCGTCGACGCCGCCCCCGGTCAGCAGGTGATCGGCGGGATCGACATGACTGTCCGCCGCAACGCCTTCGGTCGACAGGTGGACTCCTTCGAGACCGACCTGGATTTCCCCGCGGTGGGGCCGGACCCCGTGCACGCGGTGTTCATCCGGGCGCCGTGGGTCGAGCAGGCCGGGCCCGACGTGGTGCCGCTCGCTCGGGTCGGCCCCGGTCCGGCCGCCGGTAAAGTGGTCGCGGTCCGGCAGGGCGCGCTGCTGGCCACCGCGTTCCATCCGGAGATGACGGGGGACCCCCGGGTGCACGAGTTGTTCGTCGGCATCGTCCGGGCGGCGTGAGCGTCATCGCGGACCGCGGTCCGGCCCGGTCACCACGGAGCACTGTTCGGCAGGAAGGCATGACATGAGCGGCCACTCCAAATGGGCCACCACGAAACACAAGAAGGCCGCTGTCGACGCCAAGCGCGGCAAGCTGTTCGCCAAGCTGATCAAGAACGTCGAGGTGGCCGCCCGCACCGGCGGCCCGGACCCGGCCGGGAACCCGACGCTGTACGACGCCGTGCAGGCCGCGAAGAAGTCCTCGGTCCCCAACGACAACATCGACCGGGCGGTCAAGCGGGGAGCGGGTCTGGAGGCCGGCGGCGCGGACTGGCAGCCGATCACCTACGAGGGCTACGGACCGGGCGGGGTCGCCTTCCTGATCGAGTGCCTCACCGACAACCGGAACCGGGCGGCGATGGAGGTGCGTACCGCGATGTCGCGCAACGGCGGGACGATGGCCGATCCCGGCTCGGTGTCCTACTTGTTCAACCGTAAGGGCGTGGTGCTGGTGCCCGGTGGCGGTCTCGGTGAGGACGACGTCCTGCTGGCCGTTCTCGATGCCGGGGCCGAGGAGGTCAACGACCTCGGGGAGACCTACGAGGTGGTCAGCGAGGCCACCGACCTGGTCGCCGTCCGCAGTGCGCTGCAGGCGGCGGGGATCGACTACGACTCGGCGGAGGCCAGCTTCCTGCCCAGCGTGCTGGTCGAGCTCGACGAGCCGACGGCGAGCAAGGTGTTCCGGCTGATGGACGCGCTGGAGGACTGTGACGACGTCCAGAACGTGTACGCAAACTTCGACGTGTCCGACGAGATCATGAGTTCCGTCGGCTGAGGCCTGCCGACGGCGTGTCGCAGCCGGCTCCGTCGACGCGGCGGGCACGATGGAGGACAGACGGAAGCCGGGCCCCTCCATACAACCGATGGAGGGGCCCGGCCCGGTCTTCCGACGTCCCGCCCAGAGGCGGAGAGCCCGAAACCGTCGGCAACCCGGACACCCGCACCGGGCGATCGCTCGCCCGACCGGTCTCCCGGCGACCTGGTCGCCATGTCGCCCGCCCACGATCGCTCGCCGGCCGGCGCCAGTGGCGCCCGCGTCGCTGACAGCAGCGGCCCGCGCACGACGCGCCTGGTCTCCCAGTGCCTCGCACCTCCCGGATGTGACTCCGGGACTCGGTCCTCCGTTGCCGGTGACGTGACGTATGTCTAGTCGCCAGAGTCGTTGCGCCGCAAGGGTTCTTCTCATCTTTTCGGGAAATCCCCAGAGGTTCCCGGGCTGTGCACAGGGTGGCCCGTCTTATCCCCAGGCGCCGGCTGGATATCCCCCCGCCATCCACCCGTTGTGCACAGCGCCGAGCAGGGCGTGTCCTCCGCATGGGAGACCGAAGGACCCGATACCGTCTCGAACAAGTGTTCGGCAGCGGTACGGAGGGACGGCGGTGCGGGTACTCGGTGTGGATCCCGGGCTGACCCGCTGCGGCTTCGGGGTCGTCGAGGGCAGTCCGGGGCGAAGCCTTATCCGGCTGGAGCACGGCGTGGTCCGCAGCCCGGCGGCGGACCCGATCGGAGCGCGGCTGGCCGCGCTCGCAGCGGCCCTGACCGGGCTGATCACGACGTACCGTCCGGACGTGGTCGCGGTGGAGCGGGTGTTCAGCCAGCACAACGTGCGGACCGTGATGGGGACGGCGCAGGCCGCCGGAGTCGCGATCCTGGTGGCCACCCAGTCCGGCTGCCCGGTGGCCCTGCACACTCCGAGCGAGGTCAAGGCTGCGGTCACCGGTTCCGGCGTCGCCGGCAAGGCACAGGTCGCCACCATGGTGACCCGGCTGCTGGCCCTGGAGCTCCCACCTACGCCTGCCGACGCCGCCGACGCGCTCGCCCTGGCGATCTGTCACATCTGGCGGGGCGGGGCACAGGCCCGGCTCGCGCAAGCGGCGGCCGGTCACGGCGCCAGGAGCGCGCGGTGATCGCCAGCGTGCGCGGGCAGGTCCTCGCTCTCGGTCCCGACAGCGCGGTGATCGAGCTCGGCGGCCTCGGGGTCTCGGTGCACTGCACCCCCGGCACGCTGGCCCGGCTGCGGGTGGGCGAGCCGGGCCGGCTGGCCACCTCACTGGTGGTCCGGGAGGACTCGCTGACCCTGTACGGCTTCGCCGACGACGACGAGCGCGGCCTGTTCGAACTGCTGCAGACCGCCAACGGCGTCGGCCCGCGGCTGGCCCAGGCGATCCTGGCGATCCACCCGCCGCGGGAGGTGCGGCGGGCGGTCGCCACCGCCGACATCGCCACCCTGGTGCAGGTGCCCGGGGTCGGACGTAAGGGCGCGGAGAAGCTGATCGTGGAACTCCGGGACCGGATCGGGTCGCTCAGCGACGACCTGCCCGGCGCCGCGGCCTCGCTGGTGACCCCGTCCGCCCCGTGGCGGGACCAGCTCCGGCAGGCCCTCGTCGGGCTCGGCTGGAGCGGCAAGGAGGCCGAGGACGCCGTCGCCGCGGTCGAGCCGGACGCCGGCGACGACGTCGAACTCGCGGTGCTGCTGCGGCGGGCGCTGCGGATCCTGGGTCGATCGTGACCCGACCCGAACCCGCCGCGGGGGAGCCCGGCCAGCTGGTCTCGCCGTACGCCGAGGTCGACGAGCGCGAGGTCGAGTCCTCGCTGCGGCCGCGCCGGCTCAATGACTTCGTCGGGCAGACCCGGGTACGGGACCAGCTCGAACTCGTCCTGGAATCGGCCCGCCGCCGCGGCCGGCCACCGGATCACGTGCTGCTGTCGGGACCCCCCGGGTTGGGCAAGACCAGCCTGGCGCTGATCATCGCCGCGGAGCTGGGCGCGCCGGTGCGGATCACCAGCGGGCCGGCGATCGAGCGGGCCGGCGATCTCGCGGCGATGCTCTCGACGCTGATCGAGGGCGACGTGCTGTTCATCGACGAGATCCACCGGATCGCCCGGCCGGCCGAGGAACTGCTCTACGTGGCCATGGAGGACTTCCGGGTCGACGTCATCATCGGCACGGGGCACGGCGCCACCGCGATCCCGCTGGACGTCGCGCCGTTCACGCTGGTCGGCGCGACCACCCGCTCCGGACTGCTGACCGGCCCGTTACGGGACCGGTTCGGCTTCGTGGCCCAGATGGACTTCTACGCCGCCGCCGAACTCGAGCAGGTCCTGCGCCGGAGCGCGCAGCTGCTGGGTGTCCCGCTGCGCCCGGACGGGGCGGCCGAGATCGCCGGCCGTTCCCGGGGCACCCCGCGGATCGCCAACCGGTTGCTGCGCCGGGTCCGGGACTACGCCGAGGTACGCGCCGACGGGATAGTGACCGAGCAGGTGGCCAAGGCCGCGCTGGCCGTGTACGACGTGGACGACCTCGGCCTGGACCGCCTGGACCGCTGCGTGCTGGACGCGGTGATCCGCCGCTTCGGAGGAGGGCCGGTCGGCGTGTCGACGATCGCGATCGCTGTCGGTGAGGAGGCGCAGACCGTCGAGGAGGTGGCCGAACCGTTCCTGGTGCGCTCCGGGCTGCTGGACCGGACCCCACGCGGGCGGGTAGCGACCGCGGCGGCGTGGACCCATCTGGGCCTGACACCGCCGACCGCGCGAGCCACCCGGCCGGAGGCCTCGCAGACCCTGTTCGACCAGCGGTGAGGCGCCTCCGTCGGGCGGCCGGCGACGCAGCCGCGGGTCGCGGATCCGGCCGCCGCGGTGCGGCGAGGTTGGGCGGCACGCCGCGCAGCGCCTAGACTCGCCCGCGTCGTCGACCGCGCAAGCGGGGCGAGGCGCCGAGGAGAGGGTTGGATCCGTGCAGCAGCTGTTGCCCGTACTGCTCATCGTGCTGGCATTCGTGCTGCTGTTCGTCCTGCCGGCACGCCAGCGCAAGAAGGTGGCCGAACGGCAGGCCGTCCTGCAGCAGTCGTTGATGATCGGCACCCCGGTGGTCCTCACCTGCGGGATGTACGGCGAGGTGGCCGCGCTGCAGGAGGCCACCCTGGACGTGCAGATCGCGCCCGGCTCGGTCGTGCGGTTCGCACGGGCCGCGGTCCTCGAGGCGCGCACCGACCCCGACGCAGCGCCCGGCGGGATCGCCGAGGACAGCGGCGGGGTCGACCTCGGCAAGGACACCGGCTAGTCGTCGGACCGGGCCACCGGTCGGTCGCGGGGGACGCGGAACGTCGAATGCCCCGGACGCCGTGCAGACACGGGGGATACTGGCCTGGCACAGGGGCACCCGGTCCGTCCGCCGAGCGCTCCACCAGTTCGGGCACCGGCGCCCGTAGCGGTCCGGTGCTGTGACCCACTCCGGCTTTTCACGGCCGGATGACCGAGGAGAGAACACTTCGTGGCAGGACCACCCGGGCAGCTGCGCGCAGGGCGATACTTCGGTGCGTTGATCGCGACGATCGTGATCCTGTACGCGCTGGTCTTCTTCGTCGGCTCCACGAACACGCCCCGGCTCGGCCTGGATCTGATCGGCGGTACGACGGTCACGCTGACCGCTCAGACGCCGAACGGCCAGCCTCCGACGACGGAGAATCTGGACCTGGCCCGGCAGATCATCGAACGCCGGGTCAACGGCCTGGGGGTAGCCGACTCCGAAGTCGTCACCGAGGGCAACGCCAACATCGTGATCTCGGTCCCGGGCGCCGACGGCGAGCAGGCCAAGTCGCTCGGCCAGACTGCGCAGCTGCGACTGCGTCCGCTCGTCACGCAGCCGGTCCCGGCCGTCGCGGCGCCGACCCCGACGCCCATACCCGGTCAGAGCGCGGCCCCCAGCGGACCATCGGCGCCGGGCCAGTCGGCGGCGCCGAGCGGTACGCCGCCGGCCAGCGGCGCGCCCACCGCCAGCGGTGCGCCCCCCGCCAGTGGTGCGCCGTCCTCCTCGGCCGGCTTCCTCCCGGGGGACCCCACCTCTACCGCGCCGGCCACCAGTGACAGCGCCGCTCCCACGTCGGCGGCCCCCACCGCGGCGACTCCCACGCCCGCGGCCCCCACGTCGGCGGCGAGCGGCGGCGCGGCCGGGAGCGGCCAGCCGCAGACCCAGGAGCAGGCCCAGGCGCAGCTGGCCGCCCTGAACTGCCAGCAGGACCCGAGTACCACGGCGACAACTCCTGACCTGCCGGAGTCCTATGTCGCCGCGTGCAGCACCGACGGCAGCGTGAAGTACCTGCTCGGGCCCACGATCATCGAAGGCACCCCCATCACCGACGCCAAGGCGACGTTCGACACCCAGAACCGGCAGGGCTGGCTCGTCGTTGTGGACTTCAACAACCAGGCGTCCTCGGTG